>CAYQUT010000008.1:0-7060 GCA_964420985.1 uncultured Chryseobacterium sp.
AAATGGCTATCGCCATTTTCTTTTTGCATTTCAAAAGCTTTTGAATGCAAGCATTCAACGCTTTTTTATGCAAAAAGCCAATCATTTCTGATTGGCTTTTTCTAGTAGCGGGGACAGGACTCGAACCTGTGGCCTTTGGGTTATGAGCCCAACGAGCTACCAACTGCTCCACCCCGCAATGTTGTGGCTGCAAATATACATTGTTAATCTGTTATTACGCAAATTATTTTCAAGAAAATGATTTGGCTATGCCGCGTGCTGCCATTACTGCCGTTGTCCAGGCCGCTTGAAAATTAAATCCTCCCGTTACCGCATCAATGTCCAACACCTCTCCCGCGAAATACAAATGCTTCTGCTCCTTGCTTTCCATCGTCTTGAAATTGATACTGCGCAAATCAACACCCCCTGCAGTAACAAACTCCTCCTTGAAGGTCGACTTGCCGTTGACGGGTAAACGCATTTGGGTTAATAGTTCTGTCCAACTTTCAATGGCCTCATTGGTCACATCAGCCCACAATTTATCTTTTTCCTTGTTGTGCTTTTGCACAACAAAATTCCACCATCGGTTGGTCACTCCTGGAGGATGCGCATTGATGACCTGCTTCTTGGCACTGACCTTGCGAACTTCCATCAACTGTTGCTTGACGGTTTCTCTGTTCCATTGTGGCAAGCTATTTAACACCATCTCCGTCTGATATTTCCGGTCTGCCATCCAACGCGCTGCCCATGCACTCATCTTCAATACAGCTGGCCCACTCGCCCCCCAATGCGTAATCAGCATAGGACCATCCGTTGTCCAAGGTGCTCCATCCAACTCAACCTCTGCCTGAAAAGCCAATCCTGACAAGGCGTGCAAGGTCTCATCTGGTATGTGAAATGTAAACAATGAAGGAACCGCCTCAACCATACTGATGCCCAAGCCTATTAATGCTTGTGCCATTTTGGGACTACTGCCTGCAGTGACCACCAATCGATCAAAAATTTCCTCTTGCCCATTGTCCAACGTTAATCTCCATTGCTGATCGATGGGTTCAAATTTCGCAACGCCGATGTTGACCAAGGTTCCAGGTTGCAGTTGCTCCACAAAACAATCAATGATGGTTTGTGAGCGATCGGTTTCGGGAAACATACGCCCATCCTCCTCCACTTTCAACGGTACTCCTCTTTCAGCAAACCATGCTATGGTATCTCCGGGTTGCCATTGGTGAAAAGGCCCCAACAATTCTTTGCCCCCACGTGGGTAATACTTGATCAACTCTTCTGGTTCAAAACAAGCATGCGTTACATTGCATCGACCTCCTCCACTCACTTTCACCTTGGCCAATGGTGTTGCTTTTTCATACAACTTCACTTCCGCCTCTGGCAAACACTCTTGCAATTGCAGGGCTGTAAAATATCCCGCTGCTCCCGCTCCAACTATGGCTATCCTCATGGTAAAATCTTGGAGGGATTCAATATTCCATTCGGATCAAAAACCGATTTGATTCCTTTCATTACTGCCAATTCAGTTGCACTAAATGCCAAAGGCATGTAGGGTCGTTGAACATAACCTATTCCATGTTCTCCGCTCAAGGTACCACCCAATGATCGCGTGATGGTAAAAATTTCCGTGATGGCCTTGGGCAGCATATCGTTCCATTGCGCATCTGTCAATGCATCCTTTACAATGTTGACATGCAAGTTCCCGTCTCCGGCGTGACCATAACAGATGGATCGAAAACCATATTTGGTTCCCACGTCCTTCACTCCTTTCAGCAACGCCGGCAATTGATAACGAGGAACGACAGTATCCTCTTCCTTGTATACCGAATGAGATTTTACCGCCTCTGCCACCTTGCGGCGCATCTTCCACAATTGATTTTTCTGGGCATCATCCTCTGCCAACAATGGATCACCGCAATCAAACGCAGAAAGCACTTCCATGATGCGTTCACAATCTTGCATGAGTACCTCAGGGTAATTTCCATCCACTTCAATCAACAAATGCGCTTGTACTTTTTCTTCAATAGGAACAACCACATCGTCCAAGAATTGTAGGACAAAATCAATGGCATCGCGTTCCATGAATTCCAATGCACTGGGCATGATGCCCGCCTGAAAAATAGCGCTCACCGCTTGACATGCCTGCTCAGCTTGATAAAACGGAACCAGCATCAGCAATTGATGTTTGGGCAGGGGTATCAATTTTAAAACCGCTTTGGTAATCACACCCAAGGTGCCTTCACTGCCCACCATGAGTTGTGTTAAATGATAACCCGTAGAATTCTTCAGCGTATTGGCTCCAGTCCAAATGACATCACCATTGGGCAAGACCACTTCCAGATTCAATACAAAATCTTTGGTCACCCCATACTTCACGGCATGCGCACCACCGGCGTTCTCTGCGATATTCCCACCAATGAAACAGGAACCTTTGCTGGAAGGATCGGGAGCATAATACCAACCTTTTTCAGCACATGCATCTTGCAATACTTGGGTAATAACTCCCGGCTCAGTGGTGACCTGTCCATTCTTTTCATCGATGTTCAGAATCTTATTCATGCGCTCCATGCTCAATCCTACCCCACCATGAATAGACAAAGCTCCTCCACTCAAACCGGTGCGCGCACCGATGGGCGTTACACAAATGTTGTTCTGGTTGCAATGTCTCATGATGGATGACACTTGATCTGTAGAGGAAGGTTGCAAAACAATCTGCGGTGGAAAGCAAAGGTCCTCGGTTTCGTCCGAGCCATAACGCTTGAGCACCTCCTCATCAACATGAACGCAAGATTCACCGATACAGGAGCGAAAAAAATCAACGTCTATTTTATCAATTCTTTTATAGTCTTTTGACATGTACCAAAAATACCGCAATGGGTCAATTGACCTTATATTCGCATGAGAAGCTATGAACATGAGATATTTAATTTTAACGACATTGATTTTGGCTCAATCAGTTTGGGTCTCTGGACAGAAAAAACTGACCAACGAGTTGATTTGGACAGGCAGCACATTTGCCAGCGAGCGCTTTGAGCAGGGTCCCAGCATGAATGATGGACTGCACTACACCTTGCAAAAGAGCAGCAAGAAATTGGGAGACTACATCGTCAAATACAGCTATGCGACAGGAGATTCAGTGGGAATGATTGCCTCATCGTTGAGCATTTTTAAAAATGCAGCAACTGGATTTGGTGGCTATAGCTTCAGCGCAGATGAAAAGAAAATACTGATTGAAACCAAGGAAGAAGCATTGTACAGATACAGCTATTATGCTACTTACTTCATTCATGATTTGAATACAGGTAAGACACAAGCCTTAATTGCAGGTGAAAAAAACAAAACCCGCTTGGCCAGTTTTAGTCCTGATGGAAATAAGGTGGCTTATGTTTATGATAACAACATTTTTATCTACGACATCAATAGAAATGAAACAACCGCATTAACACAAGATGGCCAATGGAACAGCATCATCAATGGAGCAACCGATTGGGTGTACGAGGAGGAATTTGCTTTGGTACAGGGCTATCAATGGAGCCCCAATGGTTTGGCCATTGCTTATTTGAAATTCAATGAAACGGAAGTCCCTGAGTATGGAATGGATTTGTATGGACAATTGTATCCAGAAAGAGTTACTTTCAAATACCCCAAGGCCGGTGAAAAGAATAGCCAAGTTTCAGTGCATGTTTATGACCTGCCCAACAAAAGCACGGTGAGTGTATTTTCAGGAAAAGAATCGGACACATACGTCCCTCGATTCAAATGGCATCCGACAGAATATCGATTGTTTGTATACCAGATGAATCGATTACAAAATGATTTGAACATTGTAGGGTACAACATTCAAAATGCCTTGAGCAAAGGAAGCAACATCCCAACAGCAGAAACCCTATACCAAGAAAGTAGCAAAACCTACGTTGATGTAAATGACAACTTTTACTTTTTGAATAATCAGGAAGGATTCATCATCACCAGCGAACAAAACGGATTTCAGCACCTGTATCACTATGACAATAACGGAAAATTAAAAAAGCAATTGACCCAAGGAGAATGGGAAGTCGTTGATGTGTATGGATTGGATGAAAAGAACAATGTATACTTCTCCGCCACTGAAAAAACCGTTGGAAAGAGTATTCAACGTGTCAACCTCAAAGGAAAAACAGAATACTGGATGGGCAAAAAATATGATGGCGGAACCTATGACGCCATTTTTAGCAAGGGCATGAAGTATTGCATCATCACCCACTCCAATGCCAATCAACCTTCCACCATCACCTTGCACAACGAGACAGGTTCCATGTTGAGAACGTTGGTAGCGAATGACAAATTGAAATCTACTCTGGCTGAGTATTGCCGCAGCAAAAAAGAATTCATGACCTTCACGCTTCCGCAAGGACACACCTTAAATGCTTGGATGATGATGCCAGAAAACATGGACAAGTCCAAGAAGTATCCTGTGGTATTTGTTATTTATGGGGGTCCCGGGAGAAACACAGTTATGGACATGTATGAAGGTAGAAACTACTTGTGGCACCAACTTTTGACACAACAGGGTTACATCGTGGTCAGTGTTGATCCAAGAGGAACACAATTCCGTGGACGTGATTTTAAACATTCCACCTACTTGCAATTGGGCAAATTGGAAACCGAAGATTTTATCGGAGTAGCCAAATTATTGGCAGACTTTCCCAATGTGGATGCCAATCGCATCAACATGCAGGGATGGAGTTTTGGTGGATACATGACTTCACTATGCATGACCAAAGGAGCAGATGTTTTTCACGCAGGTATCGCTGTAGCTCCAGTAACCAACTGGAAGTATTATGACAGCATTTACACAGAGCGCTTCTTGCGTACTCCACAGGAGAATAAAAGTGGATACGAGGACAATTCACCTGTGAACTATGCCAAGATGTTGAATGGTCCATTCTTGTTGGTTCACGGATCAGCCGATGACAACGTTCACTATCAAAATGCGATGGACTTTGCAGAGGCTTTGATTCAAGCCAATAAGCCGTTTGATTTCTTCTCCTACCCCAACAAGAATCATGGTATATCAGGAGGAAAGACAAGATTGCATTTGTTTGAGAAGATGACTCAGTTTCTATTGGAGAATGGCCATTGATAAGCTGCTTTTACTGATGGGTATCCTATTGATGCCCATGATGCAACAAGGTCAAGAGCGATTGTTCTTCAAAGAAAAAGTAGATGGAGAGGATATTCAATATTTCTCTCCTTATCATGAGTTTGCGCCTTTGGCTTTGTTGACCCGTTGCAATGGTGAATCCCCTATCCGATTCAAAGGACAACTGCCCCGAACAAAAAATCAGCGGAGCTCCTTTGAATTCCTGATGGGTCACTCCAGCGGCACCAGTGGTGGTGATCGAAATTTTGATATTTATCTCAATGGTCACCTCCTCTGCACCATGACGACCAAGGCCAAACAAAAAAACCTTGGACCATTGCTTGTTTTTCAAGACAAAGAAGTTTCTGTGGTATTTGATATTTTGGAATATGACATCAACGGTGATGCTTTTGGGCATTTGATAATTTCAGTGCCCAACGAAAGAGTCAAGAAAGAAGCGCTGTTCGAGATTTTTGGGACTTCACAAATTATAAGCAGGGATTGGATGATGGTCTTTCAATATGTGCCTCAATTAGAAGTGAATTGTCAAGCTACTTCTTTGATTTATAGAAAAGGAGGAAGAAGGTGCATACAAATCAGCGCCAACAATATTGAAAAGGAATCGATACAAATTCGCTTGAGCAGCAGAAATATCGATACCATTTTGTCCCTAGATCCCGGTTACAACTTATTGAGCATCCCGTCTTATCCCCAATCATTCAGCGGAGTGGATACACTTATGGTCACGAATTATCACAAAGAATCTGAAACCCCTTTAAAAATCTTTCACCTGGAAGTACTGCCCCACAAGCATTACGAGATGAATATCATTCACCACAGCCACAATGACATTGGTTATTCTCATCACCAAACGGAAGTAGAAAAAATTCAGACCAAGAATATCCGATCGGCCATGCGATGGATTGAAAAAGCCAAAGCTGAAGGGCAAGAGGTGTATTGGCACATAGAATCATTGTGGGCAGTGGAGAATTTCATGAAAGTGGCCAGTGAACATGAGAAAAACTTATTTGTATTTTATGTCAAAAGTGGAAATTTGGTTTTATCCGCCAATTATGCCAATGTGCTCAATGGGCTGTGCCATCCAAAAGAATTGCCATGGACCTTGGAATATGCACAGAAACTTCAATCGATCACGGGAAGGGATATCCGAAATGCGATGATCACCGACATCCCAGGGATTACTTATTCAGCGCTTAACAACTACGTTGAAAATAAAATTCCATTCCTTTCACTTGGCCCCAATTATGTTGAAAAACATGCGGATCACGGAGATCGCGTTGGCAGTGTGATTGAAAAAACGGGTGACACTTTTTTTTACTGGCATCCCAATAAATCGTCACAAGAAAAGGTTTTGGTGTGGACTGCTGGAAAAGGCTACTCGTATTTTCACAATATTCAAGACAATGAGAAACAGTTTCAATGGGAAAAACGCATTGCCAAATATGCAGATGAATTGACTGCTAAAAAATATCCGCTTGATCTGGTTCAATTGCGATACACCAAAAATGCAGACAACGGACCTGTAGACACCACCCTGCACACCTTTGTTCAAAATTGGAATAACTTATACAGTAGCCCTACCCTATCCATTGCCTCATTGGATCAACTTTATTTGAAGATAGAAAATTCATACGAAACAATCCCCCATATTTTTGGAGGCGAGATTTCTCCGTACTGGGAAGACGGCGCATTGTCTACTGCAAAAGAGGAAATAGAAATCAGACAAGTAGTGCAAAGGCTATTGCAATTGGAAGAGCAATGGAACAACACAGAAAGAGACAACTCGCCCTTCATTGACTTCTACTCCATTCATCGGGATATTGTATTGTATCATGAGCACACATGGGGATCATGGTGCAGCATTTCAGATCCCTATTCGCCATTTACTACACAGCAATGGCATTACAAAAAATCATTCTTGACCGAAGCCAAACG
>CAYQUT010000008.1:7160-90930 GCA_964420985.1 uncultured Chryseobacterium sp.
CATTTACTACACAGCAATGGCATTACAAAAAATCATTCTTGACCGAAGCCAAACGAAAGTTGCTAGAAATTGAGAATATCGTCAATCAATATTCAAAAACAAAATCAAAATCAAAAATGAATGACGGCAAAGTCATTCCCATACCATTCATGTACGTCAATCCCGTGACAGGAGGAATTAGTGGATTGAAATTAAGCGATGAAAAGTCGATGATCACCCAAGCATTGCCTTTTGAGAAACCAAAAAGTTACGGTCCAATTCCTCAAAATACAGAGTTGATTGAAATCGATCGACTACCCTTGTTTACTCCAGTATATGCTTATGGCATCAATCCGACAACACATTGCTTTCCTAAAATTCAGGTCACTCCTCTACTGGACAATGACAGTGTACAGATGGTGAAAGTCAATGGACATTGGGATGTTGAAGGCCGACAATTTTCCGCAGAATGGGAATATCAACTGAATAAAAAAGCAGGTGAAATTGAAATGAAAGTCAAAATTGAAAAAGATTCTACACTGGAAAAAGAATCATTGCACTTTTTGCTGAGCACCAATGCGAATGCAGTTGGGTTGACCTATGGTACAACTCCATTGGAGTATCCAACCAGTCAACTTCCAGGATCCAACCGAGAATTTATCTGCAGTGAGGGAAATATTGTCCTTCATTACGCGGAGTATGATTGGGTAATAGAAAGCAACGATTTGCCTTTGATTGAAATAGGACAACCGATAGACGAATCGCAAGAAATGGGGGCTAAAGTTTGGAAACGAGAACCCCAATCCATCGAGCAATTGTATTTGTACGTATTCAATAACTATTGGCATACCAACTACAAGGCAGAGCAAGGAGGCACATTGGCATTCAAAGTGAAATTCTCACTCAAAGCCAAATAATACATCAGTATACCGCTATCTGCTTTGCGATGGCCGCTGCCAGCTTCTGATTGCCCCTGCTGTTCAGATGAAAAAGGTCGCGGTACAAAGTGGGACAAGTTGAATACGCTGAACAAATCTCATCAAACGAGACAAAAAGCACATTGTCTTTTAATACACTCTCATTGATTTTTTGCCGCAGCGCATCGCGATAGCAAGAAATATTATTGACATCACAACCCTGCCACCAGGCAAAGAATTGATTCCTAACACGCTTTATCCATGGAAACAAAGCCGTAGATTCCTCAATAGCAAAAGTGGGTAGCTCAACAATGATGGGAAAAGCCCCCATGCCCATAATGCGCTCAGCAATCCAAAAAGTATGTTGCGCATAGAAATCAGGACCATATTGACCTGAGGCGTCATTTACACCAATCACAATCACCACATACTCCCAATTTTGTTTTGTCATGTGAGACAAAGGCGAAGGCAGTGAAATCATCTGGTACAAATCTTTAGAAGTGGCACCGCAATAACCAAAAGATTCAACCTGGGCTCTCCTGCCCAAATCTGACAAACTAATTTGAAGAAACTCCCCTACCTCCCTATTGTGAATCCAAGAGTCGCCGATGAGCGCGATGTTCAACACCGTATCCGTTCCAAGACGTTTGGAAAACAAATCATTATTGCGAAATTCTGATTCCGGTTTCATATGTTCCGCGTAGGCAAAGCGTTTCGTTACATAAATAGACAGCGAAACCAAAATCAATACTGGCAAACAACTCAATAACCAAACCCAATAGGAGCGCGACATGGGAACGAAACTAAGGAAAAAAATTTGTGAAAGTGGAATAAACTCCTATATTTGCACCCGCATTACGCGATGGCACCGTAGCTCAACTGGATAGAGCATCTGACTACGGATCAGAAGGTTTGGGGTTCGACTCCCTACGGTGTCACAGAAAAGCCCTGGGAATATCCCGGGGCTTTTTCATTGGGCAAATATTTTCTGGGACCTTATCCGGCTATCCGTTTCAAGCTTTTTGCTTTGCAAAAAGGCTTTCCACTACTATCCGGGGTATGGGGTTACTGAACAAAACAAGGCTGCGGTTTTACTGGGCCATGTTTTTTCCTCTTCAACAAATTTCGAAAACGATAAAAAGAGGGTCCATTCTTATAGGGTCTACAATGGCTCTCCAACATATCCTTGCCGCCATGTCTTACATGATGCACCAGAGAAAGTCTTTTGTTCATCCTATTATGGGCTGCGTAATTGAACCCCCTTTGTTGAGCGCAGCTGAAGAAAAACACCATCAAAAGAAGGAAAAGAAGATTATTTTTCATGGGCAATATGATTTAGGAAAATTAATTATTCCTTTCACTACGAAAAAATATCCCCGATATTGTTATCTACTTCACCATTTCGATTCATTTGAGACACAAAACTCTTCTCCCGGATGACCATCCATCCAGACATCCTCATCAAAACAAAACGTTTTCTTATTATCCGTGCAATTGTTTCTTATCTCTAACCAATAACAACTGCTACCGTCTGGGTTAGAGCTAATTCCGTCATTGGCGATTATGCCACAATTGCAATTCTCCTCTTCCTTCGAGCAAGAAGCTAAAATCAACAGCACTCCTATGAGTCCAAAATTACTGACATTCCTTTTCATATCTATTTGTATTTTCATCAATCCCTGGCTACTTCTAACCTTCCACTTCCAATCTAGAAAAGAAATACTTAAAAGACCAATAAAACCAATAGGGAAAAGCAATTCCAAAAGTGGCAATAGACAATACCAAAAGACCTAAAGACATAATAAAATACTCACCAAAGCCTCCAGTAAAAACAACCTTCTTACCGTCAACTTCCATTTTGGTGAAGAAATACTTGTATGACCAAAATACCCAATAGGGAAAGGCAATTCCTAGAGTTACGATTGACAACACCAATAAGCCCAAGGACATCACAAAATACTCCCCGAAGCTACCTGTAAAATTCATTTTTTTATTCATAATGATTTGTTTTAAAGGCCTACAGCTGAGTTTCAATTCCAATGAAATGCAACCTTCAAATTGAATTTTCAGCATAACCGAGCGCTTAATAATTCAACTTGTTACGATCAAAAAAAAATACTCCTCAGCCGTAGGTTTTGATTACAATTTTTTTATTTTGTCAAATAAAACCACTTTCTTTGTCAAATAGGGTCAATGAATCGATTGGTATTGTCTTCCTGACTTTATTTGTCAAGATTTTTTTGTTATGTTCAATCAAAATAGAATTTATCGGGTCTTTCAATTGATTCACTTCTTGGGCGCCAGACCCTCCAAACCCATTCACAGCATCGCTCGCCGACTAGATACTTCTGAACGGACGGTCTATCGCTATTTGGACCTATTAAAGGATCTAGGATTTGATGTTGTAAAGGATGACAATAATCGTTATGCCATTCCTTCCAACATACCCTTTCAATCATTACCGTTCAATCCCCAAGAAATCAGTTACTTAAAACGACTTCTTCAATCATCAGGAAAAAGAGTCAAACTCAATAACAGCATTCTTCAAAAGATTGAACACATTCCTGAAGAAGAAACCAATACTCATCTCATTGTTCAAGCACAAATTGGCCAGTGGGTAGAAAAAATCAGTTTGGCCATTTTAGAGAAGAAACAAATGATCATTGAACAATATGCATCTGCCAATAGTCTTACCATCTCTGACCGATTCATTGAACCCATCTGCTTCACTGATAATTATAAGTCTTTAGCTGCATTTGAGTTGACATCCAGAAGATGCAAGTTCTTTAATCTAGAGAGAATGGGAAATGTCGTAGCACTGGACACTGCTTTTGCTTTTGAACATTTACATGAATTCAGATCACCGGACGTTTTTGGATTTCAAGGTCATGATTCCAATTTGGAAATTGAATGGATCATGAATTTAAGGGCGTATCTTTTGCTCAAAGAAGAGTTTCCCATGTGCAGCGCTGTTGTTGTCAAAAAAGACAAGTTCCATCTTAAAACCAATGTGCAAGGTTTTATTGCTCCTGCAAGGTTTGTTCATGGCATGAAAAAAGATGTAAAGGTTCTTGGATCAAAGGATTTTATTGAATATTTGAAGGGATGACGGAATGAGGGAATGAGGGAATGAGGAAATGAGGTCATGGGATAGAGAGAACTGAGCGATTCGCTATAAAGGTGTGAGGGATATCTAAGTGATGTTCAGTGGAACTTATTTGGGAGATTTAGCATAGGGCAATTTACCCAACAATTGTGCAACGTGATAAGTATCCAACCCGCTGCATGTAACCGTTTGAGCAGCATTCAAATCAATCGATCCATCCTCCAACAAACAATCATCTGGAGCTTCTAAAAATACAATTCGACCAATGATAATGGTGGTTCCATTCATTGTCACATCTACCTTCTCAACAAGCTCACATCCGATTTTTATCAGACTCTCAGCAACAAAGGGAGCATGGAATGACTCAATGAAATGTGGAGTCAATCCCACTGCTTCAAACTCACTGACACCTGCTGGGTACTTCGCGCTGCATTGGTGCGCCTTCTCATAAAAAGACGGCAAAACATGATTTAAGGTATATTGACCATTCCGTGCAATGTTGCCCAATGTATTCTCAGACTCTTCATTAGGACGAATAACAATCCCGCACAAGGCAGGATCTGCACCGATATGAAAATAAGAACTAAAGGTGGCGAGATTGTTATTCTCATTGGGACTTCTCGTGCCTAGGAGATGCAAACTTTTATACCCTCCAATGGAGTTAATCAAGTTGCCTCGATAACGCCGCTCCATCTTTTCAAAATCATCAATAATCCATTTCATAGCCATTTTTTTCTAAACCTTTACCACACCATTTCTTTTATAAAAACGCAACATGGCAAGGACATGAGGAAAACTTAAACTGGATAAAAAAATAAAGAAAACACTCCATGCTTTTGTATTGTTCATTGCTTGAATTGGCCAAAAATAATGATACACCAACAAAAAAATCCAAGCTCCCAATTGAAAAATTAGAGACTGTTTCCACATCTGAATATGTGTTAACTGTAAACGATTCTTTAAATGAGTCCATCCTAATGCACTATGTTGAAAAATAAAATACAAACCAAAAGCAAAAGTCAACGGCAAATAAACGGTGAACATTATCCAAAAAAGCGTGAACATCATGGACCATTGTCGGGTAAATATCGCCATCATCATCCAAGGAATAATGATTAGACCATTGGCATTAGGAACTTCACCAGTATACCCCATAGACTCAAGAATATTTTGTGCTTCTATCTGATGCGTACCCAAAATAAACCAGAGTAAAGTAGCTCCCCAAAATGCTGAAAGAATGTTCGACATACCCCACTCGATGCCGTCGGTTTGACCAAAATGGATTGCTGAATACAATAAAAAAATAATCAACGCCAATGTTGGATGAAACATCCAAATGGTAGCCATCAATCCCATCATCAACAAATACAAGCCAATAAAATTCAAAAATCTTTTGGTCCCAAAAGCGCATGATTCAACCAAATGATCGAGGGCTCCATGAGGGATTCCAACCAAAATTAAACCAATGAGTAAAGTAAACAATCCCAAATTGTTCATAATGGGATATTGAATACGCATGGTTAAAAATAAAACGATAAAAACATAAATCCCCAAGGTCGAATAATATCGCTTACCCCAAATATGCAAGGCCTTTAAAAATGGAGCCCAAGGTAAATGATAAAATATTTTCACTTCCTCTTTCCATGATGTTCCTTGATCTAAGAATCGGAGAACCACAGACAAAGAAATCTTGCTCAATAAACTGGTGAATATAGACTTACCCATTTGAGGCCAACGGGTAAGTGCAATCAATAGAAGCGCATCGTAAAAATCAAAACGCGTTTTGCGAAAAACATGTGATCTTGATTTAAATGACAATTTCAGATTATCTTGATGCTGTGCAATGGTTTGTGCTATTTCGTTGGCATGTTGGTACATGTTCTTGAAGGCGTAACCCGTTGTTGGTTTTAACATACCAGCCCTTGCGCCCAATGTTGTCACTCCTACCCTTTCACTGTGTGCCATTTGGCAATTGGTCATGGGTATTGCAGCCATCTCTGTCTCCTTGATTTCATATTCGCCAAAGCGGCTTTGTATATAATCATGAAGAATGGGAAAGGCTGCATCATCTTGTAAAACGTCAGTTCCAAATCTCGTCATTTCCACCAGCACTTCATGATCACTCATTGGAAGCACATACATGAATTGAGTGCATCCTTGTTGATCTATTTCAAAATCCATCCAATGCATGACGCCTTTGTGCTGGATGGGCAATTCAGTTTGAATGAACCAACCAATAAAACTCTGGAGCATGAAGGTTTGGTGTTCCTTTGGCTCAAAGTATTTTGGAGGACGCGAATCAAAAATATGATGAGCGGTGTAACGCACTCCATTCGCAATAACGTACTTGCCTTGCTTATTGGAAGCCACAATGTCTGCATTTTCAGATAGCCTTGTAATAGAGTACTGATCAACTATTTTCTTGGTGGAAACATACAAATCCATTCCTGAAATAAAATGATATTGCAAGGGCTCTAACGACACACTGTATCCCTCAAACAATTCCATTTTATTCCATGATTTCTGGATAATATGACCAAAATCTTCTACAATCTGATCCTTCTCACTTGCCCAAAAACAAAACGTACGATCGTTCTTGTTTTTCAAATCACCATCTAAAATGAGGACGGACTTACAATGCAATAAATTTCTTTTGTGCAACGCGTGAATCAAAAGCGATGATGAAGCGCCATTGCCCACAAAGATGTAATCATATGACTCTTTCATGTTATTTCACTTTTGATTGATAAAACAAAAAGGGACGAGTGTCAAAAACGCCTCGTCCCTATTCTTGATTTTTTTGATGTGATCAATTAATCCTCAGTTCTTGAGAGGCTGTAGATCACCAAACCGAAACCAATTTTATTGATGGCATCAGCAATGTTGTAAACGATGTCCATGGCATGCGTTGCAGCGGCTGGATCTGATACCAATTGGATACCAAACAAACCACCTGGTGTGCCAAGGATGTAACCCAATGGATAGATGGCCCATCCTACCAATACAAACCAAGCCAATACACGTGTCGCTTTGGCTACTTGAGCACCTGCATTTTGAGCCAATGCAGCCACTTCACCGAACCAAATTAAATAGGCGATGTAGAAATAAGCTGCACCTGAAACCACTCCCCACATGACGCTATTGCCACGATCGATGGTCTCCCCAAAGTAACCTGTTACCAACATCACCAATGAAGCGAAAATCAATTTCCACAACAATGATACCTTGGCACCTGCCTTTTTGGTGATCAAATAAAACTCAACACACATCAATGGAACGGTTAGGATCCAATCCACATAACGGAAGAAAGTTGGAGAATCTCCTGTCTCCAAATTGTATCCCCTCATGTAATAATAGTGAACTGCTGCAATGAATGTGATTAAACCTGATACCAAAACGGAAGTTCTCCATTTGGGTGAGGTGTTATTCAATTCAAAGAAGAAGAAAACGGATGCGGCCATCATGGCCATTGTTCCGATAAAGAACGTAAATGCGACATAATTGTCGCTAGCAATTTTTAAATGCTCCATAGGTTTTGGTTTTGGTTTTTTCCTACTCTGTTTAGGCTTTTCGGTTCCGCCTTGATGTAATTAATCAATTGTAAAACAAAAGGTTATTGATAATGTTCACTCCATTAACAAAAAAAAGGGACAATTATTCATTGTCCCCCTTTTTTACCTAAACATCATTTCACTTATTGCTTTGTTATCGTTGTAAAAGATTGACCGTCATTGCTGACAACTGATAACAGATACATTCCAGATGGAAAATTAGAAAGATCCAATTGAAGTTTCCCGTTCAATGATCCAGACTCGATTTCTCTACCAGACAAGTCAGTAAGACGATATTTCGCCATCTCATCATATACAATATTTACAAAATTCAAAGTTGGATTTGGGAACACACTTACATCAATCATGTTGTTATTGGATACAACAGTGGTTGGAGGCAACAACACTGCGTCAATAACATGAGCAACTCCATTATAAGCTAAAACATCAGGGATAGTGACGTTTGCGTTATTGATCATCACTCCATTGGTCAAAGAAACCAAAACGGACTCTCCATTCAAGGTAGCCACAGGACCTTCAACCAAAGCGGTGGATAATACTTCAGAACCAACGACATGATAAGTCAACACATCCGTCAAATTGGGCAAAGCCAATATACCATTGATATCAGTACCCAAAGCTGAAGCTAGATTATCAAAAGCCTCATTGGATGGAGCAAAAACCGTAAATGATGCCAATGGATTGCTCAACACGGGTACCAACTCCTCCTGAATAACGGCGGTTGTTAGGGTGCTCAATCCATTATCAATAGCCAAATCTACCACAGTTTCCACTGGCAAAACCACTGCATTCAAAACGTGAACTACCCCGTTGTATGCGGGAACATCTGTCAAGGTAACCTGAGCTTGGTTGACATACACTGCACCAGTGCTGGTTACAGTTAACTTCAATGTGTTGGTCGTACTCAAAGGTTGAACAATGACACCGTTGGTAACCGCAGATGATGCCACGGCAGTTCCCAAAACATGATAAGTCAAAACATCCGCTAAATTGGGCAAGGCCAATAAACCGTTAATATCGGTTCCCAAAGCGGACGCTAGAGTAATGAAAGCATCATTAGTGGGGGCAAAAACAGTTAATGTCGCCAAAGGATTACTCAAGGCTGGAATAAGTTCTGCGGTTATAGCGGCCGTCGCCAAATAGGTAAAGCCATTGTCCAAAGCGACGTCAACAACCGTTTCAACTGGCAAAACAACCGCGTCAATGACGTGCACCACCCCATTATCAGCAGCAACGTCAGCCAAGATAACTTGTGCATGGTTGACAAACACATTTCCAGTTGCTGTAAGCGTCAATTTCAAAGTGTTGGTCGTGCTCAATGGTTGAACAATAGCGCCATTGGTAACGACTGATGAGGGTACAGAAATACCCAAAACATGATAAGTTAATACGTCCGCTAAATTGGGCAATGCCAATAATCCATTGATGTCTGTTCCCAATGCTAAAGCCAATGCTGAAAAAGCATCATTTGTGGGGGCAAAAACGGTATAATCTGCCAATGGATTTGTCAATGCAGGCAACAATTCAGCTGTAACTACAGCGGTAGCCAAATAAGTAAAACCATTATCCAACGCCACATCAACAACAGTTTCCACGGGCAATAAAACATTGTCAATAGCGTGTAAAACTCCATTGTCAGTGGAAATATCCGCTGTTGTGACCTGCGCCTGATTTACAAAAACAGAACCCGTGCTGGTCAAAGTCAATTTCAATGTGTTTGAAGCACTCAATGGTTGAACAATGGCACCATTGGTCACCGCGGTTGACGGAACTGCCGCGTCCAAAACATGATACAACAAAATATCACTCAAATTATCCAAAGCCAATAATCCTGCGATGTCGGTTTGCAACGCTGCCGCCAATTGCTCAAATGCCTGATCATCCGGAGCGAATACCGTAAGGGATGCATTTGGATCTTGCAAAGCAACATCTAATCCTTCTTGGATAAGGGCTGCCTCCAAATAATTGTGGTTGGGACTGACGGCAATAACATCGTCAAAAAGGTTGGTTTGCGCAACCGAAACCCATGATACCAGAGTGAAAGCCAAACCGGTAAAAAATCTCATTTTTCTCATTGTTTAATATTTTTATATAAACATTAAACACGATGAGGCAAAGGATGTTCACCTTTTAACAAATAAAAAATGACATAGGTCAATTTTGCAATGCATCAATTCCAACCTGCAACGCCCTGATCCAACCAACCCATCTTTCCAGTTTTCATGGGATTATTCAGGTCTTTACCTGAAAAATATTCTGTAATTCCTATCCTCTTCAATATAACTTGACCATTGCCCCTTTTGTTGATTTCAAATAGTGAGACATCACAATTATCCAATTCATTCGATGAAACTTGACGAAAAACTTCCTCCAAAAGCACTTTACTATGGGTCTCAATAACAATCCTCCAATTGGGATGTTGCTGAACATCATTCAACATCATGCACAATAATTTCACCT
Organism: uncultured Chryseobacterium sp.; assembly: GCA_964420985.1. Lineage (GTDB taxonomy): Bacteria > Bacteroidota > Bacteroidia > Flavobacteriales_D > Sanyastnellaceae > CAMCTV01. Next base: position 17,195 of record CAYQUT010000008.1, read on the forward strand.
GCCATTCGTGATGAAGATACTTTTCCGGGTTTTGAATAAATAAAACTTTTTCAGCAGAGAAAAACAATGAATCACTTTGTCGTCTCATTTTATAGACGGCCTCCGCCCATTCTTCAATCCAAGAACAAATGACTTGAACGCCTTTGCTGCATTTTTCAATAGACTCACTTCTGGCTCCGTCATTCACTAAAATCTGACGTCCGAAAAAAGAACCGTCCTCTTTTGTAATTTTCTGTTGTTCCATGGTAAACCCAAAATAATCTTGAGCATATTGATTCTTGCCATCTTGATATCCCTCCTGCCATCGTGGTATTATCTCTCCTTTTAAAACCGGGGAATCAATTAAAAAAGACACCATGGATTGTTGAAAGGATAATAATATTTTTTCCATTAACGCGGTAATGGGTTCAAAAGCAATCCGGTAAGCAACGGAAAGTCTTTGTCTAAAAAACAAAGCCTGAATATCCAAAAAGAAAAAATTAAATGGGTTGCTATCATCCTCATAATATTCGGGACCGTTCTCGATATATTCCTGTAAGAATTCCAAAGTGAGATGAACACCTTGCTTCATGGGAATATTCATTTCCTCCTCCCAATCACTGGGGGTAATATGACCATAATTTTTTATGGCCTTGTACAAATACATCGCCAATTGGCGTGTATTGATTCTGCGCATTTCAGCTCCCCAAATCAACAATGTCATTTGACCATCTTGAATGGTAAACGTTTCAACTTGTGCACACTTCCATTCATGATCGACTTTGGATTGTAATGCTGATGAAGCTTTCAATTTTACTATCAAATTGACTTTTTGAGAAAGAAACGAAACACTTCTTACAATCGTTGAGGCTTTATTGGTTTGGCCCAAATGGGCCCAATTGCACCAATCCTCTTGGTGGTCAAAATGAGTCAAGGTTGGAAATTGTCTCTTCCTAAAATCCTTTAAGGCGTCATTGCGTTTGAATAATTGAATGAGTTCTGGAAGTACGGACTTGCCTACTCCATTTGGTCCTATGAAAAAATTGATATTTCTTAAAGTAAAATCCAGTGTTGAACCAATGGATTTTAGGTGATTGATTTTAATGTGCATTTTTCGGTTTTGCACAAAGCAAACCGATGACATTGTAATGGATTTACAATGACTCTAATTTTTCTTCAATATAGCACCAGAAACACGTGCTTTAACATTTACCCTCTGACCAAACAAATCTTGAGTCTTTGAAATATCATATTTTGGATAAAAAAACAAATCAACTCGAGGATTCTGCTGTATCAATTCATAATTTAAAGTTTGTGTAGCACTACTAAATGCAGCATTTCTCCATACAAAGTTGTTTACAATACCTGCCACCGGCATGGCCAAAAAAGCACCTTGCCACGGCTGAATGTTCAATTCATCAGTTATGTAGGTCTGTCCATATACCGTCTTTTCTTTATATCCTGCCAAATCACTAATGATCTTCCCCCCATAAAATGACATTCCCGCAAGAGTTAGCATGGGTAAGATGCGACGAGATCTTCCTATTTCAATACCATTGAAAGTAAACAAAAACCCGGATGACCTTTCTGACTGGGTGTTAGATGAAAAAGAGGGAATACCCCAAAAAGCAGAGCCATCAACCTCTATGGGATTTAAATCACTTACCGTGTATTCACCATTAAAGATTAGTGGCTTATTATCACTGGCGCCAGATGAAATTTTTAATCTACTAGTGCAGCTGGAAAAGAGCAAACTAACACTACATAATAAAGACAAGAATCTTTTTCCACTCTTTAAAATCATAACTGTCTATACATTTAATATTTCCTGAAATTAAAACATTTTAAACAAATATATCACTCTTTTATCATTTGTGAAATAACATTTCAATTCCTTTGCTGCAATTCACAATTCACTTTACGACTCAATAAATGTGGCATAGATGTAACATTGGGCTTATTTTATTAGGACTCATACATAATAATACCTATTGATTATCCAGAGATTAAATTTACATCTCTGAATAAACACAGAAAATAGTTGTTGTCAAAAATTTATTTATTCGTTAGAACAATTAGCTCTCAAATCTATAAAATAGAATATACCGAACATAAGTTTTTCTGATCAGCGAAGAACTATAATCGTTACTCGCATCATAAAATAACTTTCTTGACTTTGGCCATTTCGCGCCAGCGATGGTAGCGGATATCCCGGAATGCAGGCATTCAGCCTGCATGAGGAATAGCAGCGAACAGCGCGATGCCTTTTTGAGCCGAAGGCGCAAGAAAGGCAGGCGCCCAAAAAAAACTTATAAAAATTTGGAATTGTACCAAAAATCAATTTTACTTTGCAACATCATCCAGACGACAGTAATGTCACCAACCGAGCCTAACACGCCACGGTGGTACAATCGATGAGGACTAACCGTCAAAAAAGTGTTATTCCCCTATTTTCTGTTGTTCCGGATGTTGTAAAAAACAACAACCATGAAAAACAACATTATCTACTTCCCCCCTTTTCTCATCCATGAGAACTTTCAACAAGTTATTGATTTTATCGAGCATTTTGTCTTGGTCAAAGAGAATGGTGTGCGCTATATCTTTTCACATACCGTCATTCTGGATGGAATACCCCATGTGGACGACAAGCCTATTTTGGTAAAATCGTTCACAGATCAACAGTTGAGTGATTTTGATTTAAAAAGAAACTTTGTTTTGGAGTTCACATATCACAAAGGAGGTAGCAAAAGTTTTATTTGGAGCAGTGTTGTGACACGTGACGAGTTCATGGCCCTTGTTGAAAAAAAGGTATTTGAGGAATATACTGTCAAGACGTTTAATGAGCTATTTCCGGGAAAATTGGTTCAAGAATTACTGGATCACCATGTAGATGTTACAGCCAGTCGATATGAAATAAGCAAGTGGTGGGTGGAATGCCCTTTGCCTGTCAAAAGCAGCAAGCACAAGCATGGCTCTTGGATTGACACGCAGCACGACAGATGGGAATGCAAGTTGTGTAAAATAACGGCTAACAATATTACTCCGTGGAAAGACAATAATAAATTAAAAGCTAAAAAATAAGTATGGAAAAGAAACACAATTTAACGCCTGATCTGATCAAGAATATCATTGCATCTCCACCATTCTTGGTGCTTGATGTCAACATTGGAATTGCGGAGTATCTGCGATTGTATGCACTGCTCAAAGGTGAAGATGGAACAAGATACGTTTACAGTCATGTTCCCTACGTAAATGGTAAAATGCATGAAGATGATGAACCTCTGTTGCATCACGTTTCAGATGAATACGAATTGAGTAATCTTGAACTAAAACGCAAATTTTTATTGGATTATGCCTACTCTGAGGGAAGAAAAAACAGATCCCAGAAATTAGTTTGGTGCAATGGTCTATCCATGGAGGAGTATCAAGAGAAATTTACAGCTGGAAAAGATGAGGCGTATAACATCCATCTTTTCAACAGAGAAAACCCAGGCACTTTGGTTAGGCAGCTCCAAAAACTAGGTCAACTCATGAATCCCAGTAGAATGGAATATTACAAGTGGCAAATCACCTGTCCCATTCCCGAGTCATTTTTGAATTCACATCAACTATGGATAGATGCCGAAAAAAATGAGTGGCATTGCGAAAAATGCAATGTCCATGGGAACACCATCCAACCTTGGATAGACAAATGGGGGGATGACATGGAAGATGACGATTGTGAAGAGGATGACGAATAGGGAAATTCCTTACTCAGACTGCCCTACTTTGACCCAGTTGTAGGTGCCATTTGTCCATTCCAATCCCCAATAATCAAATGATCCATTGGCTCTGTCGCCTTCAGGATTGAGCATTATAGAGCCCGTGGCTCCGTTGTATTGTTGTGCAATGTTTTCAAAGGCATCCCACTGTGCGAATGGATCCTCAAAAGCTCCCTTGTTTTGCTCTATCATTTTTGCCATTATCCACAAAGCATCATAAGCAGCCAAGGTAAAGGCATCGGCTTCTAATCCACATTGAGCATATACTTTTTGTTGAAGGGGTTCCCAGATGTTAGAAGCCTCAGCTGGCAATCCAAATTCAGGGCTAAAGAATGATGTGGCCAAAGCAAAAGAAGCCGCATTGGTATTGCTCAACAATGCTTGATTTTTAATAAAACCATCACCGCCAAACCATTGCACTGAGGACAAAATAGGATCACCTGCTGCTTGCTCAAACAATTGAACAGCCTCATCAAACGAAGCCAAATAAACACCAATTTCATTGGGATTGTAATCAATACCCAAGGCCAAGATTCCTTCTCGAATCATGTCCAATGAAGAAGAAAAATCTACCGTATTGGGATCATACACTACGGCAGAATAAACCTCTCCACCCAACGTTTCAAATTGACCAGCAGTAGCTTCCATCAAACCTAGATTTCCAACATCATTGCGACCAACGACAATCAATCCCTTTTTCTGCATCCCATATATGGATTCTGCCATGGCCGCTCCTTCTATTTGATCTCCAGGACAAAGTCGATAAATGGCATCACCTACAATGGCCATGCTACTGGCTGTGCTTCCCTGACTAACCACTAAAATTCCGTAATCGTCTGCGATGGATTTTATAGCAGCGACTTCTGAGCTGGACTGCGGACCAATTACCATTTGAATTCCTTGAGAGGCAAAATTTTGCATCACAGCTGCTGCATTGCTCGGATTCAATTGTGAATCCTCCACTGATAAAGACAATCGATAAGGTAAATTTTTTGATTGATAATATGCATTAATTTCCTTAACCCCTATCTCCAAGGCTGCTTGAGAGGAAATGCCCAAGTTGCTCCACTCACCTGTAAGGGAAAGCAAGGAACCAATTTTAATGACTTGTAGAGGTGTAGCAGGATTGGGATCTTTTTTACAACCGTTGGCTACAAAAAGAATGACCGATACAAACAAGAAAAGAATAAGTGAGCGTCTCATAGATGAAGTTTATTTTGTTCAAAGTTGGTGAAAAAGCGTCATCAAAAAATAGTACTTGTACTATTTTTTTCCTGTCTCATGCCATTTTTTGAACAAAAAAATTTGCCACCCGATCACCTAACGAATTCAAAATCAGAAAAATGACTTACTTCACTCTAAAATATGCTGACATTAAAAACAAATAGATGAAAAAACTGCATAAAATATTTTTTGATATTTCGACGCGCTTCTCCTCCACCAAGAGCAGTTGTTCAAGAAACTAGGGCTGTCCATGTTGATGGGTTATCAAAAAATTTGATGACCTTCGGTTACCACATGGATGGCCCTTTTTATTGAAAAAAGAAATTGATGTTAAGAGAAAGTCAATTGTGGTAGAAGAAATAATTTAGTGGAAAATTTTTTCTGAAATACATACCAACTAAAACATACTTGAGGTAGATTTCAAAAAAAACATGGCAAAAATTTCAACCAAGAAAATCTTTGTTTTAGACACTTCTGTTCTTTTACACGATCATCACAGCATAGTGAAATTTGAAGAAAACGATGTTGTCATTCCCATTACTGTGCTGGAGGAATTAGACAAATTCAAAGTGGGAAATGAAATTAAAAATTACGAAGCACGAGAGTGCATTAGGTTCATCGATAAACTCTCTGAACGATACACCTTGAATGATTGGATTCCCATTAAAAACGGAAAGCGAGGAAGATTGCGCATACAGATGCAAACAGATTTTGAACTTCAAGAGGATGCTACAAAGATTTTCTCCAGTGCTAAAAATGACCACTTGATTCTGAATGTAGCCATTGAATTAAAGTACAAATTTCCTAAGTTAAAAGTTGTCCTTGTCTCCAAAGACATCAACCTGCGATTAAAAGCCAAAGCTTTGGAGATAAATGCTGAAGATTACAAGCATGGAAAGGTCAATGAGCAGATGATTGCTTATTCAGGAATAACTACTGTTGAGAATGCCGACGCAGCCGTTATCAGAAAGCTCTATCAATCGGGCAATCACAACAAAGTGGCCGTTTTAGGGAAGGAGAAAATCAACAATCATTTTTATATATTACGAAACAATGAGGCCAGTGTGTTGGCCTACTACTCGGAAAAAGAACAACTCATTTATCGGGTAGATAAGACCTATGCTTGCGGCATCAAACCCAAAAATGCAGAACAGACATTTGCTTTGGACGCCATCATGAATCCAGAAATCAAGTTGGTAACCATCTCTGGAGTTGCCGGTACAGGTAAAACATTACTGGCTTTGGCTGGTGCGCTTGAACAGCGCAATCAATACGAACAAATCATATTGGCACGCCCCATCATACCATTGAGCAACAAAGAAATTGGTTTTCTTCCAGGGGATGCCCAAGAAAAGGTTAATCCTTACATGCAGCCCTTGTTTGATAACCTCAATTTCATCAAAAACCAATTCAGTGAAAATGAGAAGAAAAGGAAATGGATTGATGAAATGCAAGAACAAGGCAGAATCACCATTGCACCATTGGCATTTATCAGAGGTAGAAGTCTGACCAACAGTATTTTCATCATCGATGAAGCTCAGAATCTCACCCCTCATGAGGTCAAAACCATAGTAACCCGTGCTGGAGAAAATACCAAGGTGATTCTTACTGGAGATGTCAGACAAATAGATACTCCTTATTTGGACGAAAATTCCAATGGACTCAGTTATGTCATAGAGCGATTAAAAGGGAGTGACTTGTATTGTCACATCACCCTTGCCAAAGGGGAACGCAGCGATTTGGCTAATTTGGCCAATGAGAAGTTATAGAGTGACTATAATATTGTAAGTATCTTTGGAGATACTCTGTTTCTGTTTAAAAGATGGCCATTAAAAAAAGACCTTTCCACATCATTGCCATTATTGGCTTCTTGATTTTGGCCTCCATTACCATTTGGATTGGCGTGGACTATACCTGGATTCCGCCAGCTGCTCCAGTAATCTCAACAAAACCACTTGCTATTCAACGACATCCTTCGAATGAATATACCTGGGGTATTGACATCTCACACCACCAAGGGGAAATAAAATGGAAAATGATGATTGCAGAACACCGTCCCGACTTTGTCTTTTTAAAAGCCACGGAGGGTAATCATTTCAGCGATAACCGATTTGAATTCTACAAAAAGGAACTCCAAAAAATGAGAATTCCTTTTTCAGGATATCATTTCATGCGGTTCAATCAAAACGGAAGAACTCAAGCCCTGCATTTCCTGAAAAAGACAAATCCACAAAAAGGAGAACTCATTCCTGTTGTGGACATTGAATACCAAAGACATCTTTACACAGATGAAATAGCACAGCGCAACATTGACCTCTTCATGGAAACCATGCGAGAGGCAATTGGGGTTTATCCCATTGTTTATTGTGAGGAAAAATATTTTCACAAATACTTGAAAAAGAAGTACGAGGACAATATCATTTTATGGATAGCCAATTACAAACGTAAGCCAACTGTTCCGCACGACTTGTGGCAAAAGACAAGCAAGTTCAAACACCCCAGTTTTAATGGTAGAATCGATTTCAATTTGCTCCATGATGAGCGCATTGGTCTTCAGGATTTAGTCCTGAAATAATTACGCCTCTACGTTCAGTAAATGCAAGATACGGTGAACCATGGGAGCAAATAATATCCCTGCCATGGTCAAGAATGCCACTCCACTGTACAAAGCATAAAATGAAGCAAACCATTTGGCTGCGTCATTGGTTAAAACATTCACAGGCCCCATTCCTGTCAATATCATTGAACTATTGTACAACGCGTCCAACCAACTCAATCCAGCAGTAAAATGATAACCCAAAGTCCCAATCATCAATGAGATGGCTACAAATACAACGGTATAGAGTGCAAAACGAACTTGTCTTTTGACATATTCCAAATTGCTAATGACCGGTTTTTTCTTGTGTTCAAATCGCATACTCAATGAATAAAATGAATCTCGCAGCGCTCTTCAGTGCACTGCGCAATGCGCTGTTCTGTGGTCATATCGTGAAGGTCAGCCTTTAAAATTCTGCGTTTCTCAGCTGAAAATGCCTTAATCAATTTTCCTTCACAAAATCTGCGCAATTGAACTTCATTTTCCAAAACCAATTTGGGAACCTCTACCAATTCCCCTGCATCGTTTTTAGCAGCCATGGTAAAGTAACAACTATTGGTATGCTTGGTTTCTTCAGTCCTTGGATTAGAGGCCTCAACCCTTATTCCTACAATCATGGTAGTTCTACCGACATAATTAACAGAAGCTTTGAATGAGACCAACTCTCCTACCTCAACCGGATTTAAAAAAGCTACCCCTTCCACAGCAACGGTTACGCAATACTGATGGCTATACTTGGCTGCGCAGACATAAGCCACCTTGTCCATCAATGATAACAAAATACCCCCGTGAACCTTTCCTCCAAAATTGGCATAAGCAGGAACCATGAGCTCAGTGATCTCTACCTCCGAAGATTGCACTGTTTTAATCATTGAATCAATCATAAAACAAATCTAACAGGTATTGATATTTTTTCTGTTGTATCAAAACTCAAAAAAAATAGTTTTGATTAAATTTGTATCATCATAAAAAATCAATGACATGGGAACTGAATCCGAAATCAATTTCTTCTTTTCAATTTGTCCTGACTTGTGTTGCCTACTCGCAGATGATGGAACAATTCTTCAAGTCAACAAGATTTGGGAGGAAAAATTTGATCAACCATTGAGCTTTTTCGAGAATCGAAAATTCACGGATTTTATGACACCCGAAGATGCCAAATTGGTTTTTGCTCGATACCAAGAACGCATCAAAGGCGCTCCAAGTAATGGATCAAGATGCCAACACACCAAAAGCAACGGCCAAAAATTTTGGATAGAATGGCGCGCCTCCTTTTCTCCCAAATTTCATAAAATGTACGCCATCGGTAGGGATGTTACCGCTCAAGTTCTATTAGAACAAGAGTTGAAAGCAGCCATTGACACCAAGAACAAATTATTCTCAGTTATCTCACATGATCTTAAAAGTCAACTATCAGGTCTCATACAAATGACTGGAATGATGGGAGACAAAGAGTACAACTTTTCAAACGATGAGTTGATCAAGTATTCACAAATGCTTCATGTTTCCTCCAAAAACCTACATGAACTGTTAGAAAATCTGCTCAATTGGTCTAAAATACAAAGAGGCCTTTTTGTGGTTGAGCATGTGCTCCTGGATTTAGATCAGGTGGTTTATGAAGCTGTAGATCCATTTAGAATAATGGCCAAAGAAAAAGGGGTGGATTTAAATGTTTCCGTTCAACCATTAATACAAATCAATGGTGATAAGCAAATGCTGGTAAGTATCATTCGTAATCTTACTTCAAATGCGATTAAATTTACACCATCAGGCGGTCATGTGGAAATCAATTGTCACGTCACGGATGATGAAATTCACTTTGATATCAAAGACAACGGAATTGGAATACCCGAGGATCTCAAACCTAAGCTATTCAAACATGGTGAAAAAGTAACAAGAAACGGGACCAATGGCGAACCCAGCTCTGGTTTGGGGTTGATCATAACAGAGGAGTTTGCCAAACTGCACAACGGCTATGTGGTGTTCAGCTCAGAAATCAATAAAGGAACTGAGTTTGAAGTAGTGATTCCACAAAGATAACTTCATTCCTCAAAAATCACTTTCTGAGTCGCAATGTGATTTCCGACTTGAATGGTCAGTAAATAAGTGCCGCCAAGCCAGTTGGATTTGTTTTCATAAACAATCTCATTTTTTCCTTTCTTGACCTCATTCATTTTCGTCTGTTCAATGACCTTTCCATTCAAATCTCTCCACGTCAATTGAACGGGTTCACTCCTCGTTGCATTGAATTGTACAGTAACCTTGTTGTTAAATGGATTGGGGTATACCTGCCATTGAAGTCCGTTTGAACTATGCTCATTGACAACGGTATTATTCAAATCCGGGTAATAATAAACCTCCATCCAAACATTGGCAGCGTTGCTCAACACAGCGTTGCTCCAAAAAATATTCTTCTCAGAACTGCTGATTCCACCATAGATATACCCCACCAAAACAGAGTCCATGGATTGTTGCTCATTGGACAATTGTACCAAACCATTGCCCATTTCATTTAGGTTCTGGGCAAGAAGCAACTCGGCACCTGCCCCCAAATAACCCGGCAACAGTTGAGGCACCAAGGCCTCTTGCCATTGGCCATTGGCATTTTGAGTTACGCAAGCAATGGTTTTCACAAATGGAACATTGTTATTCAGAACCATTACACCAACGCTGTCATAATATTGAGCAATACCGCCAAAAAAGTAATGTTCCACTTTCTGGAGATTGGAATTGTAAATGGGCAAAGTAGCGCAATGATAATGGTTGTAATATTGTGCAAAATTATTCACTTCAGCATAACCGTTCGCTGAAACGTCGACTGCATTCAGATAAGGAATATCATCATTGATTTGAAATACACCAGAGTACACTGATAATTTTTCATTCATATTAGTCAAATCCAATGAGGGCAAAACATTGAAGTCTCTCCGGTGCAACAATGAAGCATCGTACCATTCTTCAAACCATGTTATCACACCATCATTGGCCACCTCAAATCTTCTGATGGCTGATGAATACGTTTGTGAAAAACCTGGACCATTGTTGGGTCCCATGGGATTGTATCTTCCATCAAAGCGATGACCACCCACCAAGAAAAATTGACCATTGAGTTGCAACAACTTCCCTCCAGTGATGGCAAAGCGATCATCTTCTACCCGTTGAATCAATGCCGTATTCAAGTCCGACTGAGACAATATCGCAGCTTCCAATAATGGAACATCAAAAATGAGCAGGGATGGAAAGGTAATGTGGTCATTGTTGATGGTACTGTAACCATATCCACCCACTACAAACAATCGATTGTCTTTTTGTACAAAACAAGCATTGGTGCTGTGCATTTGCTCCTCTACCTCATCTGGCAAACTGGAGGTATTGTGATAAACAACATTTCCCGTTATTGGATTGATGAATGAGATATTGAGGTTGTGACCGGCAATGTCAAAAGCTGCAAAAGGTTGTCTTCTGTGCAATCCATCTAATCTTCCGCCAAATACAATATATCCATTAGCACTACTACCATAGGTATAAGATTGCAATCCACCCAATTGATCATTCACCTTTGGGAAAACTTTGACAGTTTGCGACCGAGCCATTAATGCGCTGACCAACACGACGAACACCAAAACAATCTTTTTCATGTCACAAATAAAAAACAAATCCAATTAGGTCAATGTGACTTTACTCACCTCCCCGATATTGTACTTAAAAACAATGAATCAAACTTCAGCGCTCCCGCGCGATTCAAATGTTTTTCATCATAAAAATGATCTGAAACAGCAAAACGCTTATCGCCTGAAAAATCAAACAAATCAAATCCAGAAGAAGCTTGCCTTTCCTTCAGCCATTGCATCATCCAAGCATGATCATGAACATTATACAAGGGCGTTGTTGGAGAGACAATAATGCGTAACTGGATTCCTCGATCTTTGCATTGCTTTACCATACTTTCCAAGGCGCTGAACGCATCTTCGGATGGCGAAATAAAAGCCCTTTTGGGAAATGGGCCCCTTTGACAAGATTGAAACACCTCAGACTCCATGCTGTCCTTCACAGCAACAAAACCTCTTCCATGGTAAACCGATTTCCCTTTGCTTTCCCAAACCGTATTGCTGCAAAAGAAACGCTTGGTCAATAAATTAATCACTCGGATATCCCCGGAAGAAAATGCCAACTGAAATGCCCATTCATCTGCCGTTACATTCTGAATCAAATCAGCGGTCGACTCCAATGCCTCAGGCTTAAAAGATGCTGGTACCAAATCCAACCAAATCTCTTTGGGATGTGTTTGAAGCAATAAATTCTCCAACAACAAAGCAGAATTTTGAAGACTTTGAGCAGAAGTTCCCCAATTGAAAAGCTTTACTCCGTTATTCGCAAAATACTCCGGATCATAAGATCTTTCTGCTCTAGACGCCCCTAAAACAATCACATCCCAATCTTCATAACGCTCCAACGCTGCATTCCATTCCATGCTCTTGTTGTAAGTAAAACCACCATTGGGCCCCAGATAATCAGAAAACAAATAAACCAAAGGAAGCCCACGGTAATGGACTTTGCATAAGATAAGATACGACATCAGATACAAGGAAAATCCCATCGCAACGATACCCAAACCCCATTTCATCTTGCCCATCAGAATTGAAAATAAATGAAATCGTTTTTACCAAAGACACCAAATACCATCAAACCGACCAGCATTAAAGCCATTAAACAGGCACTTTTCCTCAACCGCATGTCCACTTGTTTATTCAAAGTATCCAAACGCTGATCAAAAATCAAGAACATCACCACCAACAAGATTATTCCAAAAACGCGAGAGGCGTTTTTCTCTGAGAGATATTGCATAAGCAGTGCGGGTTGTAACTGAAATAAATCAGACATTATACCCTGAACTTGTTGCATGTCATCAGCTCTAAATAGAATAAAGCAAAATGAAATCACCCAAAAAGTGAGAAAAACAGAGCCCAAATGGTACAGACTGCCCCACTTTTTAGCCCAATGAGATCGTTGATCCTTGGTAAACAATTCAAAAATCAAAATAAGCGCTTGAACAATACCAAACCACACAAAAGTCATATTGGCTCCGTGCCAAATTCCGCAAATCACAAAGGTCACGGCAATGGCATAAACCACCGCCCACCGCTTCCACTTCTTTTTGCTGAATAACAAAGGTGTATAGATATAATCCCTTAACCACCCCGACAAGGATAGATGCCATCGTCTCCAGAAATCCGTCACATTGTTGGCTTTGTATGGAAAGTCAAAATTATCTGGAATGTGAATGCCCAACATGGCTGCTGATGCAATCGCCATATCCGAATAAGCTGAAAAATCAGCATATAATTGAACCGTATATAAGGCCAAAATAAAAAGCCATACCCATGTCCCCAAAGAGTCCATGCTGCCATACGCATCGTCTACATAATTACCCAACCGATCTGCAACCACAAACTTCTTCAGTAACCCCCAAACAAAAAGGTGAATGGCCCATCTCCATTTTTCGAAATGTACCGTTGGTACCAATGTCCATTGGGGCATCATTTCCTTGGCCCTACCAATGGGCCCTGATTGAATCTGTGGAAAAAAGGAGACAAACAAAGCATATTTTCCAAGGTGGGTTTCCGGTTTTCTGATTTTGTAATACACATCAAAAACATAACCCATGCTTTGAAAAGTAAAAAAGGAAATGCCCAGTGGCAAAACCAATGAGGGTAGATCAACCCATTGGTCGCGTTGCAACAAGGCATAGATACCGCTCATCACACCGTTGAAAAAACCCAAATATTTGAAGAGTCCCAGAATCAAAATTTGACCGGTCACTGAAGTCAACAACCATCGGTAGCGGATCTTCATTGTAGGGCTATTAGCTATCTGACCTGAGGTCAAATAAGTAAACACAATGGAAAACAAAAGCAAGGCAAATGCCCCCCAATGGGTAAGTGAATAAAAAAACAAACTGGACAATAACAATGGCAACCAACGCCACGATGCTGTTGTCCATCGCACCACCAAAATGGTGATGATCAAAAACAAAGCATATGACCAAGATTGGAATACCACCTTACACTGCCAACTTCTGGGTCAACAAATCATAAAGATCACCCACGTTGCTCATGTTCATCACTTCAAATCCGGTGATTTCAACATTGAACTCCTCTTCTATCCCAGAAATAATATCCAAGTGCGTAATGGAGTCCCAACCCGCAATGTCCTTAGCGGTGGTTTCTCTTTGAACAGAAATTCCATCGTTTTTAAAAACTCTTCTAAAGACGCTGTCCACGCGAACAATCATATCTTGGTCACTCATGTCAAATAATTTTTTCTTAATGTTTGTTTGTCAATTTTTCCACTGGTATTTACGGGCAATTGCGCCAAAAAATATATCTTTCTAGGTAACATGTAACCTGGAACTAACGAACGCATTGTTTCCAATACCTTGTCCTCTGCGCCCTGTCCCTCGACAAAGGCATACAACGCTGTTACTTCCTGCTCTTGATGGGCCAAAACCACGGCGGCATCGTGTCCCAAGCAATTGCGCAAATGATGTTCCACTTCTCCCAACTCCACCCGATACCCGTTTACCTGCACCTGATTATCCTTGCGATTCACATACATAACCTTTCCATAGTTGTTCTTGAAAACAACGTCTCCCGTCTTGTACCAAAACGCTTCATTGTCGTCTTGAAACAAGACCTCAGCTGTTTTTTCGGGTTGTCCCAAATAACCATGAAAAATTTGAGGTCCTCCTATCCACAATTCACCTTGCTCCCCCACTTCAACCTCACTGCCCTGATCATCAACGATGCGCATGGCAATGGTTTTCAGGGGTTGTCCTATCGGGCAGAGACCGTTTTTCAATTGATCATCAATGCTTCCGTCAATATGATCGATCATGGACCACACCGTTCCTTCTGTGGGCCCATAGGCATTGTCGACTGTCGTATTGACTGCACAAGTCATCCATTCTTGGACCACCGAGTATGGTAGGGCTTCGCCCGTGAACAACGTTTTGGTCACCCAAGGTTGGGCCATTTTCAACATCTTCAACCTGCGCAAATAAAATAACGCAGACGGAGGTAGGGTAACAAAATCAACTTGGTAATCGTGAATGGCTTTAAATGCGTTGATGGCAGTAATACCATTCAAATCAGCCACCACCAGCTCTGCGCCTTGCGTCCAAGCCAACAACACACAAGCAATGGAAACATCAAAAGACAACTCAAAAGCTTGCAACACTTTGTTTCCTTGTCCCAAAGGATAACGCTCCAACAGGTCTTGCATCAACGCATACAAATGCGAATGATTGATGGGAATTCCCTTGGGAATCCCAGTGCTTCCGGAGGTAAACAAAGTGTAAGCCAGTGTAAAATCTTTTTGCGCAAACGCATTTTCTTGCACAAAATCATAGGCCACTGGAATCAATTGAGGCACCAATTCAATGACTGAAGAAACATTGGATGATGCACATAAGACATATTCAATCTGTCTTTCGGTAATGATCTTGGACAATCTCTCCGTTGGAAACTTGTGATTAATGGGGACATAGGCATTACCTGACAACCAGATACCCAACAGCCCTGCATACATCTCCAGTCGATTGTCCGTGAAAAGGCCTACACTTTTCTGGGAAATATCCAATTGCTGAATTTGACCTGCAACGGCCATTGCTCTTTGGTACAACTCTCCATAGGTCCATGTTTCTCCACCCAAGGTGATTGCCTTGGCGTCAGGTTGTTGATGCACTTGCTGAAGTATACTGGAAATGACCGTCATGGTAGATTGCGAATATAACAACTCCGCAATTTTTCCACAACGGAAAACTGTGATGGTCACAAGGATTATATTTGAGGCATGAAACTCATTTCTTTCAATGTCAATGGTGTTCGAGCCATCACCAAAAAAACTTTTGTAGATGATGTACGCGCCATGAATCCCGACATCCTCTGTCTTCAAGAAACCAAGGCCAATGATCAACAGACTGAAGAAGCCTTGCAGGCTTTTGATGAATATTTCATTTACACTTCATCAGCTGTGCGCCCTGGATACAGCGGCACCGCGGTGTTGACCAAGACCAAACCCCTTTCAGTCACCTATGGTTTGGGAATAGAAGAGCACGACCAAGAAGGCCGCAGCATCATTGCAGAATATGAGGATTTCATTTTGGTCAACTGCTATGTGCCCAACAGCGGAAGTGAATTGGCCCGGTTGGATTACAGAGAAAAATGGGACGCTGATTTATTGGACTTCTTAAAAAATTTGGAGAAAAAGAAGCCCGTCGTTTTTTGTGGCGACCTCAATGTAGCCCACAAAGCCATTGATCTGGCCAATCCTAAGTCCAATTACAACAAAAGCGCGGGTTTCACCCAACGCGAAATCAATGGCATTGAAAACCTGCTCAATGCAGGATTTGTAGATACATTCAGACATTTTTATCCTGAGGAGGTCAAGTACTCTTGGTGGAGTGCACGTTTTAACTCACGTGCAAAGAATGTGGGCTGGAGAATCGATTATTTTTTGGTAAGTCCTGCCATCACCTCACGACTGAAAGATGCCTTTATTCTGAATGACGTAATGGGTTCCGATCACTGCCCTGTTGGCGTTGAATGGTAGTTGTGTAATCCTCGTCACTGAAAATAACGACCAACATCTCTTTCCTTTGCACCATGAAAAACATCGCCGCTGTTCTTACTTTATTGGTCACCTTGATGGCCTGCCAAAATTTCAATAGTCAAGCACAACAAACTGGAGGCGGTGCGCCTACTTCCGTTGATGCAAAAGCTTTTGCAGAACTCATCAAAACCAAAACCGATGGTCAATTGGTAGACGTCAGAACTCCAGGAGAGTTTCAAGGAGGTTACATTGCTGGCGCGATGAATCTGGACATCAACGGCAGTGACTATGGACGTCAGGTAGCATCCTTGGACAAAAACAAACCTGTTTTGGTCTACTGTTTATCAGGTGGCAGAAGCGCAACGGCCGCCAAAGGCATGCGCAATGCAGGATTCAAGGAGGTGATTGAATTGCAAGGGGGCATCATGGCTTGGAACAAAAACGGATTGCCCTTGGCTGGAGCCAATAGCACAGCCACGCCAGGAATGAGCAAAGGTGAATTTGACAAAATATTGATAGACAACCCCGTCGTATTGGTGGACTTCTATGCCCCTTGGTGCGCCCCCTGCAAAAAGATGAAACCCACCCTGGATGAAATTGAAAAAGAATACAACGGAAAAGTCAAGGTGGTTCGCATCAATGTGGACGAAAACAAAGCGTTGAGCAAAGAATTGAACATTGAAATCCTTCCCACTTTAATGATTTATAAAGGCGGAAAACACTTTTTCCACCACGAAGGGATTATTGAAAAATCAGAATTGGTGAAGCAGTTTTAATTTTTTCACATCTAAATCAGGTTGAGTAGGAAAACCGAAAGACTAAAAAACAAATTTTTGTAGCTACTTCTTTTTGACATAGATCTCAATTTTTTCACTTTCCACAGCTGCCTGGGCAAATTCTTTCACATGACCCAACTCCACAATATCAACCTTTATCTTGACTTTTTGGGATAAATCAAAAGACAATTGAATGAGGTCAAACATTGACCATTTGTATCTATTGTCTAGCTCTACCATTACATCTAAATCACTCTTTTCATTTTGTGTACCTCTGGCATAAGAGCCAAATATCCAGGCCCTTAAAACAGCATGGTATTGCGACAACACCTGATCCATAGCATTTTGAAAATCGTTACTGAAATAATCAAGAACAGTGCTTTCGTTTTTTACCTTTTTGTTCATCATGGTGTAGTTTAGAAAATAATAAAATATTCGTAGAATCAAAAATAATGCTCCACCGCAAACTGGTATTGTTCAATAAATATTTTCTTGAATGCACTGAGATTATTGCGTTCGTAAAAAATCAATAATGCTTTTTTGTAGGCAATAGGATCAATGGTCCTAAAAGACAACGGACAATCCCGGTGGTACATCAGGATGGCATTGCTCACAATCCTAGCTGTGCGCTTGTTCCCATCATCAAAGGGTTGAATGTAGCTAATCAGCAACAAGGCCAACAAAGCCTTTTCCCACACATTGCTTCGCTCATTGATCAAATCACACATCCCCTGCAATGCCTCTCTGATCTGATGCTCATTGTCCAATGGCTTGTACAAGGTTCCAGAAATCCCTACCCTTCTATTTCTGATGTTGCGCTGAACCCCCAATTCCTTAATCAACATACTGTGCACATCTTCCAAGACACGAACCGTAAGCGGTTCAATAAAGTTGGGATGATCCAATAAAAAATCCAAAGCCGACTTGTGATTCAACAACATCACCGCCTCATCCTTGGTCTTTCCAGAGGCTGTCAATTGTTGTTTCAAAAGCAACTCCGTTTCCAATAAAGAATAAGTGTTGCCCTCTATTTGGGATGACTTCCAACTCAAATCAATGGCCAATCTTTCAAACTCCGTTTTGAATTCTGACTGATGCAATTGCTGAATGTTCTGTTTGAATTTTCCGGAAATACGCTGAAGCAATAACAACTCCTTTGAAGTAAAGATGCTCCCCTGCTGTGCAATGGTGTCCAACAAATTAAAATTAAAGGATGGAATAATCTCCCGCTCCAAATCCTCTTGTTGGAAATACTCCTCGACATCCACCTCACCGCGCAAGGTAAAAGCTGGATTCAAGGCATACAAAGTCCCGCGACCATTCCCATACTTGGCCACCTCTTCTTCTACCATCATGACATTCAATGTCCTCTTCACCGTGGCATAGGCCACCGGAGTCTCCATCAATCGATGCAATTCAGCTGAAGAAATCTGAGGATATCGCTTGAGCAATGTCGCGATTTCATTTCTAATCGGCAATCTTTCCCTTCCCATAATTGAGCCTTATCATATTAAAGCTCAAAATTACAACTTTAACACGGACAAAACAATAAATAAATCCATTATTTTGAGCCTCAATTCATTCAAGCTTACAATTATGATCAATGACAGACCTTCCGGAATCATTGAAATCCTGGTCAAAAAGCCCAAAAAACAAGGCTTTTTCGTACTTTTGCCGCAATGGAAAATCTTGTTTATCAACCTCAAAATAAAGTGAGAGTGGTTACTGCTGCGTCGTTGTTCGACGGGCATGACGCGGCCATCAATATCATGCGCCGCATCATCCAAACCACAGGATGTGAAGTGATTCATTTGGGACATGACCGTTCTGTAGAAGAAGTGGTCAATTGCGCCATTCAAGAGGACGTGCAAGCCATCGCAATGACCAGCTACCAAGGCGGTCATACTGAATATTTCAAGTACATGTTTGATCTCCTTCAAGAAAAAGGAGCCGGTCACATTAAAATTTTTGGTGGTGGCGGTGGTACCATTCTTCCCGAAGAAATCAAAGAATTACACGCCTATGGGATTACACGCTTGTACCATCCAGACGATGGTCGTTCCATGGGTTTACAGGGGATGATCAATGATTTGGTTTCCAAATCAGACTTCCCAACGGGTAACAATGTCCAAGTAAAAGCTGTTGAATTAAAAGACAAAAACCCTGTTCAGTTGGCGCAAGTCATTTCTGCTGCTGAAAATTTCCCTGAAGAAAACAAATCCCTTTTTGAAGAAATAAAAGCTGCCGCTACTGCCTCCAAAGTACCCGTTTTGGGCATTACCGGTACAGGTGGTGCAGGAAAATCCTCTATGGTGGATGAATTGGTTCGCCGCTTCATCATTGACTTTCCGGAGAAACACATTGGTATCATCTCTGTTGATCCTTCCAAAAAGAAAACAGGCGGTGCCTTGTTGGGCGATCGCATACGCATGAACAGCATCAAGCACCCTCACGTTTATATGCGCTCATTGGCCACGCGCCAGAGCAACTTGGCCTTGTCCAAACATGTGGCAGAGGCTGTGGATGTTCTGAAAGCCGCACAGTTTGATCTCATCATTCTTGAAACTTCCGGAATCGGTCAATCGGATACAGAAATAATGGACCACAGTGATTTGGCGTTGTACATCATGACACCTGAATTTGGTGCCGCTACCCAATTGGAAAAAATTGACATGCTTGATTTTGCTGATGTGGTGGCCATCAACAAGTTTGACAAACGTGGTGCTTTGGATGCCATCAGAGATGTGCGCAAGCAATTCAAACGCAACCATCAGTTGTGGGATGAGGACGATGAAAAACTACCGGTTATTGGGACCATTGCCTCACAATTCAATGACCCCGGAACCAATCGTTTGTACAAAATGATCATCGATAAAGTGGTGGAAAAGACAGGTGCTCCGCTCCAATCGTCTTTTCAAATCACTGATGAGATGAGCGAGAAGATATTCATCATTCCACCGCACCGCACCCGTTACCTCAGTGAAATATCTGAGAACAACCGCGGTTATGACAAGTGGGTGAATGACCAATGCAACGTCATTGAAAAATTGTATGGCTTGCACACTGCGCTTTCTACGATTGAAGATGAGGAATTGAAAAAACATTTGCAAGCTTCGTTTGATCGAATCAAGCTCGACTTGGATCCGCACAATTGGCAAATCATTCAAGAATGGGAAAACAAAAAAGCCACTTACGCACAAGATGAATACACCTTCTCAGTGCGTGGCAAGGACATCAAAGTAGCAGCCTCTACCCGTTCGCTTTCCAACTCGCGCATCCCCAAAGTCAGTACTCCCAAGTACCGCAGCTGGGGCGATATCTTGCGTTGGAGTTTGCAAGAAAATGTTCCTGGCGAATATCCTTATACCGCAGGAATCTACCCATTCAAGCGCGAAGGAGAAGATCCAACCCGCATGTTTGCAGGAGAAGGCGGACCGGAGAGAACCAATCGCCGCTTCCATTACGTCAGTTTGGGCATGCCTGCTAAGCGCTTGTCTACAGCCTTTGACAGTGTTACCTTATATGGCAACGACCCCGGCTACCGTCCGGACATTTATGGAAAAGTAGGAAACTCAGGGGTGAGCATTTGTTGCTTAGACGATGCCAAGAAATTATACAGTGGATTTGATTTGGCCGATGCCAAAACCAGCGTATCCATGACCATCAATGGCCCAGCGCCCATGTTGCTGGGTTTCTTTATGAATGCCGCCATTGATCAACAGTGCGAGAAATACATCAAAGCCAATGGATTAGAATCCCTGGTTGAACAAAAGCTCAAAGCCAAGTGGGAAGACCGCGGATTGAAGCGCCCTACCTACCAAGGTGAATTGCCCGAAGGCAATGACGGATTGGGATTGATGTTGCTCGGCATAACCGGAGATGAAGTATTAGAGGTTGACGTTTATAACAAAATCAAAGCCGAGACCTTAAGTGCGGTTCGCGGCACGGTACAAGCCGATATCCTTAAAGAAGACCAAGCGCAAAACACTTGTATTTTCTCTACAGAATTTGCTTTGCGATTGATGGGAGATGTGCAACAGTATTTCATCGATCAACAAGTGCGCAACTTTTACTCGGTGTCCATCAGTGGTTACCACATTGCGGAAGCAGGTGCCAACCCCATCACCCAGTTGGCTTTCACTTTGGCCAATGGATTCACCTACGTTGAATATTATTTGAGTCGAGGCATGGACATCAATGCCTTTGGTCCCAATCTGAGCTTCTTCTTCAGCAATGGAATCGATCCCGAGTATGCGGTAATTGGTCGTGTGGCTCGCCGCATCTGGGCCAAGGCGTTGAGCAAAAAATACGGAGCCAATGCCCGTGCTCAAATGTTGAAGTACCATATACAAACCAGTGGCCGTTCATTGCACGCGCAAGAAATTGATTTCAATGACATACGCACTACGTTGCAAGCGTTGTATGCTATATATGACAACTGCAACAGTTTGCATACCAATGCCTATGACGAGGCCATCACCACACCTACCGAGGAAAGTGTGCGCCGCGCCATGGCCATTCAGTTGATCATCAACCGTGAGTTGGGATTGGCCAAGAATGAAAATCCATTGCAAGGTTCATTCATCATTGAGGAATTGACAGACTTGGTGGAAGAGGCCGTATTGAGTGAGTTTGACCGCATCACAGAGCGTGGTGGTGTATTGGGAGCCATGGAAACCATGTACCAGCGCAGCAAGATACAGGAAGAGTCCATGCATTATGAAATGCTGAAACATACCGGTGAGTATCCCATCATTGGGGTCAATACCTTCTTGAGTTCAAAGGGTTCGCCCACCGTGGTGCCAGGAGAGATTATCCGTGCGACCAGTGAGGAGAAAGAATACCAAATTCAGATGTTGGAGCAATTGCACCAGATGAGTCCGGAGAAGATGACGGAGAGCTTGCAACAAATTCGACATGCAGCCATTCAAAATGAAAACTTGTTTGAAGTATTGATGCGAGCCACTAAGTATTGTTCTTTGGGACAACTGACCCAGAGCATGTTTGAAGTGGGAGGACAATACCGCAGAAATATGTAAAATCAACAGGAGAAATCGCCATGAAAAACAAGCTCATCACATTGGTCATGCTCATGGCGGGTTCTTTTGGAATGGGCTTTGTGGCCCACCACTACCTGAATACAACACCTGAACCAGAAGGAGATTTCAAAAGGGTAACGGGTATTGGAGGGATATTCTTCAAGTGCAAGGATCCCAAGATGATTCGGGCCTGGTACCAAGAGCACTTGGGGTTGAATACCAATCCTTACGGAGCGGTGTTTGAGTGGAGACAGGGAGCGGATACCACGCAAAAAGGATTTACCCAATGGAGTCCCTTTGGGGAGAAGACACAATATTTTGCACCGTCCACCAAGGAGTTCATGATCAATTACCGTGTAGCGGATTTAGAAAAATTGGTAGCTGCGCTCAAGGCGGAGGGAGTCACCATCACCGATACCATGGAGGTGTATGATTATGGAAAGTTCATCCACATCATGGATCCGGAGGGCAACAAAATAGAATTGTGGGAGCCCAATGACAAAGTCTATGACCAGATGGGCAAGGACATGAAAATGCCCACGACGAAGTGACATGTGTAGAAAATTGAAAAAACGATACACGTCTCACTCTTGATGTATAGAAAATCGCAAAATCTATACAATTGTCTCGCTTTTCATAGAATAAAACCTGATTATTCAGAGATAAAACAACCAACAAAAATCATTTTCCAAATCCTATAAATAAAGTGCCTTATTGGTGTATATTTACAATGGAAAAAGTAACATTCTTCCAAGACCTATACAAATCATTATGGCCAAAGAAAAATTGAACACCTATTGGGGTGAGGTAAGCACTTTGCATTTACCAAAAATTGCAACAATTGAGAGGAACTTCATTTCCATATCTTTTTATTCTATCATCGCCAATCGCGTCGTAACTAAGAATCGCTACCGCTCCCTCATCTCTTCATCTCTTCATCTCTGCATAGCGAATCGCTTGGCTCTCGCTACCTCATTCCTTCTACTCTTCATCACCTCATTCCTAGTCCCCTCATTCCTCGTCCCCTCATCCCTTCATTCCCAAATCCCCTCTTACGTCCCCACCAACGGCCTCGTGGGCTACTGGCCCTTCAACGGAAACGCCAATGATGAAAGTGGCAATGGGAATCATGGGACGGTGAATGGCGCAACGTTGACGAGTGATAGAGTTGGTAATTCAAATGCTGCTTTTTTATTTAGCGGATTAAACTGCTGCGGAACCCCAGATGCTGAGTCGGAAATTACAATAAGCTCTCCCTTTATTTCATTAAATGCGAACTTCACTATTTCATGCTGGATGAGGTCTTCTGATGTAACTAAATATCAACAATGTTTATTCAATTCAATCAATCATACCGGATTCGGTGTTGAATTAAACAATGAGCATGTACCTGGAAGATTAACTTCTGGGATTGGACCTGCAGATGCTTTTTGGGATTTATTGTACTCACAAGGAAGCTATACAAATTACCAATCCAATACATGGTATTTTGTAACTTTCGTCAAATCTGGAACTTCTTACACAACTTATTTAAATGGCAATATAGACTGTACGGTTTCAGTTCCAAATGCTGTGAACTATAATCAAATAGTTGGAATTCGATTCGGTTCTATTGGAGGGGGGCATGAAAACTTCAAAGGAACTATAGATGATATTTCAATTCACAATAGAGCCTTGTCGTTAGTTGAGATTATTGCTTTGTACAACGGCGTTCCCTCTCAAGTTATAGCCGGCTGCACCAACACCACCGCCTGCAACTACAACGCTGCTGCCACCCAAGAAGATGGATCTTGCACCTACCCTGCTCAAACGTATTTGAACTGCGGTGGTACTTGTATCAATGATGCGGACAATGATGGAACGTGTGATGAATTGGAAACTCCTGCCCTTCCCTCCTACCTGCCATCCAACGGCCTCGTGGGCTACTGGCCCTTCAACGGCAACGCCAATGATGAGAGTGGGAATGGTAATAATGGGACGGTGAATGGCGCGACATTGACGACAGATAGAAATGGCAATGCAAATAGTGCATTTGGTTTTGATGGTCAAGATGATTTTATTGAAATTCCTTATGACAACAGTTTTAACACAATTGAAAACATCACAATAAGTACATGGATTAACATCAATGATTGGTGCACTCCAAATGTGAATGGGGTAAAGTTTTTTCCAATACTCGTTCAGTATAATAACGGAAATGCAAATCCAACTGCATATGGTAATTTCGGAATTCAATTGACAGAGGTAGGATTAAATTACTTCTATTTGAATTCAAATAATTTCGATTTTCAAAATAGCTCGCCTAATTATTGGATGATATCGCAGTGGGTGAATATTGTTGTAACTGTTGAGGGAGGAGTTGGTAATTGGTACATAAATGGGATGCATATGCAAACTATTTATGGACAATATTTCGGAGGTTCAATGTCTGGTCTTCCTATTCTGATTGGAAAACAATCACCAGTTCCAGGTTTTGGTTCAGGTTCGATATACGCAAATGGCTTACTCGACGACATCGCCATCTACAACCGCGCCCTCACCCAAGAAGAAATCATTGCGTTGTACAATGGGACAACCAATTCGCCCATTACCGGTTGCACCAACACCACCGCCTGCAACTACAACGCCTCGGCCACCCAAGACGATGGTTCGTGCACGTTTCCTGCTCAAACGTATTTGAACTGTGCTGGCTCATGCATCAATGATGCGGACAATGATGGTATTTGTGATGAACTGGAAACTCCTGCCCTTCCCTCCTACCTGCCATCCAACGGCCTCGTGGGCTACTGGCCCTTCAACGGCAACGCCAATGATGAAAGTGGCAATGGGAATCATGGAACCGTTTTGGGAAATATAAATTATCGGGCAAATGATCAAGGCAGATCAAATTGTATTGAATTAATAGGCGATAAAAATACATTTCCAACAAATGCTTTTGGTGAACCACTGTATGTGAACGGAGGCCACATTAAGTTTCCCAATTTATCCAGCGAAATCTCTAATTCAATTTCAATTAATCTTTGGATTAGGAGTTTGGATAGTTCACCCGTTGAATATGCTTTTTTTTCAGGAATGGATGATTCAGGTCAAAATCGTTTGGTATTTGACTATTACAATGGTTTTTTCCTAGGTGATAATAATCCTTTGGCGTCTGTCTTATCTCCATTCAATGTAAATATTAGTCAATGGAAAATGCTTACTTTGACCTATTCACTGGGAGTATTAAAGGCATACATTAACAATGAAATCGTTGGAAACGATATCGTAACAATTTCCTCAATTCCAATAGCTAATGCAGCTTTGAATTGGCATCAATGGGCCAATGGAAATGTTGCAAGGGGATGGAGTGTATACGATGACGTTGCAATTTACAACCGCGCCCTCACCCAAGAAGAAATCACGGCATTATACAATGGGACAAGCAATACTTCTATTGCCGGCTGCACAGATCCCACGGCTTTCAATTACAACGCCAACGCCAACCAAGATGATGGCTCTTGCATTCCGATGCTTACCTGCAACATCACAGCCAGCGCCACCACCATTTGTGAAGGAGAATCGGTGACGTTGTCTATGAATACAACAGGAGTCGGAACAGGGCTGAACGCCCTTCCAGCCAATTTGCAGCAAGGTTTGGTGGCGTACTATCCTTTCAACGGCAACGCCAATGACGAGAGTGGTAATGGGAATAATGGTACTGTCAATGGAGCAACGCTAACAGCAGATCGTTTTGGCAATGCCAATGGGGCGTATAGTTTTGATGGGGTAGATGATTGGATTTCAGTAATTGGATTGATGCCTGAAAATAATTCAAATAGAACAATTTCAACTTGGATAAATCTAGAAAATTATATTACAGATGCCGGGATTGTTGGTTGGGGAAACTTTTCAATGTATAACTACTCGGCAATCGGCGTGAGTCCCACAACAGGTAAATTATTCTTCTGGACATATGGTAATGATGTTACAACAGTCTCTATGAATAATCTTAACTCATGGATAAATGTTGCGATATCTTATGACAATTCAGAAAATAGAGTAAAACTATATTTAAACGGGGTTTTAGACACTGATAATATCATTTCAAGTTTGTTCACCTCAAACTCTAATTTGCATATTGGAAAATCTCTTCAAAATTCATCAACTTACTTTTCAGGAAAGATTGACGACATAACCATTCACAACCGCGCCCTTTCCCCCTCCGAAATCCAACAACTCCATACCGCGCAATCCTACAATTGGAGCAATGGTGGAACCTCAACCACTACGACAGTTTCCCCCACCACCACTACCACCTATTCCTGCACTGTTACCCAAGGGGCGCAGACTTGTACAGCCAGTGTGGATGTGACCGTGAATCCACTCTTAACCTTTTACGCGGATGCAGATGGTGATGGTTTTGGAAATGTCAACGCACCGCAATTCGCATGCGTACAACCCGCAGGTACAGTAACCAACAACACCGATTGCAATGACAATGACGCTGCGCTCAATACCATCTCCGACGAAACTTGCAACAGCTTTGATGATGATTGTGATGGTTCCGTTGACGAAGGTGTCCTAAATACTTATTATTTGGATATGGATGGAGACGGTTTTGGTGTGATTAGTTTACCTATTTTGGCCTGTTCTGTACCTTTGGGATATAGCGATAACATTGACGATTGTAATGATTATGATCCTCTGATCAATGCCAATGGCATTGAAATTTGTAATGGTGCTGATGATGACTGTGATGCCCAAATAGACGAAGAACTTCCCGTGTTTACTTGGTTCATTGACAATGATGGTGATGGCATTGGTACAGGGATTTCTACCGAAAGTTGTGCTTTCCTTCCAGGTTACGCCACCATCGGCGGTGATTGCAATGACAATGATGCTACCATTTCTCCTGTGGCCAATGAGATTTGTAACAACGTTGACGAGAATTGCGATGGTGTTCTCAATGATGGAATTTGGATTGCCGCATACATCGATGCAGATGGAGACGGTTATGGAGCCAACAATATTTCAATTGATGGATTATGCGAGTTAACGGCTGGTTTTGTTGGAAACAACCAAGATTGTGATGACAATGAGCCATTGGCCTATACAGGAGCCATTGATGTTTGTGACAACGGCATTGATGAGGATTGTTCTGGATCCGATAATACCTGCATTGTTATGGGCTGCACAGACCTGACGGCTTGTAATTATAATGAATTGGCCAACACAGAAGACTTCTCTTGCACCTATCCACAAATGGACTATCTGAATTGTCAAGGTGCTTGCAACCATGACACAGATGGAGATGGTGTTTGTGATGAAATTGAGTTGCTAGGATGTACCGTTATAACCGCATCAAACTTCAATCCTGAGGCAACAGAAGATGACGGATCTTGTATATTCAATATAGAGGGATGTACCGATATTCAAGCTTGTAACTTTGATCCTGCCGCTAATTTCGATAACGGCTCTTGTATTCTACCCCAGCCCGAAACTTGCAATGGTGTGGATGATGATTGCGATGATTTGATTGATGAAGGATTAACACCCATTGGTCTCAATGTTATTCCGATTGTTACGTCTATTTATCCTGTCTGTTCAGGCAACAGCCTCAAATCAGCTAACCTCAACAATGGAATCAACTCAGAGGTAATTGATGGCAATGGAAATGATCTTTGGTTCAGTCTAAATGCGCAATACAACACTTTACGCGCGGGTCTATCCGCGGCTACGGGAGACAATGATATTCGTCTTTATCAACTAACTACAAATGGCTGCCTGCAACACATCGAAACAGAGCATGAAGTGACAGCAGGGAACCAAACTTTAATTAGCGATCAATTAACAAGCGGTAATACTTACTACATCGCTATTCATCATCTATCCGGGAATATGAATCCCAGTGCTAAAATATGTTTTAACCACCTAACCGGATCAGTATGTGACCACTATTACAGCAACAATACGGGGGTTTACACTTCTGTCTGCAACAGCTTCAAGGCGCAATTCAGATCCAATGCCACGGCCTATATGTTTGAAGTCTTATCTGCCAGCCAAAACGGAAGTAACACTAACATTACCCCTTGGTCATACACTACTCCAACAGCCAATTCGGTAGTGTCAAGGTTGGGAGCCATATTACCGGCCAATCAAACGGGTAGCCCTATTCAGTACGTTCTGCGTGTACCTGTAATTTATTCAATGTTTGATGCTGCGGGCAATATGGAATCCATTTTGGCCAATGCAACAGGCACTTGCAATTTGACCTTAAACAATGAAAACACCATTGCATTGAGACTCTCGGATCGTTGCCCTGCAACCAAATCATTGAGCGGAAGTATTGCCCCTGACCGAACAGTATGTGGAGCCGTAAGGTACGATTGGGAATTTACCCAAACTTTACCCGTGGAGAGCACCCCGCAAATTATCAATGGCGGCAATTACACACCTATATTCTTCTTGAGCAATGTTCCTGGAATAGCAACGGGAAAAACCTACAGCGTCAGAGTACGTCCAGTGCACGGCAGCGGTAGCGTGGGCAATTGGGGAGTTTCCCATTGTTTGCGCGTTGGAAATTCAGGTATGATCATGCAAGAAACTATTGAACAATCGCAAGATGTAATCTCCCTGTTTACCATCTATCCCAATCCTACCACTTCAGGTAGTTTTGAAATTCAAACCAATTGGACTGATGAAAAAGAAGAAAATGTTCAAGTTTCCATTCAAGATATCACTGGAAAAATCGTTTTCAACCAATATGTTGTATTGAATAACAACACATCAGTGATTGAATTTGGGAATCTAGCAGACGGCATTTACATGGTAACGATTGGAGAGGAGAGGAAAAGATTACAAATCCTGAAAAAGTAATGGAATGATTAAAAATTCCTTTGCCTAACCGGCGGCTTATACATCTTGGTGTCACTGGAAGAGAAAAGGCTGATGTCAATGTTGGAATACAACTTCCATTTGCCTTTCTCCCACTGATACAAATCGTATGTGCCATCCGGTCCGTAATCGGCAAATATTCCCTCCATCATGGAACTCTTGGGAGACAAATGATCCATTACTATGCACTTTTTCTTGGGGTAATATTTGAAAGATGCACTGACCTCATCCGCATACTGAAACATCAATCGCTTCTTCATTCCTGTTCCTGTTTCAAACAATCCTTCTCCAAAGCGAACATTGTCCTTGGCGGTGATTTTAATGACGTCCAAAATTTTGGCATTGGTCAAATTGTCTCGTCCATCCCACCCCAATAATGTATAAGTGTCACATTTCTTATTTCCCCTTCCTTTGAAGTGCGGTATGATTTCATAGTACAGGGCTGCTGGCCAAGATTGTGCGTCCATATATCGGGTCTCATATTTATCTTGATCCCGCATATTGTCTTTTAAAACCACTGTGTAAAATGTACTTTCCTCTTGGTTCCAAATCCAAATCACCCCAAAATAAACATGCTCACCATTTTGCAATGGCGCATTCCAATTGATGATGCGCAATCGACCATCAGGAGAAATCAATCGACAAAATCGCCATTGATGAAAAGGATGATTAAAACTTTCCGCTGTCGCCGGAACTTTAGCCAAGGTGTCCATCATCTGCTGGGCATATCGTAATGTTTGTTCGTCATATTTCGATTGCGCCAATGAATCGTGCAACAATGCAATACTCCTTTCTATTCTGGACACAGACAAATCCACTACTGGTTTAGCGGATATTTCTTGGATACAAATACATCCCATTAAGATGTATAAAAAACAACTAACTTTCTTCATTGTCTAGCTTAGCTTTCATTTTTTCTTTAAACGTCCAACCGATTGTTTTGGCCCTCAACTTGGCCTTTTCTGCCACCTCCCCCTCAAACGTTTCATCCACTGCTTCAACAAATAAATTGACCCAATGATCAAACAACGGAGGAGCGATGCGCATATTGGCATGAGCATCCCAAACTTGTGTAGTATACCCAGCAATATCCAACAAAGCAAAATTCCAAAAGGCGATCATCTTGGGTCTATGCGTCGGATAATCGACATGTGCAAAAAAAGGCGCTAAGACTCCATCTTGAAAAACCTTGTTGTAAAAGGCATCCACCAAAATCGCAACATCGTTTTCTGTTTCAATATCTCTTTTTTTCATCTGTCCATTACCTCGTAACGTTTCGTTTTACCCTTCCTAATTAAGGGCAAATGTCCATTTGCCCCTACATTCCATCTTCCCTGTAGCGAAACATCGCTACCTCTTCCCTCTTCCCTCATTTCCTCTTCACCCTATAAACCACCCCCAATTGTCCACCCCACCATGCTTGTCTGAAGTTCCAGTTGGCATTTCCGGAAACAGAAGCTCCCCATTGTTTACTAAACATCCATCCCACCTCAAGATGACCCGGAATTCCCATGGTGAATTTGCTTTTTAATTCAACTTGTGTATCACTTTGAGGAACAAAATCCCAGTAACGTCGGTTGTTAAAGGCCATTCCAACTGCTGTGGCAATCCACCATGGATTGCGCTTCCCTTGCCAACATTCACCAAACATCAAAGCCAATTCAATGGTCGTATTTTTTTCAGCAATGGTGTCATTGGGATTTTTTCCCAATTCCCTGATGATGCCCAACCGACTAACGGAGAGAACGGTCTCACTTCTGAATGATCTGGTGTAATTGAATTGACCCGATTGAAAATCTGCAGAGCTAAAACCAACTCCCCCACCGTGCCAGATGAGTCCTGACATGGGGTTGAGTTCATATTGGGCATATTGTCTCATGCTTAAAGTAAACATTAAGCATAGAAAAAAATATTTGAGCCATGCATGACACATAAAACAAATTTAGGAACATGAACGATCAAAAAACATTAAGATTGTATTCTTCATTCAACGCTCAAATGTTAGTGAGTATCTGGCTTATCTCAAGATTTATTTTTTTTAATTAGTGGTCCATCTTATATTTGCCACCTTAAAATCAATTGTTAATCGGGTTTCGTACCCAAAAAACAAAAACTATGTCAGTAAAAATTCGTCTTCAAAGACACGGTAAGAAAGGAAAACCTTTCTTCCACATCGTAGCCGCAGACGCTCGTTCACCACGTGATGGTAAATTCATTGAGCGTATCGGAAGCTACAACCCAAACACCAACCCTGCTACCATTGACTTGGACAATGCCAAAGCATTATCTTGGTTGCAAAATGGTGCACAACCTACTGAAACCGCTCGTGCTATTCTTAGCTACCGTGGTGTATTGTACCGCCTACACTTGCAAAAGGGTGTATTGAAAGGTGCTTTAACCCAAGAAGAAGCCGACAAGCGTTGGGCGGATTGGAACAGTGGCAAAGAATCTAAAATCCAATCTAAGCGTGATGGTTTGGCACAAGCCAAAGCTTCTGCTGATAACGAAACATTGAAGCGTGAGCGTGCAGTGAATGAGGCTCGTCTTAAAGCCATCACTGAAGCCGCTGCTGCTGCGGAAGCCGCTGCTGTAGAAGTAGCAGAGGAAGCTCCTGCTGCCGAAGAAGCTCCAGCTGCTGAAGAGGCACCTGCTGCAACTGAAGCTCCAGCTGAAAATGCAGGTGAATAATTTGCATCAACTTATTAAAGCCGACCTTTGTGTCGGCTTTTTTTATTTTTGTTAATATGGAAATCAAAGACCTTCACCCGCTGGGTAAAATCACCAAACTTCACGGATACAAAGGAGAGTTTACCATTTGGATCAACTCCTCCTCCCCATTTGACTACGTGGATTTGGAAGCTCTTTTTCTTTATCAAAAAGGAAGAATATCCCCTTTCATCATTGAAGATTTGGGACGAAAGACCAATACTACACTCCGCATGAAATTGGAAGGCATCAATAGCGAGGCTGAAGCTTTGCCTTGGGTGAAAGCAGAAATATTCATACGCAAGGAGGAAGTGAGTGAGACCGACCAAATGCGTGACAACAT
The DNA here is from genome assembly GCA_964420985.1 of uncultured Chryseobacterium sp. Taxonomy (GTDB): domain Bacteria; phylum Bacteroidota; class Bacteroidia; order Flavobacteriales_D; family Sanyastnellaceae; genus CAMCTV01. The sequence goes on from CAYQUT010000008.1 coordinate 49,102, forward strand.
TCGTGGATGGATAGGATTCCGCGTTTTTACGGAAGACAACCAACCCATTGGTGTCCTGGCTGAGGTGAATGACTCAGGTATCAATCCCATGATGGAAATTGACCGCGACGGACAAACCATTTACGTTCCCCTGCAACCTACCTTTATCGCTGAGATCAAAGAAGAAGACCACCACATCTTCTTGAGTTTACCTCCAGGCCTATTGGAACTTTACGAAAAATAAAGGCGATTAAAGCCTATCTTTGCGGCCGCTAAAATCTATATTCTGTGTTAACGGTCAGCAACATTTCTCTGCGCTATGGTAAGCGCACCCTATTTGAAGAGGTCAATTTAAAATTTTCTTCAGGCAATTGTTATGGTGTTATTGGTGCCAACGGCGCCGGTAAATCGACCTTTCTAAAAATTTTAGCAGGAGAAATTGAAACCACCACAGGGAGTGTTTCCATGACTCCAGGCGAGCGCATGAGTGTCCTCAAACAGAATCACTTCGAGTTTGATGAGATTCCTGTTTTGCAAACTGTACTATTGGGCAATTCCAAATTGTGGGAAGTGATGCAAGCCAAAGATGCCATCTATGCCAAGCCTGATTTCAGTGAAGAAGACGGATTAAAAGCTGCGGAATTGGAGGTGTTGTTTGCCGAGATGGATGGTTGGAACGCTGAAAGCGACGCCGCCAATATGTTAAGCGGTTTGGGCATTCACGAAAGCAGCCACCACAAATTGGTCAAGGAACTAAGTGGTAAAGAAAAGGTTCGTGTGCTTTTGGCCCAAGCATTATTCGGTAATCCAGATATCCTTTTGCTCGATGAGCCCACCAATGACTTGGACGTCGATACCATCAATTGGTTGGAAAACTTCTTGGCCGATTTCCAAAACACTGTTATTGTTGTATCGCATGACCGTCACTTCTTGGATGCCGTGTGTACGCACATTGTAGACATCGACTTTAGCAAAATTCAATTGTATACCGGTAACTATACCTTCTGGTATGAGTCCAGCCAATTGGCCTTAAGACAGCGCTCTGACCAAAATAAAAAGATGGAAGACAAACGCAAAGAATTGCAAGAATTCGTTGAGCGTTTCTCTGCCAATGCTTCCAAATCCAGACAAGCTACTTCTCGTAAAAAATTATTGGACAAACTGGTCATCGATCAAATTCAACCATCTACCCGTAAATATCCTGGTATCATCTTCCGTCCTGAAAGAGACTGCGGCGACCAGATATTGCGCGTAGAAAATTTATCCAAGACTTCTCCTGAAGGTGCTTTATTGTTCAAAAACATTGAATTCACCTTAACCAAAGAAGATAAGGTTGCCATTTTATCCAAAGATCACTTGGCCATAACCACTTTTTTCGAAATCATCAATGGACGTGAGACCGCTGATTCGGGTGAATACAACTGGGGAAGTACCATTACCACAGCTTATCTTCCCAACAACAATGCGGAATACTTCAACAGCGATGACAACCTGATTGATTGGTTGCGTCAATACTCAAAAGACAAAGACGAGACCTATGTGCGCGGCTTTTTGGGTAAGATGTTGTTCAGTGGTGAAGAGGTAATGAAAAAATGTACCGTATTGAGCGGAGGAGAAAAGGTGCGTTGCATGATTTCTCGTATGATGTTGCAAAACGCCAACTGTTTGATGTTGGATGAACCCACCAATCACTTGGATTTGGAAAGCATTACCGCTTTTAACAATGCCATGAAAGATTGGAAGCATGTAGCCATGTTCACCTCACATGACCATACTTTCACCGAGACCGTAGCCAACCGTATTATCGAAATCACGCCAAAAGGTGTTATCGACAAGCGAATGAGCTACGATGAATATTTGGAGAATGAAGATGTTAAAGCTTTGCGTGCAAAAATGTACGCTTAGTTTTATGCATTAAAAGACAACAGCGTCATCCAAGCCTCTATTACTAAGTTCTGATCCAAAAGCGCTGAGGCATGCCGGTGTAAGGCCATCTCCAGGGCTTTCCCGTCACTCTCGTGCTCTAAGAAAATCTCAGAAAGCTCAGTGAGCTTATACTCATTGACATCTGTCTCATTGGGCAGGGACTCCACATTACCCAATTGACCCAACTGGTTTCCTGTTAAAACACGGGATAAACGAATATCTGCAGGAATTTGATCTACCCCAATGCCCATTCTCTCAAGAGGTTTGGCAACAGAGAACAATCCGTCCTTGGCGCGAGAATACCAATCTCCACCCAAACGGGCTACTTGGTCAATTTTTATGGGATCAATTCTACCCGCATCATCCAATACCTTTTCATTGACATGAATGCGCACAATCTCGGAAACAATCAAGTTACCGGCTCCACCTTCAGTGCCCAACTCAACTACCTCTTTGATGATGCACTCCAACTGAACGGGAGATTCCATTACCCTTGGTGGTTTCACAACATCAGAAGCAATGGCAGTGAGACCACTTTTCTCAAACTCGTTCACCCCTTTGGGATATTCAGTGCTGGACAAACTCATTTGCTGCACCATATCAAAATTGACTATGTTGATGACACATTCCTTGTGCACCTTGGCATTTTCAAAAGTGTGTTTGGTGGTGTTGTCTCTTCCGCGGCGCGCGGGGGAGAATATGGCTATGGGCGGATTGGCAGAAAAAACATTGAAAAAACTAAATGGAGACAGGTTCACCTGACCGTCAGCATCAACCGTACTCACCAGGGCAATGGGCCTTGGCGCAACGGCTCCTAGTAAGTATCCATGAACTTGCGCAACCTTAAGCGCTTTGGGATCAAGCGATAAAAAACTCATGCGTTCAAATCTTTAGCAGCGTCCAACACCTTCTTCTTTAACTCTTCTTTGAAAGCAACAATGCGCTTGAGCAAAGCCTCATCGTTGGCGCCAATCATTTGTGCGGCTAAAATTCCAGCATTGCGACCACCATTCAAGGCAACAGTAGCCACAGGAACTCCCGCTGGCATTTGCAAGATAGACAACACGCTATCCCAACCATCAATGGAATTGGAGGATTTTATTGGAACGCCAATAACCGGCAATGGAGTAATAGATGCCGTCATACCTGGAAGATGCGCTGCACCGCCTGCACCAGCAATGATTACTTTGATGCCTCTTGAATGTGCCTTCTGTGCGTATTCAAACATGCGTTCAGGTGTTCGGTGCGCCGAAACCACTTCAGCTTCATACGCCACGCCCAACATTTTCAATACCTCTGCTGCCTCCTGCATGATGGGCCAATCGCTCTTGCTACCCATGATAATTCCAACCATGATCAATAAATTTTTGACAAAGATAAACCCTTTCCATTTTAACTTGTGCCCATCAATTATCAGACATGAGAACATTAGAGCATTACATATTGGGACAATGGGAAAAAGGAGCCGGCAACACGCAAGTATTGACCGATGCAACCAATAACGAACCCATCTTTGAAATCAGCACCACCGATGTGGATTACGCTGCGGTTTTCAATTATGCTCGCACGGTAGGTGGCCCCGCATTGCGAAAAATGACTTTTCATGAGCGCGGCAACATGCTCAAAGCGTTGGCCTTTTTCCTCATGGAACGAAAGAATGTTTATTACGAATGGTCCTATAAAACAGGCGCTACCAAGGTGGATAGCTGGATTGACATTGAAGGGGGTATTGGCAATCTCTTTGCCTATGCCAGTTTGCGCAGACAATTCCCCAACGAAAGATATTATGTAGATGGCGAGATGGCCAAGTTGTCCAAGAATGGGACATTTGGTGGACACCACATCATGGTGCCCAAAGAGGGCGTGGCCTTTCACATCAACGCTTTCAACTTTCCGGTTTGGGGAATGTTGGAGAAAATTGCGGTTAACCTCTTGGCTGGTGTTCCCGCAGTGGTTAAGCCAGCTAGTATATCTTCTTACTTGGCTGAAGTTGTAACAAAAGACATCATTGCTTCCAACATTCTACCGCAAGGAGCATTGCAATTGATCATGGGCAGCGCGCATTCCGCATTGGATCATGTCACCTTGCAAGATGTTGTGACTTTCACAGGTTCTGCGCATACTGGAAAAAAATTAAAAGCCCATCCAAGAATCATAGCAGAGTCGGTTCCATTCAATATGGAGGCTGACTCACTGAATTCTGCGATTTTAGGTTTGGACGCGGCACCAGGAACGCCAGAGTTTGATTTGTTCATCAAAGAAGTGCGCAAGGAAATGACCGTGAAATGCGGACAGAAATGTACCGCGGTTCGAAGAATCATCGTTCCCGATAAATATGTTGAAGACGTGCAGATTGCTTTGGGCAAGGCGCTTTCTCAAACAGCTATCGGCAATCCGCTCAATGAAAAAGTACGCATGGGCTGTTTGGCTTCTCAATCGCAACGCGAGGATGTTTTGGCCAAATTGGAGATTTTGAAAAAAGAATCTGAGATGGTGATTGGTGGGCAACAGCCAGAAATCATTGACGGTGATTTCAACAAAGGTGCTTTTATTTCGCCCGTTGTCTTCTTGAACAACCAACCCTTTGCGAATTTGAGTTCACATGAGGTGGAAGCTTTTGGACCTGTCGCTACCCTATTGCCCTATAGCACAACAGAAGAAGCCATTGCTATCAGTAAATTGGGCAAAGGATCGCTGGTTTCTAGTATCACCACATTTGACGATCATGAGGCCAAAGATTTTGTGATTGGAGCTGCGTCTCATCACGGAAGAATATTGGTCCTCAACCGAGAATCTGCAGTGGAAAGCACGGGACATGGATCTCCTATGCCGTTATTGGTGCATGGTGGTCCGGGGCGTGCAGGAGGGGGAGAAGAGATGGGTGGAAAACGAGGCGTTTTGCATTACATGCAACGTACTGCGATTCAGGGCACTCCCACTACCCTATCCCACCTGACCAATGTCTATCAATACGGAGGACAGCAGCGAGAGGCCAATCCGCATTTGTTCCGACAACACTTTGAGGATTTGGTCATCGGCGATACAGTGTTCACCCACAAGCATACCGTTAGTGATGCGGATATTGTCAACTTTGCCAACGTCAGCGGGGATAATTTTTATGCTCACATGGATGCCACCAGCTTGGAAGGAACCATTTTCGAAAAACGGGTTGCACACGGTTATTTCATTTTATCAAAAGCCGCGGGACTTTTTGTTGATCCCAAAAAAGGTCCGGTGCTGTTGAACTATGGATTAGAGGATTGCAGGTTTACCAAACCTGTTTATCCAGGGATGACCATTGGTGTGAAATTCACCGTCAAAGAAAAAGTGGATCAAGAAAAAAGAAACGAGGAAGACATTGCCAAGGGGATTGTGAAGTTCTTGGTGGATGTGTATGATGAGACAGGAGAAACAGTGGCATTGGCCACCATCTTGACCATGGTTAAAAAGAGAAACGGTTGATTCAACAACTCAGATATATTTTCATGGGGGTAGGATTTTTCCTACCCTTTTGTATTTGCGGACAACCCAATGAGTCAAGATTGACAAAGGAACAGATGAAGCAAGATCTGGATACACTCTTGCAACTTCTCGAAACATCCCACCCCTACTCAATGGGCTATTCAGAACCAATAGAATGGAGTAATGCCGTGCAGAGAGCCTATGACTCGAGTGCGGTACGCGCAAGAAGTACCTTCGAGTTTTCATTGATTATTGGAAGACTTCTTCAAAACTTAAAAGACAGTCACACCCAGGTCAGCATCAATGGTCTTTGGAGCCAACACCTTAATAAAGGATATCGATTTATCCCTATAAAATTGAGCGGGAACTTTGTTAGCAAAGATTTGAACCAAAAGATACCCCTTGGATCAGAGTTGATATCCATAGCAAGCATAACACTAGAAAAAATATTAGAAGAGACAGCTCCACTGCTCCTTATGGAGCACGACAGTTTTGACGGAATTCAACGCCAACAAGATGAGTTATTTCCTGTATACAGCGCACTTTTACTCTTACAAAAACAAGAAAGAGTTGACATACAGTACAAAGACACGGAAGGAGTGATTCATGAAGTGAACGTCCCAACATGGGGAAAAAAGGAAAAAGATCAGTACCAAAAAAAGAATGTTGAATTGTATAGTGATCTTCCTAAAATTGAATTCTACCATGATACAGCCTACATCGGCATATCAACGTTTGCTCCAAAAAAAATGGCCAAACAAAACAGAATCATCCGACGATTCTTCAGGTCATGCCAACGAAAAAAAATAAATCATCTCGTTGTTGATTTGAGGGACAATACAGGAGGCAAAAGTACCGAGGTAGAATACCTCATGTCCTTTCTACTCGAGGAAGGATACAATGCCCCGCATAATATCATCGCAAAAAGAAGTGGGCTATCCGACAGCAGAGTAAAACCTTTGAAAAATAAATTCATTCGGGGTTTTCTGAGATTTACCATGAGAAGGAATGAGGATATACAACGATACATTGAGCTGATGTCACTTCCAGAAGGCGAAACAGATACGCTGTATTTCAAGAAAAAAATCCAGCAAAAAAAATGGATATTTCAAGGGGAGAAAAACCTCTGGGTCAATGGACTTTCCGCGTCCGCATCTGTAGACTTTACGCAAGCATGGAAAAAAAATCAATTGGGAACAATTTGGGGGCAATGCATCATGGGCAATCGATTGGGAACATTTGGCAATGCAGCAACAACATCGTTGCCCCAATCAAAAATAAATGTTTCCATTGCTACCATCCGATACAATTACAGTCAAGAATTTGAATTTTATTCCCCGAATCTTTGTCCAGAAATAAGGGTTGAAAATTCATTTGAAAATATTGTAAATGGAACAGATGCATATTGGAGTGCATATAGAAAAAAGATTTAACTTGCGGTCGCTATGCAAAAATTAGTAATTATAATCAGCCTGCTGTTTTCGGGGCTAACCATTCACGGACAAAAAGCAACCATATCAGGACCCATTCTGCCTAAAGGAACGACAATAAGCACTTTGGGAACAGAACAAATTCACTTGATACTTTCTGGTTGGAAAGCAGACACTTTAATTCTAAAGAATTATAAATGGGATATCACTAAAATTGACTCCCTTAGGCAACTCACCAATTTGGCAAAAGATCCTTTGGTTATTAAAAAAGTTTATAAAGATCTCATTGCATTTTACACTTTTCACAAAAAGAGTGAAGAGGTCTCCCAACTAAAGGCTGAAATCCAGAAAATGGAATTGAACGATTTGAAAAGCCAAAATGAATTGCTCAAAAAAAATGAAGATTCACTTCGATCATTGAGTCTTGATCTTCAATCCAAATATTCATTCGGGCAAGAATTAATAGGCCAAATGGAAGGTGAACAAGAAATGTGGTTTTTTGTATCCATTGTTCTCGCCTGCCTTCTCATTTTGATTACGATTTTGTATTTCCTGAAGAAAGGAAAAACAGAAAAAGAAATTGTATACAAGGAAAAGAAAGTCATTGTTCATCAACCAGCAGAAGATCAAAGTGAGATGGTTCAAAAAATAGCTGATCTTGAAAAGTTGTATAAGACGAGTCTCCAGAGCATTCAAAAGCAAGATGCCGAAAAAATAGAACAGCAAAAAATTAACCACGAGGCGATTCAATTTTTAAAGGAGGCTCAGGCTGAACTAAAGAAGATTCAAGAAAACAAAACGATGACAGCAGAAGACTTTATGCGCCTAAGCAATGCTGTTCAACGCGCGATAACCAAATTGTAGTCATGGAAGGAATTCAAATGGTTGATCTTAAGGGTCAATATGAAAAAATAAAAGTTGAGATAGACAACGCTATCCAAGAGGTTATCGAGCAAACTGCTTTCATCAATGGTCCACAAGTAAAAAAATTGGCGAGTGAACTTTCCGCGCACCTTCAAGTGAAACACGTGATACCCTGCGCCAATGGAACAGACGCCCTACAAATAGCCATGATGGCGTTGGATTTGCAACCAGGTGATGAAGTGATAACCACATCATATACCTACATTGCAACCTGCGAGGTGATTGCATTATTGAGACTTACACCTGTTTTTGTTGAAATCAATGCTGATACATTCACCATCGATCCAGCGGCAATCGAAAAAGCCATTACACCAAGAACAAAAGCCATCGTTCCGGTTCATCTGTATGGCCAGTGTGCGGATATGGAGGCCATTTTAGAAATTGGTAAAAAACACAACTTGGCCATTATTGAAGATACCGCTCAGGCGATTGGAGCCACTTTTACGTTTTCTGATGGGAGCACTGCCAAAGCGGGCTGCATGGGCACCATTGGAACAACCAGTTTTTTCCCTTCCAAAAATCTGGGATGCTATGGAGACGGTGGCGCCATTTTCACCAATGATGACGCTCTTGCTGAGAAAATCTATATGGTCGCCAACCACGGACAAAAGACCAAATACTACCATGACATCGTTGGCGTAAATTCAAGATTAGATACCATACAAGCGGCCATCTTGTTGTGCAAGCTACCTCACTTGGAAAGCTACAGCAACGCCAGGCGTGCAGTGGCTGATGCTTATGACAACGCCTTTGCCAACCATCCCAATATCAAAACCCCAGTTAGGAATCCCAAAAGCACTCACGTTTTTCATCAATACACCCTGACACTTTGCGGGGTGAACCGTGACGCCTTTCAAGACTATTTAAAAAACAAAGGGATTCCTACAATGATTTATTATCCCCTTCCTGCTCACAAACAAAAGGGGTATGCATCAGCACAATTTCAACAAGGCTCATTGAGACAAACGGAAATACTCTGCGAGAACGTTATTTCACTCCCCATTCATACAGAGATGACCCCTGAGATACAGTACTACATCATTGAAAGCGTTCTCGGATTTTTCTGAGATCTATTTAATTAACGTAAATGGCTGCTTCTTAGCAGCCTTTTCATTTTTTTCTCACACCTCTTGGTGTACAAATAACACTTTCTTATATTTGTTCACTAACCTAAACAAAAACTAACTTGCCAATGAAACGGATTGCTCTTGCTTTCCTTGCGTTTTTGGGATCTATTCTCCTGAACGCTCAAATTTTGACAACCAGTCCTGCGTTTCCCACGCAAACCGATCAAATCACTATATACTATAATACAACAACCGGCAATGCCGCATTGACCGGCTTTACCCCTGTTTATGCGCACACCGGTTGCATCACGAGCAATAGTGCGGGCCCAAATGATTGGCAACATGTTGTGGGCAATTGGGGTGTAGCAGATCCAACCGTTGTCATGACGCCTCTCGGCAACAACCTCCACCAAATTGTTATCACACCCCAGACCTTTTACAATCTAAATGTGGGTGAAACCATAAGCCAACTCAAGTTTGTTTTCAGAAACCAAAGCGGCAGTACTGTCGGAAGAAATGCCGACGGCTCCGATATCTCTTTGGACATTTACCAAGGTGGCTACAATGCCACACTTCAATTGCCCAGTGCAGCGTCATCGATCATTCAACCCAACTCCAACAATACCATCACAGGAGTGGCTTCAGAAGCTTCAAACCTTTCTATTGCTATCAATGGAAATGTTGTGAATAATCTCAGTAATGCGACATCGATAACTTACAATTTCAGCAGTGCAACTCCTGGTGAATACGAAGTTATTTTCACGGCCAATAACGGCTCTTCATCCATTGCAGACACTTGCTATTTTCTGATTTTACCCAACGTGAACATTGCCGCAAGTCCAGCCGGTGTGACAGATGGTATCAATTACATCAATGCCAACACTGTTATACTGCAATTGTTTGCCCCGAATAAAGATTACGTTTTTGTAGTGGGTGATTTTAATAATTGGAATTTGGATTTGGATTATTATATGAATCGCACCCCAGACGGTCAGCGCTATTGGATTCAAATTGGTGGATTAGAGCCCAACGTAGAATACGGATTTCAGTACCACATTGATGCTGAAGGATTGAGAGTAGCGGATGTTTACGCAGACAAAATTTTGGATCAATGGAATGATCCATGGATTCCGTCCAACATCTATCCCAACATCAAACCCTATCCCTACGGACTGACCACCGAACCCGTCTCCGTTCTTGAAACCAACCAAACTCCATTTTCATGGACTGACCAAGCTTATATCAAACCCGCAAAAGAGAAATTGGTCATCTACGAATTGCTGATGCGTGATTTCATGGCTGATGAAAGTTATCAAAACATGTTGGATACGTTGGACTATTTAGAAAGTTTAGGCATTACTGCGGTTCAATTCATGCCCATCAATGAATTTGAAGGAAACAACAGTTGGGGTTACAACCCATCATTCTATTTCGCTCCAGACAAAGCATACGGAACTGAAGAACACTTAAAAGCATTTGTCAACGAAGCCCACAACAGAGGAATTGCCGTAATCATGGATATTGCGCTCAATCATAGCTTTGGTCAAAACCCAATGGTGCGCATGTACTTCAATCCAGATGCAGGAGATAATGGTCAACCCACTGCTGAAAACCCTTGGTTCAATCAAACCACCATGCACGATTTCAATGTAGGTTATGATTTCAACCATGAAAGCACCCACACACGCAATTTTTCGAAAAGGGTGATGGGTTATTGGATGAGTGAATACCATATCGATGGTTATCGTTTTGACTTGTCCAAAGGATTTACCCAAAATTATACTTTGGGCAATATTGCCGCCTGGGGAGCTTATGACCAAAGCCGCATCAATATTTGGTCGGATTATTACAATCACATGCAATCTGTGGCTCCCGGTTCTTATGCCATCTTAGAGCATTTTGCAGACAACAGTGAGGAAATTGCATTGAGCAATATTGGATTCATGCTTTGGGGAAATATCAACCACAATTACAGCGAGGCAAGCATGGGTTACACAGGAGATATCAATTGGGCATCCTATCAGGCAAGAGGATGGAGTCAACCCCGTTTGGTATCCTATGCTGAGAGTCATGATGAAGAACGATTGACCTACAAAAACATCAATTTTGGAAATTCAAACGGAGGTTATGATATTCAGGATTTGAACACCGCGTTGAAAAGACAGGAATTAACCCATTGTCTTTTGATTCCAATCCCTGGCCCAAAAATGATCTGGCAATTCGGTGAACTGGGGTACGATTACTCCATCAACTACTGTGAAAACGGAACCATCAACACCAATTGTCGCACTTCGCCAAAGCCCATCCATTGGGAATATTATGATGACCCAAACCGTCTTCATTTGTACAAAGTAACGGCTGCGCTTAACCATTTGAAAAAGAACTACCAAACCTTTAGTACCAACACCTATACTTTGGACGGATCAGGAAAAGGCAAACGTTTGATTTTAGATGGATCAAGCATGGATGCCGTGGTGGTTGGAAATTTTGATGTCATCAACATCAATATGATTCCTGGTTTTACGCACACCGGAACCTGGTATGACTACTTTACAGGAGAAACCATCAACGTGACCAACACAGCGGCTACATTCAATTTCGCACCTGGTGAATACCACGTTTATACTGATCAATCACTCCCCCTACCCGATTTGATTTCTTGTTCTACTTACAACGAACCTTGTGATGACGGTGATGCCAATACCGTGGACGATGTCATCAACGAAGTTTGTGTTTGTGAAGGAACAGCTGTCATTGCAGGATGCATGGATGCCAGTGCTTGCAATTACAATGCGCAAGCTGTGGTAGACAACAATTCTTGTGCTTTCCCCGGTGATGCTTGTGATGATGGCAACGCCAACACCACCAACGATGTGTACAGCAACGACTGCACATGTGCAGGAACCGTTGGCATTGAGGAAAATATCTTCAAATCTTCTACCATATTCCCCAACCCAACTCAACAAGATTGGAATATCCAATTCGCGGCTTCCGTTCATATCCGTGGTATTGAATTATTTGACAACACTGGACGTCGCGTACTGGAAATGACCATCGATCAATCTATCGATAGAGTAACCATCAATAGTTCCAATCTATCAAAAGGCATTTACACCTTGAGAATGACCAATCAGAATGGAATGTATTTTAATACAACCATCACCAAACTTTAGAAACTAACCAAAACCTATATCATGATTCAATTAAAACGACTGATGTTCCTGTTGCTAGCAGGGCTGAGTGTACAAGCTTGGTCCCAAAGCATCAGCGGAACAGTGAAAGACGAAAAGAACAAGCCCTTACCAGGGGTTGTTGTTTCAGTAAACAAATTGGGCAAAGGAACCCAAACCGATGTCAACGGAAAGTACACATTGGATTTACCAGTGGGTAACCACACGGTAAATTACACTTTGATTGGTTTCATAAGTTTTGAATCCAATGTTACCTTGATAGCCGGACAAAAATTACCCATCGACATCAAGATGATGAATGATGACGTGACTTTGGACAACCTAGAAATTGTGGGGTATGGTATCGAAAGAAACAAGCCTACTACAGGAGCTGTGTCCAAAATCAATGGAAAAGATGTCACAGCAGTAAGAACACCGTCCTTTGAGGCCGCCTTACAAGGTCAGGCCGCTGGATTGCAAATTTCTCAAGGTTCAGGTATGGCTGGATCTGGTTCTATTGTGAGAATCCGCGGTATTAGTTCTATCTCAGCGGGTGGTGATCCTCTTTACATTGTGGATGGTATTCCCATCACCAATGACTATTTCTTGCGTGGCAATTCAGGAGCCATGAACAATAACCCTCTGGCATCAATCAATCCGGCGGACATTGAAAATGTTGAAGTCCGCAAAGACGCAGCAGCAGCCGGTGAATATGGTTCACGTGCCGCCAATGGCGTTATTATCATCACTACCAAAAAGGCCCGTAAAAAAGGTTGGAACTTTGATTTGAATCTAACCAATGGAACATCACAACCCGCATCAAGACCCAACATGCTCAATACTGAAGAATACTTGACCATTCGTCAAGAGGCATGGGAGAACGATGGGGGGACAGGCTACGTTTGGTTGCCCAACATGTCCACTGCCACTGACCCTGCAGCCGTACGCCAAGAAGCTTATTTCAAAGCCATGGAAACCAATACCGATTGGGTTTCTCAAACGGTTGGTCTAGGAACCAAGTATGGCGCTCAATTTGGCGCGCGCTATGGTGGGGAAAAACACAACGTTTACTTCTCATTGGGATACGATAACAATGAAAGTTTCATGATAGGTAATGCTTACAAACGCTTGTCTGTTCGTGTTAACCCTGAATTCAAATTAGGTAAAAAACTGAAGGCTAATCTTTCCTTGTCTGGTACAAGAGGAACAAATGACCGTATCGATGCGGCTTGGTCAGGGGGATTGGGAGATGCCATGTCCAACGCTCTACCCTACTACCCAGTATATCACCAAGACACCACTTTTGATGCTGCCGGAAATATCGTCAATAAACCTGGGGACTATTTCTATTGGAAAGACGAATGGGGAGGATCTAAGAATCCCGTAGCCATGCGTGAATTGCGCAGATGGGCGAACGTGGAAAGTCGTTTGATCAATACTGGTCGTTTGATTTACAATCCAATGAAAAACTTGTTCGTCATTGCCACTGGAGGTTTGGATTACATGCACATTGGAGAAAATAGATTGAACCCTGCTGCATTGGACCAAAACAATAGTTTGGGCAATTACAGCAGCGACCAAAGAATCGTTCGCAATTACAGCTACAACGTCACAGCTGAATATAACAAAGAATTGCGTGAGCATTTGAACGGAAACTTGTTGATTGGACATGAATTGCAAACCAGCACCACCAGTGCTTACAATGACTACTATGCCAATTTAGAGCAGGATGTTCAGGACTTTACTGATGTTGACTTAACAGGTGAGAAAATCAGAAATACCTACAACAGAGAGCAATTTACTTTCCTTGGTTTCTTTGCCAAAGGAAGTGTGAATTATAAAGAGAAATATTACCTAGACGCTACCTTCCGCAGGGATGGCTCTTCAAGATTTGGAGCCAACAACAAATTTGGTAACTTCCCTTCTGTGTCTGCTGCATGGATAGCCAGTGAGGAGAATTTCTTGAAAGACAATAAAGTCATGAATTTCTTGAAAGTTCGAGCAAGTTTCGGTTTAACGGGTAACTCCAGTATTCCGGCCAATGCGCAATACTCAACATACTCACAAGCCAACAATGGTTTGTATTACAATCAGCAACCCATCATTTTCCCAACGCAACGTGGAAATGCCGATTTGAAATGGGAGACAACAACCAACTCATCTTTCGCTATTGAAATGGGATTCTGGCAAGATCGTTTGAGCGTAACGTTGGAAGGCTACAGAAAGTACAGTCGTGACGTTTTAATGAATGTGAGCTTGCCAGCATCAACGGGATTCAGCAATTTCTGGGACAATGTTGCCGAAGTGAAAAATCAAGGATTGGAATTGACTACAACGGTGAACTGGTTAAAGGATAGAAAATTGTCTTGGAAAACAACGGCCAACTTCTCATACAATTACAATGAGTTGGTGAGCATTGGAAATTATACCCCAGATGCTGTGAGCGGAGGAACCAACGATTCTCGAGTTATTGTGGGTAAACCCATTGGATCATTCTACTTGGTTGAGTTTTCTCACATTGATCCAGCAAACGGTAAACCAGTATACCTCGATCTAGAAGGCAATGAGACCTATGACTATGACAACAGCATCAGAAAGTTTGTGGGTAGCGGTTTACCCAAGATGTACGGTGGGTTTACCAATACATGGACTTTCAGAAACATCACGCTTTCAGCTTTATGTACTTACAGCCTTGGAGCAAAAATATTTGACTCCTCTGCCAAACGCCAATTGGGTGTCGTTACAGGATGGAACATGAGAGATGAAATCCTTGATCGTTGGCAAAACCCAGGTGATGAAACCACCTATGGTCAATTGACATTGAATGAAACGAACTATGGCTTACCAACTGGATTTCCATGGTGGAATACTTCCTTGTTCATGTACAATGCCGATTTCTTGCGTTTGAGAAATCTATCTTTGGATTTCAACGTAGACAAGGAAATTGTTGAGCGCATGAAATTAAAGTCATTGAGCTGGGGATTCTTTGTGACCAATGTCTTCACCATCACTAATTTCCCTGGTTTGGATCCTGAAATTGTTCGTGACTTTGAAAATGCACAAGACAGAAACCTAAGCCCCAACGTTACCTATTTAACCCCAATGCAAGAGCGCAGCTTCAATCTTCGCTTATCTGCTAACTTCTAATCGAATTTGAAAATGAAAAAATATATCATCATCGCCGCATCCATCATTACGCTAGGATTGGTGTCATGCGAAAAAATGCTGAATTATCCTCCCAATGGAGCCATTCTCGCTGAAGATGCTTTGAAAACTCCTGAGGATGCTCAAAAATTACTGAACAGTTGCTACGACGTTATGGCCAACGTTTTTGATGGCTCATATCAAAACTTGTCAGAGTTATTGAGCAATAACCTCGCAACACCGATTGGGTTGGATTTCCAAGCTGTATACAACAAAGAAACCAACTTCTTCACGCCAACAACCAATGGTGTATATGCAGATTTGTACTACGCCATCTACCGTTGTAATTCTCTGTTGGAAAACTTTGATTTGATTGAAGGACTGACCGATGCCGATCGTTCCAGAATGGAAGCTGAGGCCCGTTTCATCAGAGCTTTTTGTCATTGGCATGTGGTTAAAATTTGGGCACAACCATACGGTTATACTGCAGACAACAGCCACTTGGGAATTGTCATAAGAGACAAAGCTTCCAATGAGCCATTGGCCAGAAACACTGTGGCTGAGGTGTACAACTTCATCGTTTCAGAAATGGAAGTTGCCGCCAATACACTCCCTGCATCCAACGGAAACTATGCCACTAGCCATGCTGCAAAAGCTGCATTGGCCATGATCTATTTCCAAATGCGCGATTACAACAAGGCGATTCAATACAGTGATGAGGTAATCAATGCCAACAACTTTGAACAATACTCTATAGATCGCTTTCCAACGGTTTGCGAGTACACCATCCGTCTTAACAATACCGCCAGCAGCGTGTGGAACAATGCATCACTTTCCATCACAGGAAACGGTGGTATTGTCGGTACCTTTGATAATTCAGGCAATGACACCATCCCAACAGAATTGTCCTTACCGTTGATCAGTGGTGTTACTTATCAACTGATTTGTGATGTTCCTGGAGGAAAAACTTCCAATGTGAGTTTTGACATCTTAAATCCAGGATCTGAGGTGGTTTATTCCTTCGGAGGGTCTCTGATCAATGCAGGAAAGGTACTGAGCACCTTCACTGCTGAAACCGGTGGAGTACCCGCATTAACCGCATCCAATAACAAAGAGTCCATTTTCAAAATCGTAAGCTTTAGCAATGATGTTAGAACCGATGACTTCATCGGCAATTACAATGCATCAGGTGTATTGCCTCCTAACTTGACTTTGTGGAACGATGCCTCTTATGCATCCAACAATGAGGTGGAAGTTCCTTTTGTTCAATTGATCAACCAAAACAATGCTGACAAAAGAAAGGCTGCTTGGCTAGCCAATAGCGGATCTCAAATTACTTTAACCAAATTCCAAGACAAAGTTGCCTTCAATATTCCATTGATGTACCAAACTGAAATGATGTTGATTCGTGCAGAAGCCATTGCCTATGCGCAAACAGGACGCCTCAATGAGGCCATTGCCGATATCAATGCCGTTCGTGCAAGAGCCTATTCTCAAGATAATTCATTGCCGTCAGCTTCAACGGCTGATCAAGTGAAAGCGGCTGCAAGGAAAGAATATCGTTTAGAGACCATCGGAGAAGGAAAATGGTTAGATCAATTCCGCCGCATTGCCATGGAAAACAACACGACATTAAAGATCAGAACCTCCCCTTGGAACTGTCCTGGAATGGCATTGCAATTCCCAAACAATGAATTCACCAGTGCCCTTTTTGTCGGAAATCCTGAAGGTGGTTGTAATTAATATCAATGAAAAAAATGAAAAAGAATATCGTATTGTTCACTGCCATAGCCCTTGGTTTAATGGCGTGTAAACCAGAAATAAAGGGTGAGCTCGGAGAGTTGACCAACAAAGAAGTAGGAATGGACGGAATGTGGGAATTGTCAAAATTCACCATTCAAGATCCCAATAGTCCTATTTTAGAACAAAGAGATTTCACCAGTTTTTATACCGGTGAAAACATCACCCCAATGACCATACACTTTGATGCGTCCAACCATGAATACCATGTTGCCATAGAAAAAGGAAGAAATTTCTTTGGCGATCAAGGTACATGGTTTTTGGATGATGTTATCGCACCCTCAGCCCTCTATTTGGTAAGCAGCAATGACACTACCGAAATAGCGTTGGGATCCATGGTAACTGCCAACAGCAGCGAAATGAATCTGTCCATCAATAGAGTTTGCTCCAGTGGATTCAAAAATGTTACCTACAAGTTTAATTTGACACGCAAATAAGATGAAAAAAATATTGTCTTTCGTAACAATGATGATCACCGTCAGTCTGGCGTGGTCTCAGGCAGCATTTGTGTTGCCATCTCCAACCAATGCCAACGACTCAGTTACTATCTACATCGATATCAGCAAGTCCACTTCCAATGGCTTAAAACACATGTTAGAGGCCCATCCTGAGGTAAAAGATGAAGTTTACATGTGGACATGGAGCCCTGCAGGGCCTGCGTGTGGAAATGGGGAATGGGGAAACTCCAATGAGTGCATGAAATTGAAAAGAGTGAGTGGAATGATTTATTCTATTAAAATTGTTCCAACATCTTTTTACAACTGCACTCCACTGGACCTGTACAGCAAAGGAATATCCTGCTTGGCCAAATTGGACAACGGGAACGCCTTTGGAAGTGACGGAGTTGGTGAGGCCAAAACAGAGGACTTAAGGATTGATATTTTACCCGCTCTTTGTGCGGATAAGTTCTGCTATTTTCCGGAAGCATCGCGTATTGATGATTTCTTCACCATCACCTATGACAACGGTAAAGAAACAGACACCAATTTGCAAAACCTCGGAGCAGATGAATGTTACCTGTATATGGCTGCTCGCTCTGGAATCAACATCTTTCCTATTTCACAACCGGCTGATGTAACCAACAACCCTGCATTAAAAATGGAGCCGTTGACAACAGAGCCAGGCAAATTCAGATTGACCATTGTTCCCAGTGAATTCTTTTCAACCAATGGAGCCAACGTTCAGGAAATTTGGTTTTATGTTGTAAAACCAGGCTACCTACCTACACCGCCAATCACTACGAAATACGCGGTCTTGAACTGCAATTAAAATTCATTTATCAACTAATGGAAGAGGCTGTCCCAAAAGGGCAGCCTCTTTTTTGTCATTGAGTGAATTTGGTTATATTTGAAAAAACAATAAATTATTATGTCAACAACTCAAAATGGTCACCCCAAAGGATTGTACGTATTGTTCGTAACAGAGATGTGGGAAAGATTCTCTTACTATGGAATGCGCGCGTTATTTGTGCTTTTCATGACCAAAGCACTTTTATTTGATAAGTCATTTGGTTCTGAGATTTACGGTAGTTACACAGGATTGGTTTATTTAACGCCTTTGATTGGTGGTTACATGGCTGACCGATACTGGGGCAATAGAAAATCGATCATTATCGGGGGTATCCTAATGGCCATTGGTCAGTTTTTCATGTTCTTGGCAGGAACTTTTTATACCCAAGTAGACATGGCCTCTATGATCATGTATACCGGTCTTGGTTTTTTGATTTTTGGAAATGGTTTTTTCAAACCCAACATCTCCACCATGGTGGGTCAATTATATCCTGAAGGTGACAAACGTGTTGATTCCGCATTTACCATCTTCTACATGGGTATTAACCTAGGAGCTTTCATTGCACCTTTACTATGCGGTTACCTTGGAGACACCGGAAATCCTGCTGATTTCAGATGGGGATTCTTGGCGGCTTGCTTCGGGATGATTTTGAGTTTGATTCTTTTCATTTCATTAAAGAATAAATACATCGTAACTCCAGAAGGTGTCCAAATTGGTGAAAAACCCAATAATGCACGCCAAGAAAAGAAAGAGGACACTTCTGTTCCTGTATCTTCTAAATCAATGGTTATCTGGGGAGCAATATTTGCGGGATTGTTTGTTACATTTTTCAAATTTGCCGAAATGGATATTATCGGAAGTTTTATCTTCTCTTTGACCATCGCCGCTCCCGGATTTATCATCTCTGACCCAACCCTCTCCAAGATTGAAAAAGAAAGAATTTGGGTCATTTACATCGTAGCATTTTTTGTTATTTTCTTCTGGTCGGCGTTTGAACAAGCAGGTGCCTCATTGACTTACTTCGCTGAAGAACAAACCAACAGAACGGTAATGAATAAAATCATTCCAGCTTCTTACTTCCAAAGTATCAATGCCATTGCTATTGTTATTTTTGCGCCCATTTTTGTTTGGTTATGGGGTGTATTGGGTAAGCGCAATATGGAACCCGCTTCACCATACAAGCAATCTGTCGGTCTTTTCTTATTGGCTATTGGATATTTGGTCATCGCATTTGGTGTAAAAGATCTTCAACCCGGAGTTAAAGTAAGCATGATGTGGTTAATCAGTTTGTATACCATTCATACTCTCGGAGAGCTTTGCCTTTCTCCAATCGGATTGTCCATGGTGAATAAATTAGCACCAGTGAAATTTGCTTCACTATTAATGGGAGTATGGTTCCTATCAACATCCGCGGCCAACAAATTTGCAGGTACTTTGAGTGCCCTATACCCTGAACCCGTTATCGCCATTAGCTTGGTAGAAGATCTTCAGACCAAAAACAACGTTCAATTGCTTCCCGCTGAGTTTGATAAAGCAAAAGCGCCAATCATTTCTGAAGTGCCCGCCATTGCCATGGAGAAAATTCAAATGGCCAATGTAGCTGATGCCACTATCAAAGAAGAGATTCAAAAAACTTTGGAGACGTCCACTTTAAAAAATACCAAGAACTTCATCGGTTTTGAAATTGATACCTTGTATGATTTCTTCATGCTATTCGTTTTCATGGCAGGTGCCGCATCTTTGGTATTATTTGTGTTATCCAAAAAATTATTGACCATGATGAATGGTGTCAGATAATTGAAAAACATGAAAAAAATAACGTATTTATTGTCCCTACTGATGTGGGGACAATTTTCTTTAGCCCAAGAGAAAATCCATTGGATGAAAATCGATGAATTGGAGGCAGCTGAAGCCAAACAACCTCGTGTTGTTATGGTAGATGTGTACACGCAATGGTGCGGACCATGCAAAATGATGTCCAATCAAACATTCACGCATCCTGATGTTGTGAAATACATGAATGAGCATTTCTACTGCGTAAAATTTGATGCTGAATCTGGTGACTCCGTTGTATTCAAAGGCAAAACATTTAAAAACCCTGATTACAAACCCGGTTCTATGGGCAGAAATGGGGTACATGAATTGACCATGAATCTTGGAGTTAACGCCTACCCTACCCTAATTTTCTTTGATGAGGCATTGAACCCGATAGCGCCAATTACAGGATTTCAAAGCGTCGAGAATTTTGAAATATTTGCCAAAGTTTTTGCAACGGGTGAATATAAAAACATCAAAACCCAAGAAGCTTGGGGTGAATACCAAAAGAACTTTGTTCGCTCTTGGACCAGTAAACCCAATCCAGAACCGAAAAAATCAGGCCCCAACTGCTTAGTAATGGACATTACTTGTGACACCATTTCTCCTCCAGGATTGAATCATGACGTTGCAGTTCCAGTTCATGAGGACCAAAATGATGCACCTCTGACCATGGTTGAACAAATGCCTGTATACTCAGACGGTGACATTACCATGGCCATTGCCCGTCTTGTTACCTATCCGGAAATGGAAAAAGAAAATGGCATTCAAGGAACCGTTTACGTGCAGTTTGTTGTGAATAGAGAGGGAAAAGTGGAAGACGTGAAGGTCATTAGAGGTGTCAAAAATGGAGCGGGTCTTGAAAGAGAAGCCATCAAAGCGGTAAGATCCTTAAAACCATTTTCGCCAGGTAAACAGAACGGAAAACCCGTCAAGGTTCAAATGACTGTCCCAATAAAATTTTCATTAAAGTAAAAAAGGTTTTGGAAATTCTGAGTTTAAGTTTATATTTGCACCCCTTAAAAGGTTAAAAAAAGTACGTCATGAACCGCATTAAAGAACTAGAAAAGCAATTAAATCCTGCACGTGAATTCCCAGCATTTCAAGCAGGAGACACCATATCAGTTACTTACAAAATCAAGGAAGGTAACAAAGAGCGTCCACAAACCTTTACAGGTGTTGTTATTCAGCGTCGTGGTTCTGGTTCTACTGAAACCTTTACCATTCGTAAAATGAGCGGTGGAGTTGGTGTTGAGCGTATTTTCCCATTCAACACACCTTTCATTGAAACCATTGAAGTAAACAAGCGTGGTAAAGTTCGTAGAGCGCGTATTTTCTACTTGCGCAAATTGACTGGAAAGGCTAGCCGTATCCAAGAAAGAAAAGCTCCTGTTCAACACTAAAGAACAGTACTAATATTAAAAAAGCCTCCTTTTTGGAGGCTTTTTTTATTGCTTCAATTTGTTTAAAACGGTTGCGATATCATCGACTCTAGAAACCACTTTACCCCCAAAGATTACCTCTTGCTCGTTCAAAGGCTCTGCTCTCATTAGCCCACTCATGTGGTATTCCAAAATAGATTCATTTTGAATCGCATCGATAGTCTCTGAATTGATGCCTGCCCCTGCCATAATGACGATTCGGTCACCAGCCGCTTCTTGCAGTTGATGAATCAGCGCTTTTCCTTCAATACAATTCGATTTTTGACCTGAGGTCAAAATTCGGGTACACCCCAACTCAATAATTTCTTCCAAAGATTTCATTGGATCTCGAACCACATCAAAAGCACGATGGAAAGTAACCTCCATGGGATAAGCGCACTGCACCACCCTTTTCATTGATTCAATATTTACTTCATTTTCACCATTCAATATTCCCACAACAATTCCCATGGCGCCACATTGCTTTGCCCATTCAATTTCAAACAACATGATTTCTAACTCTTCTGATGAGTAAACAAATCCACCTTCCCTAGGCCTAATCATCACCATAATTGGCATTCTTGCATTTTTTACGGCCCATTGCACCAATCCTGAACCAGGTGACAATCCATCGGCAGAAAGAGCACTGCAAAGCTCTATACGATCCACTCCCAGGCGATTGGCCTCAAAAACATGAGCGACTTCCGTTGCAATGACTTCCAATTTTTTCTTCATGGTCAAATATACGTTGAAGTGGATTTGTCCCACCTTATCTTTGTCCAATGGACAGATTGCAAGAGATTGGTCGCAGAAGGACCTTTGCCATTATTTCGCATCCTGATGCGGGAAAGACTACCCTTACAGAAAAATTATTATTGTTTGGAGGGGCCATCCAAACAGCGGGTGCCGTTAAAAGCAATAAAATCACCAAGACCGCCGCATCCGACTTCATGGAGATTGAGAGACAACGTGGAATCTCTGTTGCAACATCCGTTATGGTTTTTGAATACAACGGAATGCAAATCAACTTGCTCGACACTCCCGGTCACAAAGATTTTGCTGAAGATACTTACCGAACACTCACCGCAGTTGACAGTGTTATTCTGGTGATTGACAGTGTAAAAGGCGTTGAAGCACAGACCGAGCGATTGATGCAAGTCTGCAGAATGCGCAACACCCCAGTCATTGTGTTTATTAATAAAATGGACTTAGAGGGGCAAGATCCATTTGATTTGTTAGATGAAGTGGAAAAAAAATTGGATATCAAAGTTCAACCCCTCTCATGGCCGATTTCCAAAGGGTACTCTTTCAAGGGTGTATATAAAATTTACGATAAGGCGCTGAACCTATTTGAGTCATTGAAAACCAAAATCAACGATGAAGTGGTCAGCGTAGACGACATCAATGATCCCAAGGTGGATCAGTTTTGTGGTGAATATGCACAGCAATTAAGAGAAGATATTGAGCTAATCGATTCAGTTTACGAACCCTTTGACGCCAGCAGATATTTAAGCGGTGAATTGGCACCTGTATTCTTCGGCTCAGCCATGAACAACTTTGGTGTTCAAGAGCTATTGGACAAATTTATTGAGATAGCCCCCTATCCAAAAGGAAGGGACAGCGATCAAAAATTCATCGCTCCTGAGGAAAAAAAATTCAGCGGATTTGTATTTAAAATCCACGCCAATATCGATCCTCGGCATAGAGACCGCATTGCCTTTTTAAGGGTGGTATCAGGTGTGTTCGAACGAAATAAATTTTACAAACACACAAGACTCGCCAAGGATTTTAAATATCCCAATCCGGTTACATTTATGGCCTCTGCCAAGAATACAGTTGAAGAAGCCTATCCGGGAGATGTCATTGGCTTATATGACACCGGAAATTTCAAGATAGGTGACACTTTAACTGAAGGTGAGAATTTTCAATACAGGGGAATTCCCAGTTTTTCTCCGGAGATTTTCAAGGAATTGATTAACAAAGACCCCATGAAATCTAAACAGTTGGATAAAGGGATTCGTCAATTGACTGAAGAAGGAGTTGCGCAATTGTTTTTACAAGAGCCTGGATCTAGGAAGGTTGTGGGCACAGTTGGAGAATTGCAATTTGAGGTAATCAAATACAGGCTTGAACATGAGTATGGTGCCAAATGTGATTTTGAAACCAAGTCCTTTTACAAAGCTTGTTGGATAACATCTACTGATGATTCCAAATTAGGCGAATTCAAAAGAATCAAAGGAAACAATATGGTGATTGACAAGGAAGGCCATGACGTTTATCTGGCCCCAAGCAAGTTCATATTGGACATGGAGCAAAATAACTATCCAGAGTTGACCTTCCATTTCACTTCTGAATTTAAAACGCAAAACGCCTAACGATGCTTGACTTAAGAAGCGATACCTTTACACTGCCCACTCTAGAAATGAAGGAGGCCATGTTCAACGCGCCATTAGGAGATGATGTATTTGGTGAAGATCCAACAGTCAATGAATTGCAACAATATGCAGCTGCCATGTTCGGTATGGAAGCAGCATTGTTCTGCAGTTCGGGTACTCAAACCAATCAAATAGCCATCAATGTTCATACACAACCCGGCGACGAGGTCATTTGCTCCAATCTTGCCCACATTTATATTTATGAAGGTGGTGGAATTGCATTGAACTCGGGATGCAGTGTAAGATTAATTGAGAGACCCTTTGGGATGTTCACAGCAGAAGACGTTTTACAGAACATCAACAACAAAAATGATATACATCTCCCGCTCACCAGACTCGTCTGCATCGAGGATACAGTGAACAAAGGAGGAGGTGCAATATGGGATTTGGAGGAAATTAAAAGGATAAAAGAAGTTTGTGATGCTCACGACTTAAAGTTGCACTGCGATGGTGCAAGACTCTTCAATGCACTTATAGAATCGAAAGTCTCACCTGAAGAATACGGAAAATATTTTGATTCAATAAGTATTTGTTTGAGCAAAGGACTTGGAGCTCCTATTGGATCACTGCTTTTGGGGAGTAAAGCGTTTATTGAAAAAGCGAGACGCCGCAGAAAATCTTTGGGTGGTGGAATGAGACAAGCGGGAATAATTGCCGCAGCAGGACTGTTTGCATTAAAAAACAATTTAGATCGCTTGCATTTGGATCATCAAAATGCAAAATACCTCGCAGAGAAAATTAAAAAACACAAAGGAATCAAATCCATCTATCCCACTTCAACCAACATCGTCATTGCAGAAACCCATGATAGCGAAGGAGCAATAGCTTTTGTTGAGGAGATGAAAACGAAAAATGTTTTGTGTTTTCCTTTCGGACAAAACAAAGTAAGATTTGTCACCCACCTCGGAATTAACAAGGAAGATATTGATTTACATTTTAATGATTGAAATGGGGACATCAATCAATGATTGAAAGGATTCACCAGCTTCTTCCATAAACTCATCATCTTCCGTTACTACCCATTCAATAGACCAAGTCTTTCCATTGGTCATACCATTTGCAATCGCCTGAATCAACCACAAAAGCGCTTTCATTGACGACGAATTAAAATAATTCAATTCAAAGCGAAAAACAGTTTGACTTTTCAACTGATCCTGATGATCATTGACCCACTGTATCAATGGTCGATAAAACTCAAACGAGTCAATTGGGGTTGATAAACCTACAATGGACTGAATTTCATTTTGCATTGAAAAATGAACTTGGGGTGTATTGGATGTAGCCTCAATCTTCAACTCATTCATCTTGTGTACATTTTTTTAATTTCAAATCAACTTTACAAAGCACTTGGCTCGAAGCGCCTAGTTTAGGAGAAATTACAATTTCTTTAAAACAATTTTTTCGCATGATTTGTAAAAGCCCCAAACCAGCACCTCCTCGATCATTAAAAGTATTGTTTGATAGTTTTTGACGGTACATCAAATCCAATTCTTGTTCCGTCATTCTTTTGTAGCCCTCTACTTGTAACATCAACACTTCAACATCACTCAATGTTGACTGATTTATTACCGTATAGGCTATTATCTCTTCGGAGATATCAATTTCAACCATCACATTGTCCTTTTCATTGGAATACCTGAACGCGTTATCAATAAGCTCTACCAAACAATTAATGGCAATTTTCAAAAACTTCTTATGAATATTTAATTGAACAGCTTCCAATGAGATTCTATCAATCAATGACTCAACCTCCATGGAGGATAAACTTAATTGATATTTCATTGAATCTCCTTTCACCATTTATATTTTAATTCCTAAAACCACCAAATCATCCGTTTGCACACTTTCACCTCGCCATTCATCAAATAATGTATTCAATTGGGACTTTCTTTGATCAAAGTTAATCTGTTGAAAGCATTTCAAACTTTCCATGATACGTTTTTTGGACAACTTTTGTTTCCCTTCTAACCCTCCGAATTGATGATACAATCCATCACTAAACAGATAAATCTCATCCCCCGACTCACATTGTACCTCATGATTGATGAACTTCAATTTATCTTCATGCAAATTTTCTCCGATCGAAATATGCACCCCTTTCAACATTTCAACGGTTCCCTGACGCGCCAGTAAAGCGGGTAAATTTGCTCCAGAGAATTGAAGCTCTTTTGATTTTTGATCAATTCTAACTATGGACAAATCAACACTAACAATATAATTTCTATTTTCAGATTGAGACAATCGCAAAACCAAACGATGATGCAGCATCCTCAAAATTGATGCACAATCAGACTTTGAATTGCTCCTTATAATATCCGTTAAACCAAAATAAGTCATTATGGATAACATTGAAGCACTTACCCCATGACCAATACAATCCACTGCTGCAACAAAAACTTTTCCATCGATACAAAAAATAAAGGGTAAATCTCCGCTCACCATCTCCAAAGGACGATGTATGATAAAGCCATCTTGAAAAATCTCTTTCAAATCACTTTCCTTTGGATAAACCATCTCTTGAAATTTGCTGGCATACTCGATACCCGAAACAATCTCATTGTTCTTTTCTCCTAACTCCTGATTGATCGCCTGAATCTCTCGGTTATTTTGTTCAATTATTTTGTTTTGATTTCGCGTTTTTCTGAAGAAAAAAACAATGACGAACAAAACAAACAACATAACTCCCGTAAAAAGAATTCCAAAAATCGATTGCCTCCTTCGAATTTCGAGTTCCTTTTTATTGATCTCATCTTGCGCTGCTAAATTGTCATTCCTAAGTCGGAGATTAAGATTTTTATTTTCAATATCCTGCTTTTGAATTTTCAGTTCCGAAATACTCAGTAAACTAGATTTTCTTTTATTTTCTAATTCCGAAATTTGATAGCGTTGTGATTGACTTAACTGCTCTGCCTCCAACTTTTGGACCCTGTTGAGCGCTCTCTCTTTCTCAATTCCTTGATTAGCAAGTTCCAAATCAAACCTATACTTTTCCTGTTGTCTTTCTGATTCAACTTGAATTTTTCTCAACTTTTCATTTAAAATCAAACGCTGCCTTTCAAAATTTTGAAGCTCCATAATGGACTCAAATTCAGTATTTGAAATTTCAATGTTGAGATCCGCCTTTTTTAACTTTTCACTTTGTTCATGCAACAGTATCTTTTCTTCAATTTGACTTGCTTTTGCTTTAAACTTTGTACTCCTATCGAACTCGTTGTTCAATGAAAATAAATCAGACAACAAAATGGCTATCTGATATTGAAGGGGTAAATCGCCTAAATCTTCTGCCAAACGAAAAGCAATATTGGCCCATTCAACCGCAGAGGAGAATGAATGAGTGGAAACTTTCAAACGAGCAATGAATGCGGCAGTTATGGCCTTTTGAAATAAATGTCCATTTTTTTCCGCATTATTGAATGACCTCTCTGCATAATCATAAGACCTTGTATAATTACTAGACCAATAATAGGCCCTTGCCAAATTCAGCAGAATATAATTCTCTTGATTAGGCCATTTTTTTTCGTTGATTTGATTGGCCTCGTTAAAAAATGAAATGGCTTTGTTGTAATCCTTTAAATGAATGCACAATTCACCTGCCTTGTTCAACAGCATCAAATGCTTTTCTGGAGAAGCCGTTCTGTCTACAATGGACAATAAGTTGATCAACTGCAAATAAGCTTCATTGAATTTACTGTTCTTGGATTTTGCATCCAACCACAATTCAAAAAGATCGAGATAAGGAATTGGATTCTTGAGGAAATCTGCCTGCTTCAATTGAAAGTATTTATCCAAGAGTTGTTCAACTGTCTGTGACTTATCCAAAGAAAACAAAGACAAAGACCATGTCCGCATTAACCGCAATTCTTGTTCTTTGATCAGCTTACCCGAATCGTAAACCTTTTTAGACAACCCAACGGCCTTTTCAGCAACACCATAGTTGTAATAAATATCAACCAAAGTAACTCCAGCATTGCACCAAAGAAAAGCATCAAAGTCTTTTACACTTTCCATTGCACGGGAGGCAAATTTCACTCCATCATTCCAATTTTGTGTTCTTAATGAAATCTCTGCCAATAGCAAACAGGATTGCGCATACAATTGAGAATTATTTGTTTTCCTTCCAAATTGGAGAACAAGCAAACCTGATTGGGATGCATTATCCAAATCTCCATTAGCTAGTTTCTCAAATCCAATATCCAATTTTTCATTCATCCACTTCAATGAATCTTGAACTTGCCCCATGAATATGAATGGCGATGCCAAGAAAAAAAACAGATGAATGGCGATAATCTTTTTTTTCATGACATCAATAAAAATGATATTGTACTGAACATTGAATCTGTCTGGACAACAAGGGCAATGGGTCTATTTCCAAATCAGTAGCACTGGCCACCCCAAACTCACTATTCAAAGCATTCTTTACAAATAAATTAAAATGTAAATTTCTTGACTTCAAAAACTGCCCTCCAATTCCAAAGTGCAATAATATCCCGTTCTTTAATTGAGGTGCGTTATAAACATTAATTTCACTTTGTTTCATGCCGCCAAAAGAAAAAGAATAATTTTTCAAGAATCGATATGAACCAAAAAAATTCAATTTGTAGCTAGGAAATCCAAAATATATTTCACCATCTTCATTTTGAACCTCCGCAATTAAGGCATGATCGATTGTTCTCTGCAAAGATCCACTCATGGTTACCCTAAAATTATTCTTGTTCCATCGAATCAAACTCTGAATTCCCTCCGTTCCAATGGTTGGACGATTGATATAATTGTCAATTCCCAACTCTTGATCATATACATACAAAATAGGATTAGCAATTCCAATTTTGAATGCACTTGCCTTCCAATTGAAATAATTCATATTAATTCCCATTTCAAGTTCATAAGTAACCACTGTTTCATTTTTAAGCTGCTGAGTCAAGAGAGCTCCATTTTGATTTTGTATGGTCGCAATCTTGAAAGCTTGAGCAGCAAATGCTTTAAAATGAAATTTTTGGAATTGAACAGCATATCCGACTCTTGGTGCAAACAACAATTTAGAAAATGTATGACTCTCCATTCGATACCCAACGGAAAGTGATCCCAACTTTCCACGATAAAAGCCATCAAAGAAAATAGCGCCTGCGCCAACACGCATCTGATTCAAATCATTATAATCAAATACGGCAGACCTTAATAATATCTTTGATTGTTGCCAAACGCCTTGAACCCCATAATCCAAATCAATATTTTTGGAAAACTTGGATTTGAAAATAATATTTTGATTGATCCGTTGGGCGTGGGTATTGGATCCTATCAAAGTTGAATCCGTCGTATTCAAATCAATCCATGGCAGCTGATCCATATAAGTAAATTGAACCTCCATCTTGGTACGATCAGATAATTTAAAACTGAGCGAATTATCCAATCCAACGGTAGACATCAGGACCAGCTGAGGCTCATCTGAGATTTGAGATTGAAAATCAGAGTAGTAAAATGCACCCCTATATTTTCCTTTATTCAATCCAATAAAAACATTGTTGGAGTTCACTTCTGAACTATCACCCCAATTCAACTGTCTGTTTCTAAAAAGTTGTTGTACACGGGTGCTTTTTTTCATTTTACCCGAGTTCACTTGAATGCTAACTTTATAGTTATCATTTAATTCATAATTCCCAACAAATCCAATGAAACTTCTATCGACCTGACCATTTGAAAAACTCAAATCCGATTTTATGGCTCCTCCTGAAAATTCCGCATTGCTTTTGAGCACAACATTGATGACACCTAAGGCTGCTGTTCCCCCATATTTCACGGATCCCGGGCCAAAACTGAATTCTATTCGACTGACCATGTGTAATGGCAACCTACCTCCTAAAAGGTAAGTTCCATAGTCCAAATCATTCAATGGAATACCATTGAACATAAAGAGCACTTTGCCTTCTTGGGCCCAAAGTCCCCTAACTCCTATACCTAAAGCATCTTCGACATCCCTTCCCAATGAAGTAGATGTCAAATAAATAATCACATCCATCAAATCTGTCGCCCCCATTGCCTCTATGTCCTCAGCGGTAATGACCAAAATCTCACCTGGAATCTCTCGAATATCGCGTTCTGAAAACCCTATGAGGGACGACATTGCACCACCTGATTTAACAGTTGAATCAATGTGCAACATTTGTACAATTTCCCTTTTTATCAGCAAACTGTCAATGGATGGCTGTGCCAGCAAGATTGGACTGATAAGAGAGAGAAAAATAAAAATTATATTTCTAATCATTGATACAATATACAATAAAAAACCCTCTACGTGTAGAGGGTTTTTAAGTTTCAAATTATCACGACAAATTATTCACTTTCCTTTTTGGCCATCAGCTCTACATACTCTTTATTTGAACCGACGATCATTTTTTGGAATCTTCTCACACCAGAACCTGCAGGAATATGGTGACCAACAATTACGTTTTCTTTTAGGCCTATCAAGTAATCTGTTTTTCCTTGTACGGCTGCTTCATTCAATACTTTCGTAGTCTCTTGGAAAGATGCCGCTGAAATCCATGATTCAGTCTGCAATGAAGCACGGGTAATACCCTGCAACATCGGACGGGCAGTAGCTGTAACCGCTGGACGCGCTTCCATCTCTTTCTGATCATTGCGCTTTAAGTTGGTGTTTTCATCACGCATTTGACGAACGGTGATGATTTGTCCAGCTTTGTAACGATCTGTCTCTCCTGGCTCTGTGATCACTACTTTATCAAACAACAAGTCATTCTCTTCCAAAAACTCAGCTTTATCCACTGAAGTGTTTTCCAAGAATCGGCTATCACCAGCATCGGTAATTTCAACCTTACGCATCATCTGACGTACAATCACTTCAAAATGCTTGTCATTGATTTTCACACCTTGTAAGCGATAAACCTCTTGAATCTCATTTACCAAGTACTCTTGAACAGCTGTTGGTCCTTGAATATCTAAGATATCACCAGGAGATACGGCACCATCAGAAAGTGGCATACCAGCACGAACGAAATCCTCAGACTGAACCAAAATATGTTTGGACAATGGAATCAAGTACTTACGCTCCTCACCCGTTCTAGATTGAACAGTGATTTCACGGTTACCGCGCTTGGTATTACCATACTTAACGATACCGTCAATTTCTGATACAACCGCTGGATTCGATGGGTTACGCGCCTCAAACAATTCTGTAACACGAGGAAGACCTCCAGTGATATCACCACCACGACCCGCCATCCTTGGGATCTTGGCCAAAATTGTACCCTTGGTCAATTTCTGACCAGCCTCAACATTCAAGTGAGCGCCCACTGGAAGAGAATACTCGCGCACTTCCTCCTTGTTGCGAACAATCTTGATACTTGGGTTCTTCTTCTTATCCTTGGATTCAATGATAATTTTTTCAGAGAAACCGGTTTGTTCATCGACCTCAGTTTTGAAGGTAATTCCCTCTTCTACTGCTTCAAATTGAACATTACCATCTTCTTCTGTAATGATGACACTGTTGAATGGGTCAAACTCACACAAAACATCACCTTTCTTCACGGTATCGTTGTGTTTCACCATCAAAGTAGAACCGTAAGGAAGATTCACTGTCATGACAGTTGCTCCTGACTTTTCATCTGTGATCTTCAATTCAGAAGAACGAGAAACAACGATGGTCTTTCCTTGCGCATTTTCTACAGTACGCAATTCGTCTATTTCAACCAATCCGCTGTACTTGGCCAAGATATCATTGTCAATAGCACTTGCAGAAGACGCACCACCCGTGTGGAAAGTACGAAGTGTCAACTGAGTACCTGGCTCACCAATGGATTGCGCTGCAATAACTCCTGCAGCCAAACCTTCTTGAACCATTTTACCAGTGGCCAAATCTCGACCATAACACTTAGCACAGACACCACGCTTGCTTTCGCAAGTTAAAACTGAACGGATTTCAACTTCCTCAATTCCTGCATTATCAATAGCATCTGCGAAATCTTCTGTTATCTCTTGAGCCGCTTCAACAATCAACTCTCCTGTTTCAGGATGGTAGATGTCATGAACACTTACACGACCTAAAATACGGTCTCTTAAGCTTTCAACTACATCATCGGCTTTCTTCAAGGCTGATGTAACCAAACCTCTCAAAGTTCCGCAATCAACCTCATTGATAATTACATCTTGCGCAACGTCCACCAAACGACGGGTCAAATAACCCGCATCTGCTGTCTTCAATGCAGTATCGGCCAAACCTTTACGAGCACCGTGGGTAGAAATGAAATACTCTAAGATGGACAAACCTTCTTTAAAGTTCGCCAAGATGGGGTTCTCAATCATGTCTTGACCACCCGCAGCAGCATTCTTTTGCGGCTTCGCCATCAATCCACGCATACCCGCTAACTGACGAATCTGTTCCTTAGATCCACGAGCTCCTGAGTCAAACATCATGTAGATGCTGTTGAAGCCTTGTTGGTCTGATTTCAAACGATCCATCAAAATATTGGTCAAACGAGAATTGGTATTGGTCCAGATGTCAATGACCTGATTGTAACGTTCGTTATTGGTAATAAGACCCATGTTATAGTTCTCGAATACCTCAGCAACCTTAGCTGTTGCATCACCTACCAATTTGTCTTTTTCTGCAGGAATCACTACGTCCGTCAATTTAAAGGACAATCCTCCTCTAAACGCCCAATAGTATCCCAAATCTTTCATTGAATCCAAGAATCTTGCTGCACGCGCAACTCCCACCACTTTTAAGATATCACCGATGATATCTCTCAATGCTTTCTTGGTCAACAATTGATTGATAAATCCAACCTCTTTTGGCACTACTTCGTTGAAAATAACTCGGCCACAAGTGGTTTCAATGATCGATGCATTGCCAGCATAATCCGTCCAACGAACTTTAATATTGGCATGCAAATCCAATTTTCCTTCATTGAAAGCGATGATCACTTCCTCTGGAGAATAGAAAGTCATGTTTTCTCCTTTGCAAGGATGCTCGGGAGTTCCGACTCTTGACTTGGTAATATAATACAATCCCAATACCATGTCCTGAGAAGGTACCGTGATCGGCGCTCCGTTCGCAGGATTCAAGATGTTGTGAGAAGCCAACATCAACAATTGGGCTTCCAAAATTGCAGCAGGTCCCAAAGGAACGTGAACGGCCATCTGGTCACCATCAAAGTCAGCGTTGAAGGCCGTACAAACCAATGGGTGCAATTGAATGGCTTTGCCCTCAATCAACTTGGGTTGGAATGCCTGAATACCTAATCTGTGAAGGGTTGGTGCACGGTTCAAAAGAACTGGATGTCCTTTCAAAACATTTTCCAAAATATCCCACACGATGGCTTCTTTCTTATCTACAATTTTCTTAGCTGACTTAACGGTCTTGACAATACCACGCTCAATCATCTTGCGGATGATAAATGGTTTGAACAATTCCGCAGCCATGTCCTTTGGTAAACCGCACTCATGCAATTTCAATTCTGGACCTACGACAATAACGGAACGAGCAGAATAGTCAACGCGCTTACCCAACAAATTTTGACGGAAACGTCCTTGCTTTCCTTTCAAGGAATCAGACAACGACTTCAAAGGACGATTACTCTCAGTCTTTACAGCTGATGATTTCCGGCTGTTGTCAAACAATGAATCCACCGCCTCTTGCAACATACGCTTTTCATTACGCAAAATCACATCTGGCGCTTTGATTTCTACCAAACGCTTCAAACGATTGTTACGAATAATAACACGACGGTACAAATCATTCAAGTCAGAGGTTGCAAAACGACCACCATCCAATGGAACCAATGGACGCAACTCGGGCGGAATAACAGGAACCACACGTGTGATCATCCACTCCGGCTTATTTACGATACGTGTATTGGCGTCGCGGAAAGCCTCGACAACTTGCAAACGCTTTAATGCTTCGTTCTTACGCTGTTGAGATGTTTCAGTGTTGGCTTTGTGTCTCAAATCAAAAGACAACTCATCCAAATTGATACGAGACAACATTTCGTGCAACGCATCAGCTCCCATTTTGGCAACAAACTTATTGGGATCTTTGTCATCCAAGAACTGATTCTCTCTTGGCAATCTTTCCAACACATCCATGTATTCTTCTTCTGTTAAGAAGTCGTTTTCCATGAACGCATTTCCTTCTGCGTTTACTGCTGGACCAACATTGATAACGACATAACGCTCGTAGTAAATGATTTGATCCAACTTCTTGGTTGGCATTCCCAACAAATACCCAATTTTATTGGGCAATGAACGGAAGTACCAAATGTGCGCCACAGGGACCGTCAATGAAATATGTCCCATACGCTCACGACGCACTTTCTTTTCAGTAACCTCTACTCCACAACGGTCACAAACGATTCCTTTGTAGCGAATACGCTTGTACTTACCGCAATGACATTCGTAGTCCTTTACTGGGCCAAAAATTTTCTCGCAAAACAAACCATCTCTTTCAGGCTTGTATGTACGGTAATTGATGGTTTCCGGCTTTAGCACTTCACCATGAGAGCGATCCAAGATGCTCTCTGGTGATGCCAAGCTGATGGTTATCGACTTAAAGTCGCTTGATTGCTTATTTACTTTCTTTGATTGAAGCATTGCTTTCTATATAAAGTTCTACGATAACTTAGTTTTGATTGGTGGGATTGGTAGGGTTTAACGTGATGTTCAAGCCCAATCCTCTCAACTCATGCAACAATACATTGAATGATTCAGGGATTCCTGGGGTTGGCATATTCTCACCCTTCACAATGCACTCATACGTCTTAGCTCTTCCCATTACGTCATCCGACTTAACGGTCAAGATTTCTTGTAGGATATTGGCAGCACCAAATGCCTCCAATGCCCAAACCTCCATCTCTCCAAAACGCTGACCTCCGAACTGCGCCTTACCACCCAATGGTTGTTGTGTGATCAATGAGTATGGTCCGATAGAACGCGCGTGCATTTTATCATCTACCATGTGGCTCAACTTGATCATATAAATCACTCCAACAGTTGCTGGTTGTTCGAAACGCTCTCCAGTTCCGCCATCATACAAGTAGGTTACGCCATAACGTGGCACGCCCGCCTCATCTGTGTAAGCATTGATGTCATCAAAGTTTGCTCCATCAAAAATAGGCGTCGCATACTTTTTACCCAACTTCAATCCTGCCCATCCTAGAACGGTTTCATAAATCTGACCCAAGTTCATACGAGATGGTACCCCCAACGGATTCAATACGATATCCACTGGTGTTCCATCTTCCAAGAATGGCATGTCTTCATCACGAACGATACGGGCAACAATACCCTTGTTTCCGTGACGACCGGCCATCTTATCCCCTACTCTCAACTTACGTTTTTGAGCAATATAAACTTTGGCCAATTTCACGATACCTGCTGGTAGCTCATCACCTACAGTCAATTGGAATTTCTTGCGCTTGTATCCACCCAATGACTCATTGTACTTCAAATTGTAATTGTGAATGGCGCGCTTCACCAATTCATTGATGTGATCATCTTTGGTCCATGCATCAGCGTTTACAACACTGTAGTCAATGGTCATCAACGCTTTCGCATTGAACTTGGTTCCCTTCTTGATTTGCTCTTCTTTGAAGTAGTTGAATACGCCCTGAGAGGTATTCTCTTTTACCAAAGCCAACAACTTCTCAACTAAAATGCGTTTCAAATCGGCCACTTCTTTCTCATGTTCGCGATCCAATTGATCTACCTGAGCTTTCTCGGTTGTTTTCAAGGCCTTCTTTTCTTTGATCTGGCGTTGGAACAACTTCTTGTCAATGACAACACCTGCAGCTGCTGGTGGAACTTTCAATGAAGCATCTTTAACATCACCAGCTTTGTCACCAAAGATGGCGCGCAACAACTTCTCTTCTGGTGTTGGGTCGGTCTCTCCTTTAGGTGTGATTTTACCAATCAAAATATCACCTTCTTTCACCTCTGCTCCAACTCGGATAATTCCATTTTCATCCAAATCCTTGGTGGCTTCTTCAGAAACATTTGGAATATCCGCAGTCAATTCTTCTACTCCTCGCTTGGTATCTCTCACCTCGGTGATATACTCATCCACATGGATAGAAGTAAAAATATCATCACGTACAACACGCTCAGAGATTACGATGGCATCCTCAAAGTTGTAACCTTTCCATGGCATGAAAGCCACTTTCAAGTTTCTACCCAATGCCAATTCACCTTGACGCGTACCGTATCCTTCTACCATGATTTGGCCTTCTGTAACACGATCACCTTTCATCACAATTGGACGAAGGTTTACACACATACTTTGGTTGGTCTTGGAGAACTTACGAATATTGTATGATTTAACAGCGGAATCAAAACTAACCAATTCGTCTTCTTCATTGCGCTTATAGCGGATGCGAATCTCATTGGCATCAACAAACTCAACTACTCCATCACCTTCTGCGGTCAAAAGAACACGAGAGTCTTTGGCTACGCGACCCTCTAAACCAGTTCCAACGATTGGAGCTTCTGGTCTCATCAAGGGAACGGCCTGACGCATCATGTTTGATCCCATCAAGGCACGGTTGGCATCATCATGCTCCAAGAAAGGAATCAAAGATGCCGCAATAGAAGCGATTTGATTAGGAGCAACGTCCATCAAACTCAAATCTGTTGGAGGAATGATTGGGAAATCACCTTCCAAACGTGCTTTAACTTGTGGAGTAAGGAAGTTACCTTTCTCATCCACAGCTGCATTGGCCTGTGCAATTACCTTAGCATCCTCATCTTCTGCAGTCAAATAGATAACACCCTCATTGTTCATGTTGGCCTTACCATTGTCTACTTTCCTGTATGGAGTCTCGATAAAACCAAGACGATTGATTTTTGCGTAAACACACAATGAAGAAATCAAACCGATGTTGGGTCCTTCAGGTGTTTCAATGGTACACAAACGACCATAGTGCGTATAGTGAACGTCACGAACCTCAAAGCCCGCACGCTCTCTTGAAAGACCGCCGGGTCCTAAGGCTGACATACGACGCTTGTGCGTTACTTCAGACAAAGGATTGGTTTGGTCCATGAACTGTGACAACTGATTGGTACCAAAGAATGAGTTAATGACAGAACTCAATGTTTTGGCATTGATCAAGTCGATTGGTGTAAACACTTCATTGTCGCGCACATTCATACGCTCACGGATGGTGCGGGCCATACGGGCCAAACCAACAGCGAACTGATTGTACAATTGCTCGCCCACTGTACGAACACGACGATTAGACAAGTGATCGATGTCATCTACATCTGCCTTTGAATTCACCAACTCAATCAAATAAGTGATGATGGACATGATGTCTTCTTTGGTCAATGTTCTTTGGTTAGGATCGATGTTCAATCCCAATTTGCGGTTGATACGGAAACGACCCACTTCACCCAAATCATAGCGCTGTTCAGAGAAGAACAACTTATCAATTACACTGCGAGCAGTTTCCAAATCTGGTGGCTCAGCATTACGCAATTGACGGTAAATGTACTCCACCGCTTCTTTCTCAGAGTTGGTGGTATCTTTTTGCAATGTATTGTGGATGATGGTGAAATCAGCAGCGTTACTTTCTTCTTTATGAAGAATCACCACTTTTGCACCACTATCAACAATTTGATCGATGTGTTGCTCTTCAAGAACTACCTCACGATCCAATACAACTTCATTTCTTTCGATAGAAACAACTTCACCAGTATCCTCATCTACAAAATCCTCAATCCACGTACGTAAAACACGAGCGGCCAATCTTCTTCCTAAAACACGAGAAAGACCTGCCTTGGAAACCTTAACTTCTTCTGCAAGGTTAAAAATTTCAAGAATCTGACGATCACTCTCATATCCGATAGCACGCAAAAGTGTAGTTACAGGTAACTTCTTTTTACGATCGATGTAAGCATACATCACATTATTGATATCCGTAGCAAACTCAATCCAAGAACCCTTGAAAGGAATGATACGGGCGCTGTACAATTTGGTACCATTGGCGTGACGGCTTTGACCGAAGAACACACCTGGTGAACGATGCAATTGAGAAACAATTACACGCTCTGCCCCATTGATCACAAATGATCCCTGGGGCGTCATATATGGAATTGTACCTAAATAAACATCCTGCACGATGGTTTCAAAATCCTCGTGCTCAGGATCGGTACAATACAATTTCAATTTTGCTTTTAGCGGAACGCTATAGGTCAATCCGCGCTCGATACACTCGTCAATGGTGTAACGGGGGGGATCGATAAAATAATCCAAGAATTCCAAGACAAACTGATTGCGTGTGTCTGTGATGGGGAAATTCTCAGCAAATACTTTAAATAGACCTTCATTGCTGCGGTTCTCTGGATTGGTTTCCAACTGGAAGAACTCACGAAATGAGGCCAACTGAATTTCTAGGAAATCTGGGTAATCGTAGAAACTTTTTGTGGATGAGAAATTAACTCTATCCTCTGTTTTTTTTAGCGTTGCCAAGGGTCGTTCTATTAATGGTTCACGAAATACTCTAAACAATTGACAGACATACTGTCATGAAAACAAGTTTAGGCCACCCCGATTTACGGGAGGCCTAAACTTAGAAGTGAGGTTGTAAATTACTTGATCTCAACTTTTGCTCCTGCTTCTTCAAGTTGTGTTTTCAAGGCGTTTGCTTCGTCTTTGGTAACACCGCTCTTCAAAGGTGATGGAGCTTTATCTACTACGTCCTTAGCTTCTTTCAAGCCAAGACCGGTTAGATCTTTTACAAGTTTCACGATTGCCAACTTGTTAGCACCTGCTTCAGCAAGAACAACATCGAAAGATGTTTTTTCTTCAGCTGCAGGACCTGCGCCTGGACCGGCCATAACTACTGCTGCAGCAGCTGGCTCAATTCCATAATCGTCTTTCAAAATGGTAGCCAACTCGTTAACTTCTTTTACTGTTAAGTTAACCAGGCTTTCCGCCATAGCTTTCAAATCTGCCATTGTATTTGATTTTTAAAAGGTTCTTTAATTTTTTTGGAACAAATTATGCGCTTTGTTCCTCTTGCGCTGGTTCGGATTTCTTTTCCGCGTGTGCTTGAAGTGCAGAAATGATATTTCTTGCTGGTGATTGCAACAATCCAATGATATCGCCAACCAACTCCTCTTTGCTCTTCATGGCAACTAGGGTGTCTAACATATCATCGCCTACGTAGCAGTCCTCCATGATGAAGGCACCTTTCAAAAACGGCTTTCCGTGTTTTTTTCTAAACTCCTTGATCAAACGAGCAGGGACGTTCACCACATCTGCTGTCATAACAGCGGTGTTGCCTTTCAAAGCATCAAACAATGGTGAAATTTCCTTTCCTTCGATGCGCTCTAAAGCCTTCTTCAACAAGGTGTTTTTTACAACACGCATGGTGACGTTGTTTTTAAAGCATTCTCTACGAAGGTTGCTGGTCGCTTCGGCGTTCAGTGCTGCAGTGTCAGCAAAGTAAAAGATGTTGGTGTTATTCAACAATTCTACTAGCTCTGCAATTTGCTGATTCTTTTGGTCTTTGTTCATTTTAAGTTCCTCCGAATTTGACCTGGTTAGTTAGCTGATCGAGTATCTACTGGTACACCAGCACTCATGGTAGAAGACAAATAAATGCTTTTCACATAAGTACCTTTAGCAGCTGAAGGCTTAAGTTTCATGATTGTTCCCAAAAGTTCTTGGGCATTTTCAGCCAACTTTTGTGAGTCAAAGCTTACACGTCCGATGCTAGCATGAACGATACCTGCTTTGTCTACTTTAAAATCAATGTTACCAGCCTTTTTCTCTGTAACTGCTTTGCCAACATCCATCGTAACTGTTCCAGTTTTGGGGTTAGGCATTAATCCTCTTGGTCCGAGAATTCTACCTAAGGCTCCCACCTGACCCATTACGCTGGGTGTGGTAATAATAACGTCAACATCGGTCCATCCCGCTTTAATCTTGTCGATGTACTCCGTCAATCCAACGTGATCTGCTCCGGCTGCCTTGGCTTCTGCCTCCTTATCGGGAGTACACAATACCAAAACGCGAACGGTTCTACCTGTTCCGTGAGGAAGAGATACCGTTCCACGAACCATTTGGTTGGATTTCTTTGGATCTACACCGAGACGAACTGCGATATCCACTGATGCATCGAACTTGGTGGTGGTGATGCTTTTCACCACATTAGCAGCTTCCAACAAGGTATGCGCTTTGTTAGCGTCAAACTTCCCTGCTACTGCTTTTCGGTTCTTTGTAATCGTTGCCATTTCTCAGTTTTTTAGATTAAAATGGGCGATCTCCTGTAACCTGAATACCCATGCTTCTTGCTGTTCCAGCTACCATGCTCATTGCTGATTCGATGGTAAAGCAGTTTAAATCAGGCATCTTGTCTTCTGCAATAGCACGAACTTGATCCCAAGTCACAGTTCCCACTTTCTTACGATTAGGTTCTGCGGCTCCTTTGGCCACTTTCGATGCTTCCATCAACTGTGTCGCGGCTGGTGCAGTTTTGATAACAAAGTCAAAAGACTTGTCAGCATAAACTGTAATCAGCACTGGACAAACCTTTCCTGCTTTATCCTGGGTTCTGGCATTGAACTGCTTACAGAACTCCATGATATTTACACCTTTAGAACCTAATGCAGGTCCTACGGGTGGAGAAGGGTTTGCGGCGCCACCTTTGATTTGCAGCTTTACAAATCCAGTTATTTCTTTCGCCATTTTATTATTTATTTAATCATCCGTTCTCTTGTCGCAAAGGGAAGCTTCGTAACATTAAAAAGTTACAATGCGACTAAGACACGCTTTTGTTTCTAACTTTCTTTTTCTACCTGCATGTAGCTCAACTCCAATGGAGTCTTTCTACCAAAAATCTTCACACTCACTTTCAACTTCTTCTTCTCCTCATTGATCTCCTCAATGATTGCCGAGAAATTGTTGAATGGTCCATCAATGACCTTCACGCTCTCACCAACAACGAATGGGATGTTCAATTCTTCAGAACTTTCTGCCAATTCATCTACCTTACCCAAAATACGATTCACTTCAGAAATACGCAATGCAATGGGTTCTCCTTTCTTCTCAGCACCCAAAAAACCAATCACGTTGGTAATATTACGAATAATATGAGGAATCTCCCCTATCAAATTGGCTTCTATCAGTACATAACCGGGAAGATAACTTCTCTCCTTGCTGATTTTTTTACCATTGCGAATTTGGAACACCTTTTCTGTTGGAATCAAAACTTGAGAAACATAATCTTGCATGCCTCTGGCTTTGATTTCACTTTCGATGAACTCCTTCACTTTTTTCTCCTTACCACTGATGGCACGGACAACATACCATTTTTTTTCGATATCGCTCATGGCAATGTTATTGGAGGAATGAATAGATAAAACCAACTACACCCTTCCAAGTAGATGTAGAATCACCACTAACACCAAAAATAAAGTCCATTAAAAAAATGGAAAGGGTTAAAACAATTGTTGTGATAAATACCAATACAGTACTTTCTTGTAGCTCTGACCAAGTTGGCCAAGTTACCTTGGTCATCAACTCATTGTAGGATTCAGAGATATATGTTTTGATGTCAGCCATTGTTTTTCTCTTTTGCACGGGCACCTGGATTCGAACCAAGATCAACGGTTTTGGAGACCGCTATTCTACCATTGAACTATGCCCGTTTATTAATTGTAGTTATTAAACACCAAAGTGAAGGTGGTATTCCGAGGAGCCACCTTCACTTGATATTTGCAATTCAATTAGGCGATGATTTCAGTAACCTGACCAGCACCAACTGTACGACCACCTTCACGGATAGCGAAACGCAATCCTTTGTCCATCGCGATTGGAGCGATCAACTTAACAGTGATAGAAACGTTGTCACCTGGTAAAACCATCTCACGACCAGCCTCTAGGTTAATCTCTCCGGTAACGTCTGTTGTACGGAAATAGAACTGAGGACGGTATTTGTTATGGAATGGAGTGTGACGTC
>CAYQUT010000009.1:0-89406 GCA_964420985.1 uncultured Chryseobacterium sp.
ACATTTTTTCTCCATTTTGTCCTTTTTTTTGTAAACCTATTTTAGGACGAGACATTTGTAGTTGTCCTAAATCTTGATGCGTTAGCTTCATTGTTTTGATTTCTATCAAAACAAAACATTGTAAAATCCTATTGAAGAATACAAGGTCAATAAAAAACTCATCTCCCTCTACATGGATTCGCTTTTGTCTTGCTACAAAGGCAAATCCATTCCCCAATTCCAGAATAAAATCATGCAAATGGCTAATAATCGCATTCTCCAAATCTTTTTCATAATAGGATGTTTCTCGTTTTAGACCTAAAAATTCTAAAACGATGGGATCTTTGATGATTTCTTTGGCATCCACAGGAAGTTTTTCATCCCGAGCTACGGCCAAAACGGAATGTATATCATTACTCAGCAATAGCCTTTCAAAAAGTTGACTATTCACTTGACGTTCTAATTGACGAGCAGTCCAATTGTTTTTATCTGCTTCCGCGATATAGAATTCTCTTTTATCAGAATGGTCAATTCGCATTAGTGTACGATAATGGGTCCAACTAAATTGCGAACGCAGTGCGCTCGTATTTGGGAATGTCCTATAAAATTGCCTATTCAATTCTAATTGTCGAATCGAAAATCCTGTTCCAAATTGAGGTTGGAATTCCTCGGAGATAGATTTGATCAAAAAGCTTCCATAATCCGCACGTGCTTTTCTTTGCTGTTCTTCTTCAAAAATTACTTTTCCGATTTGCCAATACATAAGTACTCGCTCTCTGTCAATGGAACGGATGGCTTTAACTTGGGCGGACTTTATTATTTCGAGAATTTCATTGATCAAGGTTTTATTGAGTTTCATTTTCGATTTGATTTAATTTAATTGGATGTATAATTGGAATAGTTACACGATCTATTTCAAGGGATCTGCGTTTGAACAATGGTGGGTTGGATGGAGAGTCAGAGATGTTTTTTCATGATTTTAAAGTGCTTTTTTTAAAGTGCAAATCTCCCTCTAGGAATTAGATTTTACAACCTATAAATTATGCAGGTTTATGCAGACGAGGTGATCACGCGGTGTGGGTGATAGCCATACCCCGGATAGCAGTGGAAAGCCCGCAGGGTGCGCAGCACCCGAGGACTTGGAACGGATAGCCGGATTAGGTCCGAAAAAGACCACCCCGTCTCGTTTCAGCCTAGCCACCCCACTCCTCCTTCCGAATAGCGATGCTTCATTATCGGGACCGCTTTGCGTTAGGACGGGTCAAACCTATTTTGGATAATTTATTAAATGTAAATTTGTATCAGGACAATCACAAAAAATACGGTTAAACGGTAACCTATTTTTTAATACGGGTCAATAAATTGTTTCAATTCATCCGATATTTAAAAAATGAAAAGCTCTGTTGACCATTATCTTTTTGAGATCCGAAAAGCACTGCTAAGTATCGCAACAGAAGAAAAAAAGCAATCGATAGCTTATTTCTTCAAACATGAAATCCAATGTTTGGGCGTGAGTAGTCCCCAAACACAACAGATAGGCAAGCGTATTATCCAGGAATTAAAGGAAAAAGACAAGGCTTTTGTGTATGCACTTGCTGAAAAACTTTTTCAAACTGGGTTCATTGAAGAAGCGCTTTTGGCTGCTCAATTGGTTTACAACCAAAAGCAAAAATTTGAATCAAAGGACTTTTATCTTTTCGAGAAATGGATTGCTGCTTATGTCAACAATTGGGCTGTTTGTGATACGTTCTGCAATCAAACCATCGGCACATTCATCATGAATTTTCCAAACTTTGTTCAACAGGTCAAGCAATGGGCATTGAGTCCCAATTTGTGGATGCGGCGCGCTGCTGCGGTTTCATTTATTTATCCAGCCAAGAAGGAATTGTACATTGAAGAACAGTTGGAAATTGCCCTTTTACTTTTAGAAGACCAAGAAGACATGGTTCAAAAAGGATACGGTTGGATGTTGAAAGTTTTAAGTCAACGACAAACATTGCTCGTCTTTGATTTTATTGAGCGATACAAACCCAGAATGCCCCGAACTGCATTGCGCTATGCCATTGAAAAAATGCCAAAAAACTTGAGGGAGCAAGCCATGAAAAAGTCCTTTCCTTTATCTTAGTAGCGAAATGCGGGCTCTATTCATTTTTTCCATTGTTATGTGCTGTTCCCACTTATGTGTGGCGCAAAAAAATCCGCAGGAACCTGTTCATTTGTGGTTAAGTCAATTGGATAGTTTACTGGTTTTATCAGATGACCAGAAAGTAAAGCTTGAAGGAGTTTTTTTGTTTTACGAAATGGAAAGAACCTCCATTGAATTGTCGATTTTACAATTGAGTGATACTCCGATGGATCCTGCGGAATGGGAGATCAAAGACAATGCGCTAAGGATGAGAAGAAAAAACATCAACAAAGAGCGAGAAGAAAAGATTTTGGCGGAATTGAATGAGCGTCAACAGAACATTTATATCAATTCCATAGCTCCCAATAAACCCCAAGTGCTTCACATGGGATTAAAACATGATAAAATAAATTGTACAATATGCGTAAAGCCATCCACACCCTAATTCTTATTTCCATAACCCGTTGTCTTTTTGCACAACCCGGTGCAAATTTTGAGATTCAACAAAGGATTGAA
Organism: uncultured Chryseobacterium sp.; assembly: GCA_964420985.1. Taxonomy (GTDB): domain Bacteria; phylum Bacteroidota; class Bacteroidia; order Flavobacteriales_D; family Sanyastnellaceae; genus CAMCTV01. The sequence continues at coordinate 2,621 of CAYQUT010000009.1, forward strand.
GAAACAGAACGTCTACTGCGTGTCTCACAACCCTTTGGTAAATGCAAAATGGTGAATCCATTTATTGGAACTGGTGGTCATGGTCACACCTATCCTGGTGCTACTGCTCCTTTTGGCTTGGTACAATTGAGTCCTGATACCCGAATAGATGGTTGGGATGGATGTGGTGGATACCATTACACGGATTCCGTTGTTTATGGGTTCTCACACACCCATTTGCAGGGAACCGGAATTAGTGATTACGGAGACATCCTTTTTACCCCCAGTATTGGCGAGCACCGAAAAAGTGTCAAGTGGTTGGACGCCTTGGCACAAGGGTTCAGTCATCAAAATGAATTGGCTATACCAGGATATTACAGTGTTGTCCTCAATGAAAGTCAAATCAAAGTGGAGTTAACAGCAACGCAACGCACAGGTGTGCACCGTTATACTTTCCCCAAAGGAAAAGACGCTCAGCTATTTGTGAACATGGCCTACCGAGATGATTTGAAATATTACGATTTGCAAACCATCGGAGATACTGTATTGTGCGGATACAGAGTATCTAAGGGATGGGCAGACGAACAACATACATATTTCTATGCTGTCTTTAGTCAACCCATCAAAGGATTGGATCAATTGAGTGAAATGACCTCAGAAATGATTGGGAATGATCGAAAGGACATCATCGAAATGATCCAAACATTTAGATTGGATTTTGGAAATATTGAACAACTTGAAATTCGGGTAGGTATAAGCGGAACAGATGTGGAAGGTGCCAAAAGAAATCTATATGCTGAATCCGGGCATTTAAGTTTTGAGGCTGTTGCATTAAAAACCAAATTGCTGTGGAGTGAAAAAATGGAAAAAGCCCCATTTCCTGAAGGGATTAACAATCCTTCTAACGAAATGCTGACCAATTACTACACGGCTCTTTATCATTGTTATACCGTGCCCAACGTTTGGAATGATGTGGATGGAAGATTCAGAGGGGAGGACAAAAAAATCCATCAATCCCAGTCTTATAACCGATATACCGTTTTTTCACTTTGGGACACTTTTAGGGCGTATCACCCATTGATGACCGTATTGGAGCCGGAGGTAACATTGGACTGGATCAAAACGTTTTTGGCCATTTACGAGGAACGCGGAGAGTTACCCATGTGGGAGCTTGCAGGCAATGAAACCTATTGTATGATTGGTGCTCACTCTATCTCTGTCATATTGGATGCCTATGCCAATGGCATTCGAAATTTCAATTCGGAATTGGCCTTAAAGGCCATGATGGATGCGCTCAATGGACCTGAATTAGAGAAGAAAAGATTCAAGGAAATGGGATTTGTTCCTGCTGATGAGTTCAGTGAGTCTGTTTCCAAAACCTTGGAATATTGTTTCAATGCTTATTGCATCGCTCAATTTGAGTTTCTCTTGAATAGAAACACGGAGAGTCCTATTTATAAGGAGTACATGACCTATGCTCAAAATTGGAAAAATATTTTTGATCCAGAGACGCACTTCATGCGCCCCCGACGCAATGGAGGATTTATTCCTTCTTTTGATCCTTATCAAGTAGATTTCAATTTCACAGAGGCCAATGCCTATCAGTATGCCTTGTTTGTGCCCCATGATATTGAAACCTTGATTCAATATCACGGAGGAAAAGATTCCTTTGGTCAATTTTTAATGGGCATCTTCACTGCCAAGGCACAAACCACGGGTAGAGAACAAGCTGACATTACTGGTTTGATTGGGCAATACGCACATGGCAACGAGCCATCTCATCATTATGCTTATTTATTTCCTTACGCTGGCGAACAATATGAAAAAGCAGGAAGAACTTTTTTAAAGCAAATCATCGAACATTTATATTCTCCCCAACCAGATGGTTTGTGCGGCAATGAAGACTGTGGACAAATGTCTGCTTGGTTGGTCTGTGCCATGAACGGCATCTACAAGCCCGCACCCGGACAAGGCACCAAATGGACAGCATTTTCACCATATAGAAATATCATCCGTAGTCAAGCGTTGGATAGCGTTTTAACAACCGTAGCAAATCCATCGCGCATTATGACCACTCAAATTGTTCCATTGCCCATTATTAAAGGACCGGCATTGAGTTTTACGCAAACAGCACAAATTGAAATTTTGGATGCCATGAATGACGTATCCATCCAAGTAGAAATACTCAACAAAAAAGGAAAAGTGGTAAAGACATTTTTGTGCGAGGCACCCTTTGAAATTACAGATGCTTGTACGATAAGAGCGCAAGCCAAATCCAAAGGATTAAGTAGCGCCTGGAGCACAGCCGTTTTCAATAAAAGAGATCCAAAGAAAAGCATTACCCAAATTGCACCATATGACAACCAGTACACAGGCGGAGGTAGAGATGCATTGATTGATGGCGCCTTTGGAGGAAAGGATTTCAGAACAGGAGGCTGGCAAGGTTACTATGGAATTCCATTGAAAGTTACCGTGGATTTAGGAAGCAAAAGTCGCTTGGTGAAATCCATTGACTTGAGTGTGTTTCAAGATATTAAAACTTGGATATGGTATCCTAAGATGGTTCATTTTACTGCTATTCTCGATAACGGAGAACGAATAAATTTGGGGGATGTTTCTTGCACAGATCAGCAAGATGTATACGGTGGAATGCAACGTCTAATTCATTGTGATGTTAAAGACAAGATGTACATCAAGGCCATCGAAATTGAGGCTGAGAATGCATTTGATGTCATCCCCAGCTGGCATTTAGGTCAAGGTGGAAAATCTTGGATTTTTGCAGATGAGATTGTGATTGATTATGCTGATGATAGAGAAAAATGAGCCAAGTATTATTTGATTTACATCTCGCGCAAACTACCCCGTACCCTCTTGGTATTACCATAGAGCGTGCCGAAGGAATTTATCTCTACGGTCCCAATGAGGAGCGATACATTGATTTTGTCTCTGGTATTGGGGTAAATAATTTGGGACATGGTCAGCCGGAAATTCTAGCTGCTATTCATGAACAGGTGGATCGGCATCTCCATGCCATGGTTTATGGGGAGTACATTCAACGGTCGCAACAATTGGCAGCAGAGACTTTGGTTTCGATGTTGCCCGATTCATTGAATTGCTGCTACTTTGTCAACAGTGGGGCTGAAGCCATTGAAGCTGCGATGAAGTTGGTAAAACGTGTTACAGGGAGGACTGAGATTATCGCTTTTAAAGGGGCTTATCATGGCAATACACATGGTGCGATGTCCATTAGTTACAATGAAAAAAAGAAAGGAGCATTTAGACCTTTACTTCCTGATGTTTCATTTATTCGATTGAATCATTGGGAAGATTTGTCTTTTATAACAACAAAAACAGCAGGTGTATTTTTAGAAACCATTCAAGGAGATGCAGGAATAAGGATCCCCAATCCACTGTTCTTAAGTGCGCTGCGGGATCGTTGTACAGAAAAAGGTGCGCTTTTGGTTTTGGACGAGATCCAATGCGGGATGGGAAGAACAGGAAAAGTATTTGCCTTTGAACATTATAATATCACACCAGATGTTTTGGTTTTGGGCAAGGCATTGGGAGGTGGATTGCCCATTGGATGTGTAGTTAGTGACAAACAATATTTACAACAACTCAGTTTCGATCCAGTATTGGGTCACATCAGCACCTTTGCGGGTCATCCTGTAGCTTGTGCCGCCGCAGCCGCGGCATTGCGAATTTATCGGGATAGCAATATTGTTGATGAAGTGGAAGAGAAAGGTGCATGGATTGCAGACCAATTGGTGGATCATCCTTTGGTAAAAGAAATCAGAAGAAAGGGTTTTTATTTTGCCATCGATCTGGAGAATGAACACATTGTGCAACAGGTGGTTGAAAAATGTTTGTCCAAAGGACTCATTACTTTTTGGTTCTTGTCCTGCCCTTGGTCTTTCCGCATCGCCCCTCCATTGACCATTCAGCCGAAAGAAATGAAGATGTGTTTGGATATTTTAAAATGGGCATTGGATGAGAGTTGTTGAGAAGATTGCAACAAAAATTCAAAATCACGATTTAACTTTGAAACATGGAATTAAGTGGAAAACTAAAATTGGTATTGAACGAGGAAACCTTTGCCAGTGGTTTCAATAAGCGTTCATTTGTGATTGCTGTTGAAAGCAACTATCCTTACGATGTATGTTTTGATTTGTTGAAGGACAAAGTGAGAATGATAGATGGTTTCAATACCGGAGATGAAATCAAAGTGAGTTTTGATATCAAATCCAGAGAGTACAATGGCAAGTGGTTTACCGGTGCTACAGCATGGAGAGTGGAGAAAGTTGGTGCTGGTATGAGTAGTTCAGCCTCCTCTGGTATGTCCACTCCTCCCCCTCCCGCCCCTATGAGTGCCGATCAATTGGGTCCTGCAGGAATGGAAGAAGATGACCTTCCTTTTTAATTGATGTTTCCCAATGCCTGCCAATAAATACGCGCTCATTCGATACAGGGTTATAGACCGCTGTCTAAACAATACAGGGAATAATTATCCTTCTCGCGAAAAATTACGTGAGGCATGTGAAGAAGCTCTTTACGGTGCTGGTGCTGGCGCAGTTTCTTTGAGTACCATCGATAAGGATATCTATGCCATGAAGAATGAAAACGAATTGGGATATTTTGCTCCTATCGCCTTTAGTCGTGAGCATGGCGGATATTATTATACAGAAGAAGGTTTCTCCATTTCTCAGTTCAATGTTGGAGACGATGAGCTTAGCTCCATTCGTTTTGCGGCAGCCATTCTTGATCAATTCAGAGATGTACCTGTTCTCAATGCATATGGACATGCGATTGATAAAATTGTGAGCCGATTGAGTATCTCAGGCCATGATGAAGAAGATCTCAATCAATACATTCAGTTTGAGCACAACATGACCAATCAAGGAGTTGATCGTCTGATTCCTTTATTGAATTGCATCAAAGAGAAAAGGAAAGTATTCATTGATTACAAAAGTTTTAGGGAAAACAAAACCAAAAATTACGAAGTCCATCCCAAATTATTGAGGGAATATGACAGTCGTTGGTATTTGATCGGTTATGTGCCCGACCGCAAACTGCATTTGACCTTTGGTTTGGAGCGAATCGTGGATGCCATTTACACAGAGCAACGAATTGACAGCGATGTTCATTTTGATGCAATGGCCTTTTTTAGATTTAGCATAGGAATTACGGAGACCAAAGGCAATACCAAGGCAGAGAAAATTACATTGCGAATGAAACCCATTCCAGGAAGATTGTTGAAGACCCAGCCTCTGCACAATTCTCAAAAAGTAACCAAAGAAACGGACGAGTACATTGAATTTAAATTGGAGGTGTATCCATCCCCTGAGTTGTATGCCAAACTGCTTTCATTTGGTAATGATATTGAAGTAGTAGCACCAGTGAAAATTAGAAATCAGATGAAGACCATTTTATTGGAAGCCTTGGAACGCTATCAATAATCACGATCGATTCATTTGCTTCCAAAGCTCATCTTTTAGTGCATCGATATTCATCTGCGTCATGGCACTGATGAACATGTGCGGAATGTCTTTGGGTAACAATTCCGTCATTTGAGCCATCAATTCATCGTCCAACATATCACTTTTGGTGATGACTAAAAAACGTCTTTTATCGAGCAATTCTGGATTGAATTTCTTTAATTCATTGAGAAGAATATTGTATTCTGCAACAATGTCTTTGGCATCACATGGAATCATAAAAAGCAAAAGTGCATTTCGCTCAATGTGACGTAAAAAACGATGACCCAATCCGCGGCCTTCTGCGGCGCCTTCAATAATACCGGGAATATCAGCCATGACAAAGCTTCTGTGGTCCCTGTATCTTACCATTCCTAAGTTGGGAACGATTGTAGTAAATGGATAATCTGCAATTTCAGGTTTAGCAGCGGAAACAACACTCAAAAGGGTAGATTTACCAGCGTTGGGAAAACCTACCAATCCAACATCGGCCAATACTTTTAACTCCAGAATTTTCCACTCTTCTTTACCGGGTTCACCGGGTTGGGCATAATGAGGTGCTTGATTGGTGGATGTTTTAAAGTGATTGTTGCCCAAACCACCTCTACCTCCTGCTACCAGAATATACTCTTGTTGATCTTCCGTTATTTCAAAATGAACCTCACCCGTCTCGGCGTCTTTGGCCAAAGTACCTAGTGGCACTTCTAAAATAATATCTTCTCCTTCGGCACCTGTTTTTAAAGCCCCCATTCCTCCTTGGCCTGGCTCAGCAATAACATGTTTGCGATATTTCAAATGGAGCAATGTCCACAATTGGGCATTACCCCGAATGATAATGTGTCCACCTCTACCTCCATCGCCACCATCAGGACCACCTTTGGGAACAAATTTTTCTCTTCTAAAATGCGCAGACCCCGCACCGCCCTTTCCGGAGCGACAGCAAATTTTTACGTAGTCTACAAAGTTTTCTGATGCCATGTATTATGCTTTCACGCGAGCTTCCTCAATGGCTGAACACAAGCGTTCAGCTATTTCCTCAATGGATCCTATTCCATTGACACCTTTGTATTTGTTTTGTGCACGGTAGTGATCCGCCACAGGAGTGGTTTCTCTGTTGTACACGTTGATTCTATTCTGGATAATCTCAGGATTCACATCATCCGCTCTGCCTGAGGTTTCACCGCGCTTTAATAAACGCGACTTTAATTCCTCTTCCTCCACTTCCAATGCCACCAAACAAGTAATGGATGAGCCTTTTCCATTGAGAAAAACGTCCAAGGCTTCAGCCTGTGCTTGAGTTCTTGGAAAACCATCAAAAATAAATCCCTGTGCATTGGGGCTCTTGTTCACTTCTGACTCTAACAAAGCAATGGTCAAGGAATCCGGAACCAACTCACCCCTATCCATGAAGGCTTTGGCTTCTTTTCCCAATGCTGTCTCACCTTTGATATTGGCTCTGAAAATATCACCAGTGCTCAAATGAACAAGATTGTATTTTTCAATGAGGTATTCACTTTGGGTTCCTTTACCAGCACCAGGAGGGCCAAACAAAATTAAATTGAGTTCCATTGTTTTTTGATTGAGGCCCAAAGGTACATCAATCCATTGAATTGACCGCGCATCTTTTGTATGTTCGCAATGCAATGCAATTGATCACCAATTCTGAAGCCCTCGTTTTAAAGCAATATGTCGCTCAATTTTTGGAGCAGCATTACCTTTCACAGCCATTAGAATGGGTATTGGATGAACAATGCACTGGAATTACATTTTTTGAAAATGAACATCATTACATCACCTTTGATGATGCTTTATTGGTAGACATTCATCGCCATTGGTTGGATCCTAATTTTCTTCCTATTCCACTCCGTAATGGGATTGCTCATCCCAAAACCGCCTCCGTAGTGGATGATTGGGCAACCATTTTTTATTTGCTTTCTCATTATTCTGAGTGCATGCAAGAGGAAAAGGATTTGCACCAAAGGGTAAGTGCAATGCATTCTTTAGTGGTTGAAAAACGTTGGCATGAGCGATGCATTGTCAACGAGTGTGCCGAACGAATCCTTACCTTGATTCAATCCAAGTTGCCTAATTTTCAATGGCATTTACCTAAAAAAACGTACCGCATCAGTCACAATATTGAGCGGCCTTATAAATACCAGGGTGAACGTTGGAAAGTTCATTTGAAAAGGGCCTTGGGTAGCTATCGATTTGGCAATTCAATGGGAAGAGTGGTGAAAGAGTTGCTGCGCCTCTCACTCTTTCCGATTTTTAAGGAGAGAATAGATCCTTTCAATCATTTTGAATGGATGCTTCATGAAAATGCGAACTTCAATAGTTCTCCAGTTTTTTATGTTTGTCCTGTAATACAACACCGTGAATTTGATCCCAAATATGATTTACTGGATAAAAAGATTCATGTCATCATGGAATGGATTACAAATAAAAAAGGATCCATTGGTTGTTTGAGCAATTATTCATCTTCGCAATCCATGCAGGGAATTACGGCCAATTGGAAATCTTTCCATGAACATTTGGGTCAACAAGGTGAGTCTAAAAAGAATCGACAGCATTTTCAGCGCTTTCAACCCTTCAATTTTGCGGAACAATTGATGTTGGCTGGAGTCAAAGAAGACAGCAGCGTTGGATATACTGACAGAACTGGTTGGAGAACCAGTTGTTCTCTACCCTATTTTTTATTCGATATTAAAAATAAAAAAATATCCAATGTCTTAGAAATTCCATTTTGTGCCATGGATCAGGCCATCATTACACCGCGGTACATGAATATCGTGTCTCCTGAAAAAGTGATGGCGGAAATGGAAAAATGGATGAAAGACGTCGAGCGATACGGTGGTGTATATTGTTTGGTTTGGCACAATGATACATTTCAATACCCATTTTATCGCAATACCTATTGGAAGCTTGTGAAGAAGGCTTCACTATTGGGTGAATGCCGATGAAGATTCGTTACCTTTGTGCCTCAAAATTGAGACTATGCCAAAAGGTAATTACAAAATTCCAACCCCTATTAACGAACCAGTGAAAGCTTATGCACCAGGTAGTGCAGAGCGTCAGCGTTTGATGGACACCTACAATGCGATGTACCATGCGCATTTGGAGGTTCCACTATACATCGGGAACGATACCATAAAAACGGAAACCACCCTTTCTCTCTGTCCTCCACATGAGCATCAAAAACAAATTGGCACCGCCTATGTTGGCAATGCGGAACATGTAAAAATGGCCATTGATAGTGCATTAGCCGCCAAATCTCAGTGGTCTCAATTGCCATGGGAACACAGAGCTTCTATCTTCTTAAAGGCTGCAGATCTTTTGGCGGGTCCATACCGTGATAGAATGAACGCGGCCACCATGTTGGCTCAAAGTAAAAATGTGATGCAAGCTGAAATTGATGCGGCTTGTGAACTGATAGACTTTTTCCGCTTCAATGCGGCTTACATGCAACAAATTTATATGGATCAACCGGGATCATTGCCTGGCATGTGGAACCGATTAGAATACCGACCACTTGAAGGATTCGTGTTTGCCATCACCCCTTTTAACTTCACCAGTATTGCAGCCAATTTACCTGCTGCAGCGGCAATGATGGGAAATGTTGTGGTATGGAAGCCGGCAGATAGTCAATTGTACAGTGCGCAAATTATCATGGAATTATTCCATGAAGCGGGTCTTCCAGCAGGCGTTATCAATATGGTGGCGTGCGATGGACCTACAGCTGGTGAGGTTGTATTTAAACACAAGGATTTTGCAGGATTGCATTTTACAGGATCAACCGCTGTTTTCAAGCATTTGTGGAAGGAAATAGGAAGTAATTTAGATAACTACAGAACATATCCCAGAATTGTCGGGGAGACAGGAGGAAAGGACTTTATTGTCGCTCACCCTTCTGCCAATGCAGATGAAGTAGCCACGGCAATCTCACGCGGCGCCTTTGAATTCCAGGGACAAAAATGCAGTGCAGCTTCTCGAGCATACATACCGGCCTCCATTTGGCCAATGGTCAAGAATAAAGTTGTTGCAGACGTCAATGATTTCAAAATGGGAAGTCCTGCAGATACACAAAACTTCATTAATGCGGTAATTGATAAAAGAGCATTTGATAAAATCAAAGCTTACATCGATTACGTCAAAACGCAAACAGATGCTGAGATTGTAGTAGGGGGAAATTGCGATGATAGCACAGGTTATTTTATTCAACCAACTGTTGTCTTAACCACCAATCCAAAATTCAAGACTTTGTGTGAGGAGATTTTTGGACCAGTAATTACCATCTACGTATATCCAGACAATGAATGGAAAGAAATGTTGAAATTGGTAGATGAAACAGGAGATTATGCTTTGACTGGAGCAATTTTCTCAAGAGATCGTTATGCCATACATGAAGCTTGTTTGGCTCTTGAAAATGCCGCTGGTAATTTCTACATCAATGATAAACCCACAGGCGCTGTCGTTGGGCAGCAACCTTTTGGTGGCGCGCGCGGAAGTGGTACCAATGATAAGGCCGGAAGTTATTTGAATTTGATTCGTTGGGTTAGCCCAAGAACCATCAAAGAAACTTTTGTTACCCCAAGAGATTACAAGTATCCATTCTTGGGTTAATCGTTAGGCATGGAGTATCCTATACGCATCAATAAGTTTCTGAGTGAGTCTGGCTTTTGTTCACGTCGAAAAGCAGATGAATACATAGAGCGCGGTAAAGTGACCATCAATGGAAAAGTTCCTGAATTGGGCACCAAAATAATGGAGACCGATGAGGTCCAAGTAGATGGCAAAGTGGTATCGCACTCCCCTATTCAGAAACTCTATATTGCTTTTAACAAACCTGTAGGAATAGTTTGTACGTCAGAAAATGATGAGAACAACATCATCGATTTTCTGAACTTCAAGCAGCGCATTTACACCATTGGAAGATTGGACAAGGCCTCGCATGGATTGATTTTATTGACCAATGATGGTGATATTGTCAATCCGATATTGCGTACTTCTTACAATCACGAAAAGGAATATTGGGTTACTGTGAGACAAACCATTCAACCTGATTTCATTGAAAAGATGAGCACCGGAGTGGCTATCTTGGACACCGTTACCAAGCCCTGTGTAGTTAAACAGCGAGGACCTAAATCGTTTAAAATTATTTTAACCCAAGGATTGAATCGACAGATCAGAAGGATGTGTGAGGCTTTGGGTTATGAAGTGGAGAGTTTGAAACGGGTGCGCATCATGCACATTCACTTGGATCTTCCCATAGGAAAATGGCGACATTTAACAATAGAGGAATTGAGTGAATTGAGAAAGGCCGCTTCCATGTTTGACAACAAGAAGGGAGCAATTCAACCCCACTGAATGGCCTCTCCTAAGAAGTCGTTGGTTTTAGAAAAAGGTTTGGAACCCCAAAACCCGCGGTGTGCGCCAAGTGGCGAAGGATGTGCACTTTCTAAAATCAAGTGATGGCGTTGCGGTATGAGCAATTTTTTTCTTTGTGCATGCTTACCCCATAATATAAAAACCACTGGAGATTTTTTTAATGCTACCCTCTGAATGACATAATCTGTAAACTTTTCCCAACCAAAATCGGCATGAGAAAGAGGACTGTCCTTGGCAACCGTTAAGGTTGTATTCAACAACAAAACACCCTGCTTTGCCCAATCCGTTAAATCAGATTGGGTTCTGTCAATTCCAAGATCAGATTTTAATTCTTTGAAAATATTCCTTAAAGAAGGAGGAATTTTTACTCCTGAATTGACAGAAAAAGCCAAGCCATTGGCTTCTCCTACTCCGTGATAGGGGTCTTGTCCAATAATGACGACCCTTACTTCATGGAATGGAGTTTCATTAAAGGCCTGAAATATTTGCTCTATGGGAGGAAAACAAAAAGGTTGAGCGTATGATTGCTCAACCTTTTTGCATGTCCATTCCCAAGTGCTCAGTTGGAAGAAATCATGTAACTCATTTCTCCAACTTTCATTGAGTAATTGTTCTAATTTCATTTAGTGAACCACAACCAATTTCTTGGTCACAAAGCTTCCGTTCCTGTGTTTAACACTCAAGTAATATACACCATCAGACCATGAAGAGGTGTCAAAAATCAAGGAGCTACGGTCGGTTTTTCTATCCGCCAAGATTTTTCCATTGGCATCAAACACCAAGCATTGGTTGATGGATTGATTGTTTTTTAATTCAACAGTAAAGGATTCATTGATCAAAGTGGGATACACCAAAACATCATTGAATTGAAGCAATTCTTCCTCAATCGATGCAGGATCACAGGGCAAAACTTTATCCACATGAGGATATGAACCATTTAAGAATAGCGAATTGGTTCCCGCTGGATCCAACCAGACAGACAACTCTTGACCATTGGCATTGGGATTGGCAGAGGCAGACCAATGTTTGGCCATTCTGCCGTAGTAATCTGGTGATGTTGGTGAGGTACAAAAAGAACCTCCTCCAGTCAATGTACCAATGATTTGGTGTTTGTCATTGAAAATGGGAGAACCGGATGAACCTCCTTCTGTAACACCATGGTTGGTTTCAGTGGCCATCCAAACTGTTCTCCAATGCTTGTCATTCGATTGCCAAGTACCTTTGATGCATGAACTGGCATGAGAAATTTTCATGTAATCACCTGATGGATGATGCAAACAAACCACTTTAGCGCTGTTGGCCATGGCTGCGGGTAACGCATCTGAAGCGTCCCATCCAGCATAGTATACCGTCCAAGTTGATGGAATGGGATCTTGGATTTCTAACAATGCATAATCAGAACCCGTGGCACCACCTCCATCATTGGAATCTGCTTTCAAAAATAATCCCGTCAATTGTTGTGATGTTGGACCTAATCCGGAACCACAATTGCTGCGCATAAAATTGAAACGAGCAGAGGATGACAATAGATTAGCATCTGAGGACAACTCAGTACAGTGCATGGCTGTTAAAATATAGTTCTTACAATCCAAAGCAGTATTGTTAACCAATGTACCAGAACACAATCCACCACCTTGAGATGAAACCAAACTCAATCTAACAACAGCATGTTTTTCTTTTTCCCAAAGATCACCTTCTGGACAATTGACATCCACTTCGCAGGGGTCACTATTGACTTCTCTGCTCTCCCCCGCTTCCCATCTTGGGTCCTCAATTAAACGATAAAAATGCAATAAGCCACGCAAATCCAAACGAGGTTGACTGGTCACTCCTGCGGGCTCACGGTACTCTATGACTGCATCATCACCATAAACTTCAGGGGTGCGATAAATATGATGCGCCTTATTTTGGTTCGACGTAAATGGTCCTTCAATCCAAGATTTGTCTTTTGCATAAAAATACAACTCACAACCTTCAGGCATGTGATAATAATCGAAAACCAAAGACATGGCCAAAGCCCCCGGGCTCTTGAATGCATAAATCCAACGTTTGCTTCCATCCGCATTGTATTCCCAATAGCCCTCATTGATCATGTCCAATGAAAAGTTTACCCAGGTGGCATTCATGGTCATCTCACCTTGCTTATCCCACTCTTCCGCTTGCGCAATGAGTTGGTGGGTATTTAAATTGGAAACTACTTCTGAGGTGATGTCCTGTGATTGTGCTTTTCCAAAAGAAACAAAGGCAAGGACGAATAAAATACTTGGGTAAAAAATTTTTCTCATTTTTTCAATTTTCCTGGTTTTCAGTGGCGAAAGATAATTTAGCTTCGCATTGTTTGATGATTTACCCGAAAAAAATATCGCTTGTTTTGTTAAAAGCCTTTATTGGGCCTTTCATTGTGACGTTTTTGGTTTCCCTCTTCATTTTTGAATTGCAATTCATCTGGTTGTATATCGACGACCTATTGGGCAAAGATTTGGAGTTTATGCTCATTGTTCAATTGCTGGTATACGCATCAGCCCGAATTGTTAATATGGCATTGCCATTGGCTGTATTAATGTCAAGCATCATGACCATTGGCGCTTTGTCTGAGCACAATGAATTAACGGCCATGAAAAGTGCGGGTATCTCTTTGAAAAGAATTTTTAGACCACTCATTGTTTTTATTTCCATCATCGCCTTTTCTGCTTTTGTATTTGCGAACAACATTTGGCCCGTTGCCAATTTAAAGTTTCGTACGCTTCTTTTTTCAATCGTTCAACAGAAGCCTGCATTGAATTTAGAGGAAGGGACATTCTACAACGGTATTGAGGGAATCAGCATTAGGGTCAATAAAAAAGAAACAGAAACCGGCATTTTGCATGATGTTCTTATTTATGACCACCGTGACCCTGGTAGAGGGAATAAAAGTGTCATTCGCGCAGAGAAAGGACGCATGGAACAAACGGAGGATAAACGTTGGTTAATCTTAACCCTAAACAATGGTTACACCTACGACGAGGTAGAGGAAAAAAATAAACGGGTTAAAAAACATCCTGCTTTACAATCTCATTTTACCGAAATGACCTTGCGAATTGATATCAGCTCGTTATTCTTTAATAAGGATGACGAAGAAGTTTTTAAAAATGCTTACGAGATGATGACCATAGCCCAATTGGATAAGGCCATCCAAGATTTTGATATCAAACAAGATTCTCTGCAAAACCAATGGTATAAGAACAATACGCAAAAATGTCGATTGAATTTTGATCAACCAGCATCAAAAGAAAGTAAAAGCATAATGTCTCAGTTGCCATTGAGTATTCAATACCAAGCAGCATCTTTGGCCATGGATGAAACCAGAAAGGATATTGTTCAAGCACAAAAAGCACGCATTGAATTGGAGGAAAATAAAAGATTGAAAAATAGACATCGAATAGAATGGCATCGTAAATTTTTCTTGGCCATTTCTTGTTGGGTCTTGTTTTTTATTGGTGCACCATTGGGTGCTATTTTAAGAAAGGGAGGACTGGGCCTGCCTTCTGTTATTGCGCTTTTATTGTTTATCCTGTTTGAAGTACTGACCATTGCTGGAGAAAAAATGACCAAAGCATACATCGTGGAGCCTTGGCTGGGAATATGGTTATCCACCATCGTCATGGCACCTGTCTGTTTTTTACTTATGCACAATGCCAACAGAGAAAAGAAATGGAGCGCCCCTCAATTGCCCCAATTCAAATGGATTGCTGCCCTTAAAAAAAGTAAGGCATGAAAATTTTACAACTTTGTCATAAGCCCCCATTGCCTGCAAAAGACGGAGGATGCATTGCTATGGACAACCTTACTCAGGGACTTTTGCAATTGGGACATAAAGTAAAAGTGCTGACCATTTACACCCACAAGCATGACTTAAATTTAGAGCAGCTTCCCGAAGAGTATATCCAACAGACGGACATTGAAGGGGTATTTGTAGATACACGAATCAATTTGGTAGATGCCTTTACCGCCTTCATGACCAATGATAGCTATCATGTCAATCGTTTCTTTAGTCCTGATATGGATATTAAAATTGATCGATTGCTTAGAAAACATCAGTTCGATATTATTCATTTGGAAAGTCTTTTTATGACTCCTTATTTGGGAACTATAAAAAGAAGAAGCAAAGCTCCAGTTGTATTAAGAGCCCACAACATCGAGTACACCATTTGGGAGAAAATAGCCATAGGGACCAAGAATCCCATTAAAAAAGCCTATATCAACCACTTGGCCAGACAACTCAAAGAATATGAATTGAACATGTTCAATTTTGTCGATGGCATTGCCACCATCTCTGAATCGGATAAGATTCGCATGTTGCAACTGGGGGTTCGGCAACCCATCAGAACCATTTCATTTGGAATAGATTTGAATAAGTATCATCCTTTGAATCCTCCTCAAGACGTTAGTCTTTTCCATCTTGGCGCAATGGATTGGGAACCGAATATTGAGGGGCTTACTTGGTTCATCGAAAATATTTGGCCTCATATTCATCAACATTTTCCTCAATTAAAATTGAACCTGGCTGGTAGGAACATGCCGGATAAATTTATTCAATTGCAGGTTCCTGGTGTGCAAGTCATTGGTGAGGTGGAGGATGCGCATGGCTTTATGTCACAACACGCCATTATGGTGGTGCCTTTGTTAAGTGGTGGAGGCATTAGGGTAAAAATTATTGAAGGGATGGCACTGGGTAAAGCTATTGTGTCATCGACAATAGGCGCCATTGGTATCGAGGACCATCATACGGAATCACTGAAAATAGCAGATTCTGTTCAGGAGTGGATTAATGCTTTGGAACCATTGGTAAGCAATACGGAAGAGGTTAAGATACAGGGGCAAAAAGCAAGAGCCTTTGCAGAATCCAATTTCGATAACGTAAAAATCACCAAAGCGCTGATTCAATTTTACAGAGATATTCAAAAGAAATGAAATTATTGATGACATTAAGCCGTATACCCTATCCCCTTGAAAAGGGTGATAAGTTGCGGGCTTATCATCAGATCAAGTGTTTTCTGGAACAAGGTGTGGATCTTTCTGTGGTGTGCTTTCACTTTGAAAAGCTGAATCAGGACCAAGAACAACATTTGAGATCACTGGGAGGGAAATGGTATTTTATTCAATTGGAAAAATGGAGGGTGCCTCTGCAGTTTCTTCGATTGCTCTGGACAAAATTACCACTTCAGGTTATCTTATTTTACAATAAAAAGGCCCATCAACAATTTAAAATCATTTTACAGTCCAATCAGCCCGATCACATTTTTGCACAATTGATCAGAACTACAGAGTATGTCAAAGAAGAAACAACTTTTGACAAAACGTTAGACTACATGGATGCTTTTTCTTCAGGGCTGAAACGCCGTGCTGAACATTCAAAGTGGTATGAGAGATGGCTATTTGATTGGGAGAGTGAAAGAGTAAAACAATATGAGCAGGGTGTTTCTCATTATTTTGATCATCATGTGATCATATCCCAACCTGATGCCGCGCACTTGGCCATTTCACAGCCCATCCGAGTCGTTTCCAATGGCGTTGATGAATCCTTTATCCATTCCTCTTTGTCCAATGCCAGAAGAAAATCTGTTGTTTTTACAGGCAACATGAGTTACGCGCCCAATGTAGAGGCCGCCATTCGATTGGGTAAATTCATCATGCCCTTGGTTTGGCGAAATTGTCCTGAGATACAATTGATCATTGCAGGAGCGGATCCTCACAAGAGCATCATCCATCAACTCAAAGACAAAAGAATTCAAATCACGGGTTGGTTACCGGATATCAAAGAGGCATATGCCCAAGGTTCTGTTTTTTGCGCACCTATGAATATGGGAAGTGGAATGCAGAACAAAATCATCGAAGCTTTGGCCATTGGCCACTCTGTAATTTGTAGCCCTCTAGTGGCAAAAGCATTTGATTCCGAAATTCAAACACTTTTGGATATTCAAATGAAAGACAATGAATTTGCCTTGGCCATTGAAAGACATTTTTCATCTGAATTTTCTTTTGATGTTCAGCATTCTAAGTATATCATTCAAAAACATTTTTCATGGCCAGAAACTACTCAGCAATTGTTGCAACTTTTTCAATCCTAACCTTTTCCATAGCCTCAGCCTTTGGACAAGAGTTGAATAAACTGCATTGGACATTGGGCCACGTTGGGATGAGGGATGCCAAAATATTTGTCTTGAAGGATCATGATCCTATTCAACTCAATGATGAGCAATGGGAAGAATATTACCTGGCGGTAAAATTGTTTGAGGGAAACGATTTGATACAAACATTCCCGTTGAAATTAGATAACCATTACGCGCATTCAGGCACCATTCGATTCCATTCATTAAAACCCAATACCGAGTATTGGATTAAGATCAAAGATCAATTTCAATTGGAAGACGATTCTCTTTCTTTCACCACTCAACCACTTTGGCAACATCGAACGGATCCGCCAACTTTGAATATCGCATTTGGATCTTGCGCTTACCTGAATGACAAGGAATATGATCGTCCTGGAAAATCATACGGAGGGTCTGAAATCATATTTAACAGCATCGCCAATAAAAAACCAGATGCCATGCTTTGGCTCGGGGATAATGTTTATTTCCGAGAAGGAGATTGGGACAGTGAAGAAGGGATGATTATGCGGTACGTTCATGCGAGAAAGCATCCAAGATTGGACAGCATCTTTCGGTATGTTCCCAACTATGCCATTTGGGACGACCATGATTTTGGTCCCAATGACAGCAATGGTAGCTTTGCTCTAAAAGACAAAAGTCTCTCTACCTTTCAACATTTCTGGCCTAATCCAACTAACGGTGTTGATGGTCTAAAAGGAAATACATCAATGGTCACCATTGGCGATGTTGATTTTTTCCTCCTGGACAATCGTTACAATAGAACAGCGCAAAACTTAAATATAACGCCCAACTTGTCTGTGGATCATGGTGCCAGTATTTTAGGACAGGATCAAATTTATTGGCTCATCAATGCACTGATGTCCTCCAAAGCCAGTTTTAAAGTTATTTGTATTGGAGGACAATTTCTCAACTCAGAGGCAGTTTATGAAAATTATGCCAATTACGCCAAGGAAAAGAGTTACATCATTGAGTTATTGCAGGCCAATAAAATCAATAATGTTGTGTTTTTGTCAGGTGATCGTCATTGTGGTGAGATATCCAAATGGACAAATGGTAACTATACGCTCTATGATCTTACTTCTTCTCCCCTAACTTCTGGCGCCTCTGACATGAGCAAAGAAAAGAATCAATACAGAATGGAAGGGACCATTGTTCCCGAACGTCATTTTGCAATGATCAAAGTTGTCGGCCCAAGAAAAGATCGAAAACTATCGGTCAGTTATTACAACACCCAAGGCCAGTTGATTTTTGAAAAACCCATCACCTTCAATGAGACGAATTAAATCAGCCCTGTTGGTTCTCGGACTCATTGCAATAATGGGATGTAAATCAGGAGAATCGTTAAAATTTGAACACGACTTTGGCAAAGAGATGTCATGGAGCTCCGATGTTCACTGGAAATGGAACGTTCAAAAAAACGACAAACCCTATCGTTTATCCATGGATTTACAATGCGGAATTCACTATCCCTATGAAAATCTTCCGTTGTCATGGATAGAGATCAAACCCAATGGTGATACGATAACACATGAATTGGATGTCATTATTCGCAATCCTGACGGAACATTTAATGGAGACAAGGCTTTGGATTATTTGAATTTTGATGTTGTATTAGCAGACAAAATGACTTTTGATTCTTTTGGCGAGTATCATTTTATTTTGAAACAAAAAACGGGACTGGATTCAGCCCCGTTCATGGTCAATATTGAAATTGAAGCGCAAGAGTTGAAGGATTATTGATTTCCTTCCCTCCGCGCTTTTTGCATTTCATTTTCTTCTTGTCCTCTTCCGCGTTTTTCTTTGAACAAATCAAAACGACTGGGAACCATTTTGGCCGGCCAGTAATTGTTATTCAATTCGACGTCAGCTGTCTCCAAATAAGGATCCAATGCGATTTCAACGGCTGGTTGATTCAAAACAAAAACTTTTGTTACGGTTGGTTCCGACATTTTCCATATCTCGGCAGGGATTTTAAACTCCTTGGTACTGCCATCTTTTAGGGTAAACTGGAAGATAAGTGGCATAATTAAACCACCCACATTTTCAACTGTAATTTGATAATAATAAGAATGCGCATCTATCAGAGCTTTTTCATCCGGAGTCAATGATTTGGCGAATTCCTCAAATTGTTTTTGATCGGTTTTGGTAACCTTGTGGGGATCAAAAGAATAATAAAAATCACGAGCAGCAGGATCCACTTCTACCAACGTTACCAATTTCTCCTCACGGTCTCTTTTTAAACTGATATCCACGGGTCTTGAGGCTTTACGCTCTTTGTCAATGGCCTTCTCTACTATTGGATTTTCCGAATCCATGACATACATTTTAATTTCTTTCATGGCCATGTCACAATGGTCTGTTCCGTAGAACCACCCTCTCCAAAACCAATCCAAATCTACAGCACTGGCATCTTCCATCGTTCTGAAAAAATCTTCTGGTGTTGGATGTTTAAAGGCCCATCTTCTGCAATATTCTTTGAATGCATAATCAAAGAGCTCTCTTCCCATAACGGTTTCACGAAGAATATTCAATGCTGTTGCAGGCTTTCCGTAGGCATTGTTGCCAAACTGATAGATGCTCTCACTATTGGTCATGATGGGAGACATTTTGGTTTTGTCCCCTTTCATGTAGTCAACAATGTTTCTAGCTGGACCACGTCGTGTTGGATAATTGGCATCCCACTCTTTCTCAGTTAGGTATTGAACAAAA
Source organism: uncultured Chryseobacterium sp. (assembly GCA_964420985.1). Classification (GTDB taxonomy): domain Bacteria; phylum Bacteroidota; class Bacteroidia; order Flavobacteriales_D; family Sanyastnellaceae; genus CAMCTV01. The sequence goes on from CAYQUT010000009.1 coordinate 22,317, forward strand.
GTATTTAAGCCCTCATCCATCCATGTCCACTGGCGCTCATCGCTGTTGATAATCATGGGAAAGAAATTGTGTCCAACTTCATGAATGATTACCCCCAAAGTGGAATACTTGGTTCCCTCAGTGTAAGTGCCATCTGATTCTGGACGACCACCATTGAAACAAATCATAGGATATTCCATTCCTATCCATTTGGAGTTGACTGAAATGGCAACTGGATAAGGGTAATCAATGGTGTACTTGGAGTAGACCCTCAAAGTGTGGGCCACCGCACGTGTCGAAAATTGACCCCAAAGTGGATTGGCCTCTTTGGGATAATAACTCATGGCCATGGTAGTTTTGTCCCCAATTTTCACGGCCATGGCATCCCAGATGAATTTGCGAGAAGACGCAAAAGCAAAATCACGCACATTGGTTGCCTTAAAAGTCCAAGTCTTTTGTGTATTCCCTTTGGCTCTTATCCTTTCATTCTCGGTTGCCTCAGCTTGTGTAATGATTTCAACTGGAGCATCAAAACTTTTCTTGGCCTTATCCCATCGTGACAATTGATCTGCATTCATGATGGACTTGGCATTTTGTAGCTCACCTGTAGCAGCGACAACATGGTCATTGGGAACAGTGATGTTTACAGTATAATTTCCAAAGTCCAAAGTAAATTCTCCTGCTCCTAGAAATTGTTTGTTTTGCCAACCGGAATAATCCATATAAGCAGCTAGACGCGGATAAAACTGAGCCATGGTATACAAATAATTCTTGTCCTCAGAAAAATATTCATATCCACTTCTACCACCCAAACGAATGCGATCGTTGATGTTGTACCACCATTTAATCTTAAAGGAATACGTTCCTCCCGAAGGAAGCGGTGAAGGCAAATCAATCCGCATCATCGTCTGATTGATGATACATTTTAAATCTTTTCCTGATTTGTCTTTGACCTCAACCACCTTGAATCCCCCATCGTACCATGGTTCCAAATCTTTGATATCATTGTAGTTCATGGTTTCGCTGATTTTGGATTGCTCAATTTTATAAGCATCGCTTTCTTTGGCCATATTGTTTTGATCCAACTGAATCCACAAATAGGACAATTGATCAGGAGAGAAATTGTGATAGGTAATCCACTCCTCGCCATACAATTTTTGGGTTTCATCATCAATCATGATATTCATATTGTAGTCCACCTGTTGCTGCCAATATCTTGCACCTGGTGCACCACTCGCAGTGCGTTGATCATTTGGCGTGGCCAATTCAGGTCCCAACTGCTTGAACTTATCTTCCCAGTATTGTCGTTGCCCATACAATGACATTGACACCATTGTTATAGTCAAGAATAAAAAACTTGATTTAAAATTTCTCATGATTCAAAAATAAGCAAGTCGGTTTATTATATTCGCTAAAAGTATCGAATCAATATTTATGCGACATCAAGAGGCCTTTGAAAATGAAACAGCTACCGTTGACATCACGGAGCAATCACTGATTCTGCACAATGATTTCAACCACATTGATCACGTCATTCATTGCTTAATGAATATCATGGATTTTGAACCTATACAGTCAGAACAGATTGCTTACATCGTCCATTTTAAAGGAAAATGTTCCATCAAATCAGGTACGTTTGATCAGCTTCAACCCTTCCATAAATTATTGGCACAACAAGGTCTAACCGTTTCGATTGATTAACATGTCCAGCAGGAGAGTTATGATTGAAGCCATGCTTCAAACCCATCCAGAAGATCCATTTCTTCATTATGCCTTGGCCCTAGAGTGGCAAAAAGAAGGAGAAATCCAGAAAGCCATTGATCGATTACAAGAACTGAAATCGTTAAAACCAGATTATCTCGCATTGTACTATCAATTGGGTAAGATGTATGAAGCCATAGGCAATAACGAATTGGCAGTGGACTCATTGATAGATGGAAAACGATTGGCAAAAAAAATGGGAGATATCAAAGCAGCAGGTGAAATTAGTGAAGCACTCATGATGCACGACATTTTTGATTGATGGCTAACGTTGTATCTATTGGTTTTTACAGCTCCTCTCATAGCAAAGGCGGTTTAGAACTGAACATGTTGCGCTATGCGCGGTACTTGAAAGAAGCCGGCATCAACGTTTATATCCTTTGTGTAGCGGACTCCCCTATTTTCAAAATCTCCCAACAAGAAAGTTTCAATGTCATTGAAGTAAAACGCAACAAGCGATATTGGGATTTCGCATGCGCCAAGAACATCAAACAAATCGCTAATCAATGTCAATTGGATTGGATGTGGTTCAGAGATCCGCGCGATATTGATACCTTGGCTTGGAGTAAAATTCTGGGTTCAAAGGCCAAATTGCTTTACCACCAAGGAATGCAAATGGCATCTCCCAAAAGATCAATTTTTCATCGACTTCGTTTTTCTCAAATTGACCAATGGGTCTGTTTGAGTGAATTTTTGAAGGACCAAGTGATTCAATTCACGCATTTTCCGAAAGAGAAAATTAGTGTTTTGCCTTTGGCCCTGAGAGATGGACCTCAAGCACAAACCCATCAAGAGGGTGAATTTCAAGCATTGGTTGTGGGTAGATGGGATCCGCTAAAAAACCAACACCTAGTTATCAATGCATTCTTATTGTTGGAAAAACAATATCCTCAATTGAGATTGACGTTTATTGGTGAAAGCACATTGGGAGAAGGAAATCAATATGAAAAAGACAATAAGAAAAAGGTTCGACATCTGGATTTGCAGGATGAGATTCAATTCAAACCATTTCAATTTGATTTGAGCCAAGAGTTTGCAAATGCTCATTTGCTCATCATTCCTTCTATGAATGAAACATTTGGTATGGTTACCATTGAAGGCATGCGTGCGGGATTGCCATTGTTGGGATCCAATACTGGCGGAACAAAAATATTGATCGAAGAAAATCAATGTGGATTAACATTTGATCCTGAAGATGCACAATCACTGGCCGATCAATGGTCAACATTACTGGAAAGTAAATCGTTACAAAAAAAATTGGCCCAAAATGCGCGCATGGCTTTTGAACGTCATTTTAATATTCAAGGTCAAATGTCCCATTGGTTGAAGATATTGGAACAGAAATGAGATCATTTGTTTTGATATGCTTTTTAATCATTGCGAAATGTTCATTTGCGCAATTGGACACATTGGGAAACAATCACCTTGTATTTTCCATTCTTGGAGGAAGTATTGTGCCGCATCGACCAGAAATGACACCACTAATCAAAGGGTACTCAATGGGCGGATCCTTGCAATGGATGAAACGACCTATGATGCCCAAGTGGCGGATTTTTCAGCGGTATCCCATGACCGGATTTGATTTGTATTTCAGTACAACAGGAAATCCCAAGCAATTGGGAAATCAAATGGCACTGAGTTACATGATATATCGACCATACGGAAAAAAAAGAAATTGGTGGTATGGAATGGGTTTAGGTGTTGGCTACAACTCCAAACAGTGGAATTTGGAAACCAACCATCAAGCAATAGTCATCTCAACAAAAATCAATTGTGCTCTGACTCTTCATTGGCAATACAAATTACTGACAACCCATCGACACCATCACCTGATTGGAATGCGCATGACACATTTAAGCAACGGCTCCTATCAATTGCCCAATTTGGGAACCAACCAATTTCAATTGAGTTACACCATTCAGCCCCGTATGGAATTGCAAAAGAGACCTTTCGCAATTACAGATGAATTGCCTTACTATTTTTCTTCAAGAATCATCAGTATGCAAACAGGATTGGGTATTAAAGAGACTTATCAGCCTTTGGGAAAGAAATACCCTGTTTGGAATGCTCAACTCAATTATGCCAGAATGATCAATTATCAGCACCGTTGGAGTTTAGGAATAGATTATTTATTTCAACCAGCTTTGGGTAAATTATTTGAAGAAAATTTGAATCAAAGTTCAACTTACAAGAATTGGCAGCAATGGGGAGCTACAATTGGTTTTCAGAGCATTTTTGGTTACACCACTTTTTGTATTCAACAAGGTGTTTACATCAAAACAGATTGGAAAAACAATGGACCTCTCTACCAACGATTGTCCATTAGGAGAAATTGCATAAGATTGGCAAAGTTCAATCCTTATTTTAGTCGAGTATTTTTAACTGCTGCTCTGTTCACCCATTGGGCCAAGGCAGATCATTTTGAATTTGGATGTGGTTTAGATTTGTTCAGACGATAGTAACGGTTATTGTGGTTACTCTTGTTTTGGGATGTCGCAATCCTGAGGCTCCTGATTGTATTCAAAGGGCTGGACAAATTGCAGTCATTGAAAATGCGCTTCCTGATTTTACCTCATTGGAACTCCATGATATGATTCATTACCAATTGCACGTTTCGAATGAGTATAAAATAAAAATTACAGGACCTGAAAATTGGATCAATGAAATAGAGATTGATGTTCAAAATAGTCGATTAAAAATAAGCGACAACAACCATTGTAAACTCATTCGCAATAAGCACCATAAAATTATTGTTGATCTCTATGCACCAGAGTTTATTGAGGTAATGAATGAATCATTTCTAAAAGTTGAAGTGATGGACACACTGCATCAGCATAAATTGAAGTGGATCAATGAAAATGCTCCTTCCAATTGTAGTATTTTATTTCATGGAGACAGTTGTGTAATAGAAATGCCAAAAGGAACAGGAGACATTATTCTTAAAGGACAATCTCATTTTACATCATTGTACAGCAATGCCATTGGAAAGTTAGATGCTAGTGAAATGAGAACCCAATATCTCAACTGTAATCACAATAGTTTGCAAGATATCCATGCCCAAACGGACAAATATCTTTTCGTGTTATTTCAGAACAAGGGAAATTTGATTCTTCCCTTTCTGCCTTCTCAGGTGGATAAACAAAGGAACAGCACAGGAGATTTGATTATTTCGACTGAATAATCCAATTTGATTTAATTTTTTCTAGCAGAGGTTCAGGACAGCGCTGTGGTTTTTTTGTTTCTGCATTGACAAAAACAAGAGTGGTCTCTGCTCGATTGATACAGACATTATCCAGATAAGTTTCATACTTGAAAATCATTTTCGTAGTAGGAAGCTCATCCACGTTTACTTTTATGACAACTTCATCATCATATTGAGCAGGTTTAAAATATTGAATATGGAAATCAATAACGGGCATCCATATTCCCATGTCTTCAATGGATCGATAACTTAACCCGATATTGCGCATCAATTCAACTCGAGCTACTTCAAAGTAAGTGGCGTAGTTTCCATAATAAACAAAATTCATGGCGTCCGTTTCAGCGTAACGAACCCGAATATTGATAGTGTGTTCAATCATAAGGAGGCAAAATTATAGGTTAAAAACGCAATCAATCCAAGCTTTTTTTTTGTTTATTTTTCCACCAAAAAAACTTCGGAAAGCCTTGATAAATCTACATAATCAAAAAAATCAACAAATCAAGAGTAAATATTTTTTTTTTTCACTTTTTTATTCCTTTTTTTGCCTAGTCACTGTGAATAACCTTGACCACCTAAACAAACATTTACACTTATTACCTAAAGATACTATGGCATCCAAAAAGGATCAATTTCAAGTTTGGAACAACTGTTTAGCAGTCATCAAAGACAATGTAAGTCCACAAGGATTTAAAACTTGGTTTGAACCCATTAAACCCGTTAAGTTAGAGAACAGCGTTTTGACCATTCAAGTTCCTTCTCAATTTTTTTATGAGTGGTTAGAAGAACATTATGTTACTTTATTAAAAAAGATCATCAAAAAGGAATTGGGAGCAGAAGGTAGATTGGAGTATTCCATCATCATGGACAACAACAATCATCCTTACACCATTAAGGTTCCTACAAGTGATCGCAAAGCGGTGAAAAACACTCCTGTCAGCATGCCTTTAGACATGAGTGAGGCTCGCATTAAGAACCCTTTCATCATTCCTGGTCTACGTAAAATTCAAGTGGATTCTAATTTAAATCCGAATTATTCTTTTGAAAACTTTATTGAAGGCGATAGCAACCGCTTGGCAAGAAGCGCTGGTTTTGCCGTGGCCAACAAGCCAGGAGGAACAGCATTCAATCCATTGTTGATATACGGAGGAACCGGTTTAGGCAAAACGCATTTGTCTCATGCCATAGGATTAGAAATCAAAGCCAAGTTCCCAGAAAAAACTGTTTTGTACGTAAGCTCAGATATTTTTACCCACCAGTTTATTGAGGCGGTTAAAAATAATACCGTGAATGATTTCTCACACTTCTATCAGATGATGGATGTGTTGATCATTGATGATGTACAATTCTTCAGTGGTAAGGAAAAGACCCAAGACGTATTCTTTCACATCTTTAATCACTTACACCAAACAGGTAAGCAAATCATCTTAACCAGTGATAAACCTCCGGTTGAAATGCAGGGAATGGAACAACGTTTATTGTCTCGTTTCAAATGGGGTTTAAGTGCTGACTTGCAAGTTCCTTCATTGGAGACCCGTATCGAAATATTGAGAAAGAAGATGTACGCTGATGGTATTGAATTGCCAGAGGATGTTGTCGAATATTTGGGCTACTCTATTACATCCAATATACGTGAGTTAGAAGGTGCTTTGATATCATTGATTGCTCAATCGTCATTGAATAAGAAGAACATCAACTTGGAGTTGGCGCGTCAGATGATCGACAAGTTTGTGAAAAACACCGCTCGTGAGGTGAGCATTGATTACATCCAGAAAGTGGTTTGTGATTACTTCGACTTGCCCATTGAATTATTGAAGAGCAAGACCCGCAAACGCGAAATCGTTCAAGCCCGTCAAATCGCGATGTACTTTGCTAAGAAGATGACCAAATCATCATTGGCCAGCATTGGAGCACATTGCGGAGGAAAAGACCACGCAACGGTATTGCATGCTTGCCGCACGGTGAACAACTTACAAGAAACCGACAAACACTTCCGCAAGTATTTGGAAGATTTGGAGAAGAAGTTGAGCATCGCTTAATTTCAGACTTCATTACCTAAATAAAAGAGAACGCAATCATTGATTGCGTTTTTTTATGCTGTAAAGGCCATTAATGCCACAAAAAAGAACCAATTCACTATGAAAACCCAGGCTCCAAGACTTGAATTTTTAATGGGTATATAGGACAACAACCATGAAAATAAGATTCCCAACCACAACCATGCTGCGTAATTGTTCCAAGGAACATGATTCATTTCAAACATCCAATACTCCAATTGCGGGGCAACTTGTTCAATCAATAAATCCGTTAAGGTCATCAGAACACCCCCACAGAATGACAAAACCCAACGGTTTTGAACGTTCCAAGTCCATTTCAACAATGAGATACTTCCCCAAACCATTATTACCCAATTCAACCCAATAACCAAAGGGATATCCTTCCATTTGATTCCCAATCCTTCTCCATATTGATAGAAACCAAAGGGGCTGCCGGTATGCACCCCATACCACTCTATTGCAAATCCCAAAACAGCAACAAGCAGGAACAATGTAATCTTTTTCCAACTGGGTTCATTCAAGCAGAGCAATGAAAAAGTGATCAATAAACTCAACGAACTGAGCGGAATGAATAACGAAGGAAAAAAAGTCAATCCCCAAAATCCAACGAAGTACAATAACGCAATAATTATTTGAGGCATGTTTCAAAGATAATATTGTTTATTGATGAAGATAAAAAAAAGTAGTATATATTTGTGGTATATACTTGAAAAAAAAATGAAGATGCTTTCATTAAAATTAGATGATGTTGTTTTTGATGAAACTGAAAAGGTCATCAAACAACTGGACATGCCACGCAATCGTTACATCAATGAGGCATTGGCCATGTACAACCGTTATCACAAAAGAAAAAGATTGAAGGCTAAACTCTTTCAAGAGAGTCAAGCGGTGTACGCCAATAGTTTAGACGTAGCGGAAGATTTTGAAAGCTTTCTTGATGAAAACCTTTGATATTTGGTTGGCCAATCTCAATCCCAACAAAGGCAAAGAACCGGGAAAAGTGAGACCTGTGATCATTGTTCAGTCACCTTTATTAAATGACTTTCATCCCACAGTTATCGTATGTCCACTAACTTCCCAATGCATTGAGAAAGTTGATGTTCTTAGGCATAATGTGAAAGAGAAATTCTTGTCCGTTCCTTCTCAGGTTTTGGTAGATCAAATCCGAGCCATTGATAAGAAAAGGCTCATTGAATATTTGGGAACGATAAAAAAAGAGGAAGGAAAATTACTTCGTCAAAAAATCAAGATAGTTCTTGATCTTGAATGATGCATTGAGTGGCAATTTTTGCAGACTGCAAACAAAGCGGAATACCGCCTCCAGGATGCACACTTCCACCTACAAAATACAAGCCCTGCAATTCATCGATAAAATTAGCATGACGAAGAAATGCTGCAAATGTTGAATTGCTTGAAGTTCCGTACAAAGAGCCTGTATACGATGCCGTTCGTTCTTGGATCAATTTTGGAGTAAGAACATCCTCCACCTCTATCCATTGTGCGATATCTTCATGTAAGATACTTCCCAATTTATTTATGATGGACTTTCTTGCTTGAATGATTGCTTCGGTCTCATCTTCTCCTTCAAATCTGGGAGCATTGATCATGACAAACCAATTCTCACAACCTTCAGGTGCATCCCTTTGAACTATTTTGGATGTAATATTCACATAGACCGTGACATCCGCTGAAATTTTCTTGGTATCAAAAATGCCCTTGAATTCCGCAGCATAATCATCCGCAAAAAACAAATTGTGTACATCCAATTGCGGGAATGATTTCTTCATCCCCCAATAAAAAATAATGGCACTGGAAGATCGCTCTTGCTTAAGAATTTTCTCTGGTCGAGGAAAATCAGGCAATAAACGGTGATAAGTGAAATGGGCATCTACGTTGGAAACCACAACATCAGCAGGGATAAAATTATCTTTCACCCAAACTCCCGTTACCAACTGTTTATCAGTATTATTAATCGCCGAATATTCTATTCTTTCAACAAGGCAATTCAACTGAACATCTACCTTGCACAAATCCAGTAAATGAAGCAAGGCATCTGTAATTTGGTGCATTCCATTTTTGGGTAAGAAGGCACCTATGCCATGTTCCAAGTGTGGAATCATGCTCATCATCGCCGGAGTTGAATACGGATTACTACCATTGTAAGTGGCAAAGCGATTCATCAATTGAACCGTCTTTGGATTTTTAAATTGGCGCTGGTTGAATGAATGAAGGCTCCCTATTACAGGCAGCACTGGAATCGACATCAATGCTCTCCAAAAAGACCATGTCTTCCAAGGCAACCGGCGAAGGCTTGATTCTAAAAAAACAGGCTTGGTTGTATGATAAACCCATGCTGCCTTTTTGAAATAGCGAAGTACAATTGATTTGGATTCTCCTAGTTTTTTAGATATCTCTTCACTCCATTCATCGAGATCAGCATGAGCATGGAGTTCTGTTCCATCAGACCAAAAGTAATGGGCAATGGGATCCAAACGCTGAATGGGAAATTGAGTATCGAAATCTTCCCCACACAATAGATAAAGCTCTTTTATTAGTTCGGGCAAAGTAAACAAACTAGGACCCAAATCAAACCGATAGTCACCAATTTTTTTTTGACTTAATTTACCACCAAGATGATTTGATGCCTCAAAAATTGAAACCTTATAACCTGACTTAGCAAGTCTAATGGCTGTAGCCATTCCCGCAACACCTGCGCCAATGACAACAGCTTTTTTCATACGTTAAAACCCTTGAACACCATTAACCGTGGTGTATTTTAATACAAGGTTCTTATTGGGGTAAATTCGTTTAAAAGCACTTTGCACCATGATAGTGGCTTCATGGAATCCACACAAAATCAATTTCAATTTACCTGGGTAGGTATTGATATCACCAATGGCATAAAGTCCGGGAACATTTGTACTGTAATCCAAGGTATTGACTTCAATGGAATTTTTATCAATGTTCAGCCCCCACTCTGATAATGGTCCCAACTTTGGGGACAGACCAAACAAGGGAAGCCAATGGTCGGTTGATACCGTTTCTGGCTCACGCCCGTCAATATTGACAACGATTGATTCCAATTTGTCTTCACCATTCAATCCAACTACCTCAGCATTGGTGATGAGTCGCATCTTTCCACTCTCACTCATGTCCATAACCTTTTGAACGCTATCTAAGTGTCCTCTGAAGCTGGTAGAACGGTGAATCAATGTTACATGCTCAGCTACACCGTTGGCTAAGAAAATGGACCAATCCAAAGCGCTGTCACCACCGCCTGAAATAACCACTCTTTTACCCCGATAAAATTCCGGGTCTCGAACGATATACTCTATGCCCTTGTCTTCAAAATCGGTAATATTGACAATGGGTGGTTTTCTCGGTTCAAAACATCCCAAACCACCAGCAATAGCTACAATAGGAGCCTTGTGCTTTGTGCCGCGATTGGTGGTAACAATGAAATGATCATTTTCATCTTTTTCAAAAATTTCAGCTCTCTCCCCCAATGTAAAAGTGGGTTTGAAAGGCTCAGCCTGTTTCATCAGATTGTCAATGAGATCCCCTGCCAATACCTCAGGGAAACCGGGAATATCGTAAATGGGCTTCTTAGGATAAATTTCTGTCAACTGGCCACCTGGTTGAGGTAAGGCATCGATCAAATGACATTTTAATTTGAGCAATCCGGCTTCAAATACAGTAAACAATCCGCAAGGTCCGGCACCGATGATGATGATGTCTGATTCTATCATAATGAAAAAATATGGTCTTCAAAATTAGAAATGGAGCTCTAAGTGAAAACACAAACCATTAACATTTATCACACAATAATGTTCATAAGGAATACAATAAATGCTATCAACACATCAGGGCTGATAATCTTTCTATTGAGCGTAAATAGAAGCCTAAAAATCATAGCTATTATTGCTTGTACTAATCTTTTGAAGCAATGAACTTACAAGAAATGGGAATTCCAGCAGTAGACTTGGCTGGTTTTATAAATGGCAATCATGAGGAGAAGATGGCTTTTGTTTCTCAATTGGGAAAGGCCTATGAAGACATTGGATTTGTAGCTGTGAAAAACCATCTCATTCAGACCCAAACGGTTGAAACACTCTACAAAGAAGTTCAGAATTTTTTTGATCTTCCTTTGGAACAAAAGTTGAAATACGAGATTCCTGGATTAGCTGGTCAACGCGGTTATACCTCTTTTGGTAAAGAACACGCAAAAGATTCTAATGCAGGAGACCTCAAGGAGTTTTGGCATTTTGGTCAAGAAGTCACTGACAATGATCCTATAAAATCTGAATATCCAGACAATGTATTCACCGAGGAATTGCCCAATTTTAATGAGGTTGGACTGAAGGCATATAGAGATTTAGAAAACACAGGCCGCTTTATGTTGAGGGCCATTGCGCTCTATTTGGGTTTGGATGAGTTTTATTTCGATTCAAAAATCCATAATGGGAATAGCATTTTAAGACCCATTCATTATCCGCCAATCACCCAGGAGCCCAAATCCGCTGTTAGAGCTGGTCAACATGAAGACATTAATCTGATAACACTTTTGATTGGCGCCAGTGCTGAAGGATTGCAAGTTTTAAATAAAAAAGGCGAGTGGATTGATGTCACTGCCCTACCCGATCATATTGTAGTGAACGTTGGCGATATGTTGCAAAGACTAACCAATGGCAAGTTAAAATCTACAACACACCGTGTTATCAATCCTCCTCGAGAAAAATGGAATACTCCGAGATATTCTATTCCCTTTTTCTTGCATCCCAGAAGCGAAATGCCATTGGATTGTCTAGAAAGCTGTATCCCTAAAGGTGATGAACCCAAATGGGAACCCATAACAGCTGGAGCCTACTTGATGCAACGTTTGGATGAAATTGGTTTAACCAAATGAAGATTAGAATTTCAGACAAAAAATTTCGTGTTCGTTTCTCTACTATCGACAAGGATACTTGGTTCGAGCAAAAATGTTGTCATTTAAGTCTACCACCTTTTTTACATTTTGAATTCCATTGCTCAGATGTGACAGACGACACCATGAAAATGATCAACGGTTGCATCACCATTTATTTGAACAAAGACGCTTTTTTTTCGTTCCTTCAAAATGATGTTGAGCGCTATGCATTTTCTGTTGGTGATATCACCGTAGATATAGAAAAGGACTATCCTTGTTCTCATCAGGATACTAAAAACGATTACACATTTACAAGACCTTGATGCTGGCAGATAACCACGGCCGAAATTTTGGATACATTCGGATTGGGTTAACCGATCAATGCAATCTTAGATGCAGATATTGCATGCCTGAGCAAGGTTTGTCGTGGATTCCCAAAAGTGTTTTGATGACAAGCGATGAGTTGAAGTTGCTTTTGTATTGGTTTAAAAATTGGGGAATAGGTAAAGTCCGATTTACCGGCGGAGAACCATTGGTGCGAAAAGATTTTTTGGAAATCCTTAAACATGCCAATGAGCTGAATTTTGATTCATTGCACCTTACCACCAATGGATTGCTTACCGAAAAATATTTGCCTGAGATAAAAAAATTGGGCATCCGCCACATCAATTTCTCACTAGATACATTGGATCCCATTCAATTCGAAAAAATCACAAGACGAAATGAAATAAACAAAGTTTTATCTTCCATTGATACTGCTTTGAAACTTGATTTTAAAGTCAATGTCAATACGGTTTTGTTAAAAGATACAACAGAAAAGGAATGCGTCCAACTAATGACATGGAGTTTAGAAAAGGGAATACACTTGCGTTTCATTGAAGAAATGCCTTTTAATGGACAAGGTATTCAACCGGACTGGCACTGGAATTGGCGCAGAATTGAAGAAATGTTTTTTCATCACTTTCCCATGTTGACCAAGATGGAATCCAACTTGAATGCGACTTCGGTTTCTTTTCAAATTGAAAATAAAAGAGGGAGCATCGGATACATTGCTGCTTACAGTCGAACCTTCTGTGGAACCTGCAACAGATTGCGATTAACTCCAGATGGTCGTTTGCATCATTGTTTGTACAGTGAAAAATTTTATCCCCTATTGAACAATTTGAGAAAGGGAAAAAAGGAAGACGAAATATTTCAAGAGATTGACACATTTGTAAAAGGAAAGTCCATCAATGGATTTGAAGCTGAAAAGGAAAACCAGCATTTTGGAATGAGTATGGCAAAAATTGGAGGGTAACGTGATCAGTGTAAAACAAGCGCAAAGTATTTTATCTGAAATCTCTTGCCATTGGGGAGCAGAGATTATTCCATTTGAACAATGCGACGGAAGATTTTTGGCTGAGGATATTTTGACTGACAGAGACTTTCCATCTTTCGACAGAGCCATGATGGATGGCTTTGCCATTCGATGGGTGGATTGGCAAAAAGGACAACGTACTTTTCAATACCAACATCAACAATGGGCGGGATCACCTTTGATTTCATTACAGGGTTATGAATCTTGCGAAATAACAACTGGCGCGGCTGTTCCCAACGGCTTTGATGTTGTTATTCCAGTTGAAAAAATAAAATTGCATTCCAATGGGTCATTTGAATGCCGTGAATTGGATAAAATAAAAACAGGTTGGAATATTCAGACGCAAGGAAGCGAATTCAAATGTGGAGAAATAGCACTTAAAAAAGGCACGTTAATTACACCGGCCGTCAAAGCTGTCCTGGCATCGTGTGGAGTGATAAATCCGATGGTATTCAAACAGCCCTCTATCGGGATTGTTTCAACAGGAGATGAATTGGTCCCTGTTGATCAGTCTCCACTGCCCCATCAGATCAGAACTTCCAATGCCCATGCGTTGAAGAGTTTGGTTCTTTCTTTTTCTCAAAAGATTGACATTTTCCATTTGAATGACAATCCTGATGAAATCCTCGAGTGGCTAGAAAAACATGCTACTCAGTTTGATGTGCTATTGTTTTCTGGAGGGGTTTCAAAAGGTGGCAAAGATTACTTGCCCCAATTGTGGCAGCAATCAGGATTCCAAAATCATTTTCATGGAATATTGCAAAAGCCAGGAAAGCCCATGTGGCTTGGCAGCAAGAACAATACAGTGCTTTTCGGATTTCCTGGCAATCCTGTTTCTACGTTAACTTGCGCCATTGCTTATTTAATGCCATGGATACGACAGCAATGGTCATCCAACAATAACACTTTCATGGTTCAACTTTCAGAACGCATTGAAAAACATGAGCAATTGGATTTGTGGATTCCTGTTGTTATTAAAAACAATTCCATCAATGTTTTAGCATATAAAGGAAGTGGGGATTTGATCGGGTTTTCAAAACTTTCCGGTATCCTGCATATACCCTCTCAATCTGTCGTTAACATTATTAACGAAGATTATCGTTATTATCCTTGTTCAATCCTATAATTTCACGAAATGAATTACATGAAATCCTTTTTCCCTTTCCTTTTCTGCGCTTTCTTATCTCTAGGAATAACAGCACAATCAGAAAACACGAAATCCTTGAATGTTTTTGTACGATGCAGTTCCTGGTGTTATACGGACTATTTAAAAACCGAGATTACTTGGGCCAATTTTGTTCAAGACCAATTTGTTGCCGATGTCAATCTGCGTATAAGTGCATTGGGAACAGGAAGTGGTGGATTTGAATATCAATTGATTTTTGAGGGTAGCAATAACATTAAACACCTTATTGATACCGTACAATTCAATACCAATGCGATTAATACAGATAATGAAATCAGGGAAAAGCTGAAAAATTATGTTTCTATGGGACTGGTTCGTTATGCTTTACAATTAGAAAAGATCAACGCACTTCAGGTTGTTTCCAATGATAGCCTTGAGTTAAATGAAATGGGCGTTGGCAGTAATCCTGCAGAAGACCCTTTCAATGCGTGGGTATTCAATTTTAGTGTAAATGGATACAGCAATGGACAAGATACTTATCGCTCTACCAGCATGGGAAGTAATTTTTCTGCCAATCAAAACAAAGAAACCCATAAAATCAGAATTGGCAGTTATTACAACAATAACATACAACGTTACAATTACATGGGATTCAAAGACAAATTTTCAAGAGAGACTTATTCTGGGTATTTTGCTTATGCTAAAACCATCACACCCCATTGGTCTTTTGGTACTTTTCATGATTACTCCCATAGTGATTACGAAAATATTGAAAATAGTTTTTCACACAATGTTGCTTTTGAATACAATATTTTTGATTTCAAAGAATCTCAAACCAAGCAATTGACCTTTTCTACGTATTTAGGTAGCCAATACAACCACTACCAAGACACAACCATTTATCTTAAAACCAAGGAATGGCGACCTTCAGGACAGTTCAATATCAACGGTTCCTTTAATCAAACATGGGGTTCTTTTGGAATTGGTATCAATACTGAGTTTTTCTTAGATAATGTTAAACAAAATACAACCAATATCAATCTAGAATTGAACGCAAGGATATACAAGGGGCTTTCTGTCAATTTCTATGGCTATTATTCCTTGATCAGAAACCAAATCTACTTACCCAAGCAAAACGCAAGCTTAAATGAGGTTCTTCTTCAACAACAGGCGGTGGCCACCAATTATTCCTATTATTATTCCATTGGTTTGAGCTATCGTTTTGGATCAATATTCAATAATGTGGTCAATACTCGATTCACCAACGAACTCTAATTGGCAATTGGTTTTACTTATCCGTTATGAAGGCAATAACCATTGTTAAGGACATTCGTTTTTGGATTGCTTTTTTCTTTGTTATCCGTTTGATCGGGATTACCAATCCTCCATTAGAGGTTGGACACAATTGGCGACAAACCACAGTTACAATGGTTGCCCGCAATTTTTTAGAGGTTGATAATAATATATTTTATCCTCGAGTTGATTTTGCAGGTGATAAAACAGGAATCACAGGAATGGAATTTCCTGTTCTGAATTATCTAATCTATGCAACCTCCAAAATTTTTGGCTATCAGCATTGGTATGGGCGACTTATTAATTTGACCGTATCTAGTTTTGGTCTTTGGTTCTTTTATTTACTAATACGTCGCTTCTATAAGGAAGAAATTGCCCTGTACTCTACTCTGATTCTCAGCGTTTCCATTTGGTTTCAGTTTTCTAGGAAAATAATGCCCGACACCTTTGCCATGTCCATTATTATGGCTGGAATTTATTTCGGTGTATTATATCTCTTTAATGATAAAAAGCAACGCAAAGCGATTTACTTGACTTGTTATTTCTTGTTTATTATGATTGGTGTTTTGGCCAAGTTGCCTGCCGGATTTTTGTTGGGAATAATGGTTCTGTTCTTGTTCAGCACCACAATAGAAAAGCAAAGAAAAATAGGGTTGGTATTGGTTACAACAACTGCCTTGATTCCAGCTTTCCTTTGGTATTTTTATTGGGTGCCTTACTTGGTGAACCACTTCGGATTCTGGCATTTTTTTATGGGTAAAGATTCACTCACTGGACTATCTGAACTTTTCATGAATGGTCATGAGACATTGAAAAAATTCTATGATACAGCTTTGAAATACGTAGGGTTTATGGTTTTTCTTTTCGGACTTTTTTATGCGGTTAAGCGAAAAGAAAAATCATTGATTCTCCCCTTTGTCATTTGCTTTTTGCTGTTTTTTGTCATCATGATGAAAGCGGGGTTCACTTTCTCTCATCATAATTATTACATCATTCCCTTTGTCCCCTTAATGGCTTTAATAGCAGGCTATGGTGTCACTTGCATTCCCTCAAGACCATGGAGAATAGTCATTTTGTTCGCCATTATCATTGAAGGTATTGCCAATCAGCAACATGATTTTTTTCTGAAAGAAAAACAAATGTCGTTGTTGGAATTGGAGTCTGATTTGAATGAATTCACCCAACCACATGAACTCATTGCCATCAACAGCGGTGACTACCCTACTCCCATGTACTTTACACATAGAAAAGGTTGGATTTTGCACAATGAAGATTTAAAAGAAGAAAGGAAATTAAAAGAACTTCGGGAAAAAGGATTGCGTTGTGTCGTTATTTTAAATGACAATCCTGTGGTTTTATCTCATTTTTCATTTCTCCGGTTGGTGTGCAAAAACAGTCATTATTCCATTTATCAATTTTGAAGACAACAAGTAAGCTTCTTTTATTGTTATGCTGTTGTCTGAATCTACCTATCATGTCCCAAAAACACATTGAAAATCCTGCATTGTCTTATTGGACAACAATGGATGAGCATTTAAAAACGCCCTTGGACAAAGGGAAATTCGTCAATCTGGAATTTCCTTTTCAACCAGATTACAAGGCCTTTCGCAAATGGAAGAATGAAGTGAATCCCTATTTAGAAGAGAAACAAAATTCAAAATGGTCCGTACCTATTTCAGACACTATTCAAGATTTGTTTGCAAATGAGGATTATTGTGTTTGGTTGGGACATTGCACTTTTCTCATTCAAATCAATGGTACTAGAATCATAACCGATCCTGTCTTTGGTTCAGCCACTCCCTTTTATCCAAGAAAAAGCGTGTTGCCCTATGATGTCAAGAATTTGCCAAACATAGATTTTATTCTAATGTCTCACGACCATAGAGATCATTTGGATTTATGGTCATTGAGGCAATTAAAAAAGAAAAGTCCTGATGTCAAAGTATTGACAGGTCTAAAAATGAGTGGATTACTCCAGCGGGTTTTCAAAAAAAGTAATATCATCTGTGCGGGATGGAATCAAGTTTTCATCGATTCTCCATTCACCATCATTTTTGTTCCCGCAAGGCATTGGTCCAAAAGGGGATTGTTTGATTTTAATGATCGACTTTGGGGTGGGTTTGTGATTCAAACCACGAATAAAAACATCTATTTCTCTGGTGATACGGGTTATGGATCGCACTTCAAAACCATTGGTGAACGCGTTCATCTGGATTATGCATTAATCGGCATAGGAGCTTATCAACCAGAATGGTTCATGGAATGCAATCACATCAGCCCATCCAATGCGATCAAAGCATTTGACGAGATGAAAGCGAATTATATGGTACCCATGCACTATGGTTGTTTTGATTTGAGCAATGAAAGCCTTGAAGATCCAATAAGGGTTTACCAAAACATCAAACTGTATCATCCTAAATCCAATCAACTTTTGGTTCCCAAATTGGCCGAAAATATTTTTTTGCTTCATCACTGAAACACGCTGAATTAAAGAGTAAATTGCAGGCTTGGTATATGTTTAGGCAGTCCTCTGGATATCATCAATTGGCATTCATGCTATTGGCCATGCTCATAGGTGTTGGTATGGTTGCCCTGTTTTCAAATCAATCGATAGAACTCAAACGATTCAGTTATTTTTCAGAATTGAATACAACCAACCAAAAGGAGAATGTGGCCAAAGCATTTGAGCAGTATAAGCAAGAATCTCAAATTGAAAAGGCGTCATTCCAAGGTCAGCGTGAAGAAAGAAATCGACTCAATCGTTTTTTTGGAAGTTTGGATACCTTAAAAGAAAAAGGAGGGAGCTTTCACATTGCCTATTTCGGGGATTCTCAGATTGAGGGAGATTTGTTGACGCAAGGATTGCGCGCTCGAATTCAAAAAAAATGGGGGGGCAATGGAATTGGGTGGATGCCAATAACTTCCATTGTCGCAGGATTTAGGGTGACCATCAATCATGGTTTTAATGACCTTTGGAGCATCACAGATTTCTTGAGTTATCATAAAAAACAACCTTTTCCTGTTGGTCCCACTGGACAAGTTTTTGGAGGACGACCAGGTGCCAAATGCTCTTTCGCAGCCAAGTCATACCCATTCCAAAATGCCCAATTGATTGCCCACCCCAAATCAGCGGGTAAGTTCAAATTTACTTTTGATCAAGATGAACTGAATTTAACTTGGCCCGACTCCACTCAAACAGGATATGTTATGGACATCAGGAATAAGCCTTTTAAAAAAATGTCTGTATTGGTTGAGGAAGGAGAGCCCAAATTGTATGGTATTAATTTCGAAAAAGGCGATGGTTTGTATGTTGACAATTTTGGTTTTAGAGGCAATTCAGGAAACTCTTTGAGCTTACTCAACATCGAAATGATGAATGCCATTGATAGTGCTATCCACACCCCTTTGGTCATTGCTCATTATGGATTAAACGTTATCGGACATGGAGTGGAAGACTATAGGAATTATGAGATTACAATGGGTCGCTCCATTGAACATTTAAAAAAGTGTTTTCCCCATTCGGATATTTTGTTAATTGGCATGACAGACAAGGCCTACAAAGAGAATGGTAAATGGGATACTGACCCAACAGTGCTCCACCTTTTACGTAGCCAACAAAAAATTGCCAACGAGCATGGAGTAGCCTACTTCAGTTTATTTGATGCCATGGGTGGCCCCGGTTCCATGCGAAGCTGGGTGCAGGACTCCGTACCCAAATTAGCCAATAATGATTACACCCATATGACCCACAAGGGGTCTGATTATTTGGCCCAATACATTTACAAATACTTAATTGATTCCTATGCCTATTATTTGGAAAGTAAAAGATAATATCCTCACATTTTTAATGCTATCAATGATGTTCATGATGGGTTTGTCATCATGGTCACAGCGCATTTCATTGAATGATAGCTTAAAGGGTTTTACTGAAAATCTGGAAAATAGATTTCAATTGAAAAAACAACTCAATAACGATCTTTTCATTTTACATCTTGGAGATAGTCACATTCAACCTGGAGGAATGACCATCCCATTGTCCGAAGCCATTCACTCCGTTTATGGAAATGCAGGTTATGGATTAGCATTTCCATATCAAGTGGCAAAAACAAATGGTCATGATGGTTACCAAACAAAATCAAATGTTGCTTGGCAAGTCAGTAAAATCATTCATGCTAAAAAGGAATTCCCTGTTGGGGTCAGTGGATATACCATTCACACAGAGGATGTCAATGCCAAAATAACTTGGGAGTTTGATTCATTGAATTTTAGTCATCAGGTGCAGCGCATTGACCTTTTTCACGCCAACGTATACGACTCTAATTTCTCTTACCAGATTATCAGTGAATATGGTGAATATGCTAAACCACTTAGACACCTCTCTGATCCTTGCCATAGCGTATTCATTCTCGAAAAACCCACTTTTGTTTTCGATCTCTTGCACGAACAACAATTCTCTTTTCAAAAATCATCAACCCTTTATGGTATTAAAGTTAGCAATGGCGACACTGGTGCCATTGTGTCTGCCATTGGTGTAAATGGTGCTACCTACCAACATTATTCAGAAAGCATTGAGTTCAGGAATCAATTGGAAAAATTAAATCCTGATATCGTTGTCATTTCATTGGGGACCAATGAAGCTTTTCAATTCGGGGAATTTGATGACACGACTTTTTTTGATCAAAGTCTAAACTTGATTCAAATGATCCGCAGTATTGATTCACAACCGGTAATCGTACTCACAACTCCCCCTGCGGTGAGCAAAGTACAATACAAAAACAAAAAATCCTATTTCGTTCCAAACCCCCTGGTTCCCCGTGTCAGAGGGGTGATCAATGAAATTGGATCTCTATTGAATATTCCCGTCTACGATTTGTACGCGTACATGGGTGGAGAAGACAGCATGAAAAATTGGGCACAATTGGGAATGACTGACAAAAAACGAATACACTTTTCTCCAAAAGGATACCGTATTCTTGGGGAGGGTATGAGAAACGCTATCGACAATCATCTGCCTCAATAACTTGTTGCTATGGAAGACCCATTTTTAGCGCTGTTATTCCAGCAATTGATTTATCAGCCAGATTCGCCTTTGGTTTTTAATTCCTCTTTCTTTTTGTTCTTCTTTACCTTCTTTTTCATTGGATATGCTGCGTTGTATAAAAAAACAACAGCGCGTTTAAGTTGGGTTGTTTTTTTCTCGCTTTACTTCTTCTACAAGGCATGCGGGTATTATGTGGGCCTAATTTTGTTGGCCTCTGTTGTCGATTTTTATATCAGCCATTGGATATATAAAAGCACGAACAAGGATAAGAAACGGGGTCTATTAGTTTTCAGCATCGTTATCAATCTTGGACTTTTGTTTTATTTCAAGTATACCGATTTCTTTATTCAACTTTGGAATCAATGGGGTGAACATCAGGTATCTATGCTCAATCTGATTTTACCTGTTGGTATTTCATTCTATACTTTTGAAAATTTAAGTTATACCGTTGATGTATATCGCGGTCACTTTAAGCCAGTCAAAAAGTGGTTGGATTATATTTTCTTTCTTTCTTTTTTTCCCAAATTAATGATGGGACCTATTGTAAGAGCTGCCGATTTTTTGCCCCAAATAAGACAACATTGGGAATTAAAAAAACAAGATATCGCTTTTGGCTTTTTCTACATTTTCACAGGTTGTTTTAAAAAAGTAGTCATCAGTGATTACTTGTACAATCAGATTGTTTCTGTGGTATTTGATGATCCTACGAGATACAATGGCGTTTATAATCTAACCGCAGTTTATGCTTATGCACTTGTGATATATTGCGATTTTAGTGGATACTCAGATATGGCCATTGGCATTGCACGTTGGATGGGGCTGAAAATTGACACCAATTTCCTTGCACCCTATCAAAGCAAGTCCATTACCGAGTTTTGGAGAAGATGGCACATTTCTCTTTCCTCTTGGCTAAGAGACTATTTGTATATCCCGTTGGGAGGTAACCGCAAAGGCCTGATCAGAACCTACGCTCACTTGCTCATCACCATGCTCTTGGGAGGATTTTGGCATGGCGCCAATTGGACCTTCATTATTTGGGGAGGTTTGCATGGTGCAGCGCTTGCTTTGGACAAATGGCGAATTGATTTTTTGAAAAATAGAAATTTGAAATTTCAACTGCCTTCGGTTCTTTCCATGATACTCACCTTCCATTTTGTGGTGTTTTGTTGGATTTTCTTCGGTCCTGATAGTTTGGAAAAAAGTACAATCGTCCTCCACCAAATCATTTACAATTTTGATCTGTCCACTTTAAGTGCTTTTATAGCGCATTACCAATCTGTCTTGTGGATGATTGTTGCAGCAATCACATTACATTGGATGCCGCTTTCATGGAATGAAAAAACCATTGACTGGCTTTCCCACCAAAGTCAATGGTTATATATTCTCATCGGTTGGGTGATGCTGATGGTTTTTGCCTATTACAAATCCGACACCATCATCCCCCCCATCTATTTGCAATTTTAATCGGTCAAATTCTTGTGACGGTTGTACCCTGTTCATCCACGCGCACTACTACTACTTCTCCTCTGAACAAAATTCTAAAGGTGTAGGAATTCCATTGTTTGGGGAGCATGGCATTGAAGGTCAACTCACCATTCTTAACCCGCATCCCACCAAATCCTTGAACGATCGACATCCATGTTCCCGCCATTGAGGTAATGTGCAATCCTTCATGGGCCTCATGGTTGTAGTCATCTAAGTCCAATCTTGAGGTTCGCATGTACATTTCAATGGCCTTCTCTTCATAGCCCAATTTGGCCGCAAGGATACTGTGAACACAAGGTGACAAACTGGATTCATGTACTGTCATAGGCTCATAGAAATCAAAGTTGGCTTTGATGACCTCATCACTAAATCGATCCTCAAAAAAGTACAAACCTTGAAGAACATCAGCTTGCTTTATAAAACAACTTCTTAAAATTCTATCCCAGCTCCAATGCTGATTGATGGGGCGTTCTGCCTGATTCAAGTCAGCGGCCTTCATTAAAACTTTATCCAAAAAGCCATCTTGCTGTAAGTAAATCTGGCCATTATCATGAGTGGGATAATACATCTTGGCTGAGATATTCAACCATTGTGCACCCTCTTCTTTGCTCCAATTAAAGTTGGACACTGCCCTTTTGTATTGCTCAGGATCTTGGGTTTCAAGTCCTTCAATGCAATCATAAGCATACTCTAAACACCAAACGGCTATGTAATTGGTGTACCAGTTATTGTTGACGTTGTTCTCGTATTCATTTGGCCCAGTAACGCCATGCATGACATATTGCTGCTTGTACTCACTCCAATGCACCCGTTGTGCCCAAAAACGGGCTATGCCCAAAAGAACTTCCCAACCTGTCTCACGAACATAACTTTCATCTCCGGTGTATTGGGTATAATTGTATATGGCATAGGCAATAGCGCCATTGCGGTGAATCTCTTCAAAAGTAATTTCCCATTCATTATGACACTCCTCGCCGTTCATGGTAACCATCGGATACAAAGCTGCTCCGTTAGTAAAACCCAACTTCTGAGCATTCTCAATGGCTTTACCCAATTGCTTGTGGCGATAATGTAATAACTGCTTGGCCACTTCTTGATTCTTAGTAGCCATGTAAAACGGAATACAGTATGCCTCTGTATCCCAGTAGGTGGATCCTCCGTATTTTTCACCGGTAAAGCCTTTTGGACCAATGTTCAAACGAGCATCGGTACCTGTATAGGTTTGATTCAGGTGAAAGATATTGAAACGAATACCCTGTTGGGCCTCCTCGTTGCCTTCAATGACAATATCTGCCATCTCCCAGATCCTGGCCCAAGCTTCTGTGTGTGCTTCAAGCAATGATTGATAGCCCGTCTCATGAGCACGTTTCGAATGCGCTTTGGAACGTTCAATCACATTTTCGTCGTACAATGAATTCTCTAATCCAATAAACTTGTGGAGTACCACTGTTTGATTCATTTGCAATTGGCCTTTGAAGTGAGAGGCCACAAATGAACTTTCCTTTTCATCTCTTACCCAATCCAAACCTGATACTTGATGAGACATGGCCACAGAAAGATCAAATCCCGTTTTCTTGGTTTTTGAAGCAACAAATCCAACACCTCTTTCAACTTCCTGCGCTATGGATTCCCAAAAAATTTCGTCATAGTTGGCATCATGATTTTTGACATTGCCATCCATTGACGAAATCAATTCCAACGACACACCATGGCTCAATGCCTCAACTTTTACTTCAATGGCTGCAATGCTTTCATCGGCCATACTGATGAATCGCTCAAATGAAAAGCGACAATCTACGCCATTGGAAAAATGAGCAATGAAAGAACGAGACAAAACACTGCGTTTCATGTCTAATTCACGCACAAAATCAGAAACCCTTATTGTGGCCAAATCCAACTCTTCACCATTGACCAAAACACGTACGCCATGCCATGCTGTAGCATTTAATACCTTGGCGAAATACTCTGGATAGCCATTTTTCCACCACCCCACTCTGGTTTTGTCTGGATAATACACACCCGCCACATAAGAACCTTTCAAGTGTTTGCCTGAATAATGCTCTTCGTGATTGGCTCGTTGTCCAAACTTCCCATTTCCTAAACTGAAAATACTTTCAGAGCTCTGGTGGTATCGCGCATCAAAACCATTTTCAATGATCTTCCAAGGATCTGTTTTCAAATACTGAATCATACAAGAATTGTATTAATGACTGAAAAATTTATTGTTTAATAAATCAATATCGATAAAAGATAAATCGGTAACAACAAAGTCTGCTTCTGTTAAATCCACTGCTTGACCAATTCCCACGCAAAAAAATCCACCCGCCTTGGCAGCTGCTACTCCACTCACAGCATCTTCAAATACAATGGTGGATGCAGGAGAAACTTTCAATGCCTCAGCGCCCTTCAAGAAAACTTCAGGATCGGGTTTGGAACGAGAAACCACGTTGCCATCAATGACAACATCCAACAAAGAAGCAATCCCCAATTTTTCAATGATCAATGGTGCATTTTTAGAAGCTGAACCTAGAGCTGTCTTGATGCCGTTTGCCTTCAATGATTGGAGCAATAATGTCGCACCAGGCAAAGCATCGTTAGGTGTTAATTCTGATACAAGTGATAGATACCACTCGTTTTTGTCTTGCATCATTTGTGTTTTCTCTTCTTCAGAAAAAACCTGAGTGGTTTTTGAAAGAATATAGTTCAGACTCTCCAAACGTGATAAACCCTTCAATTGTTCATTGTCGTGGTGGGTGAAAGTAACTCCTATTCTTTCCTGAGCCAGACGCTGCCAAGCAGAAAAGTGATGGCGCGCTGTATCTACCAGCACGCCGTCTAGATCAAATAAACACGCTTCCAACATAACTTAGGAAATCGCGTTAGCAAAAACATACTTTACATGATAATCAACCAACCCATCAATGGGCTTTTTGATGACACGTCCAAGATGTATTCCTTCTTGCTGTGCTGCAATTTCTAAGCAATGTTTGAAGTAATGTGAAATAGAACCCACAAAATGAACAGGGGCCGTTTCCCAATTGCTAAAACACTTAACATGTATATCAATGAAATCACGCATGCCACGTACCACCCAATTGATGACATGAGGATGATGCGCATGCTCTCCAATAAAGCGTGTAAAACTGGCCAAGAAAACGTTGGCATTGGGTTCGCGGTAAACGCGAGAAATAAATTCATCTTTGGAAATAGAGAAAGTAGCTTCAAAAGCTTCTTTCAAATCTGCGGGCAATTTGCGGTAGAAATATTCGCGCAATAAGATTTTTCCAAAATAACTTCCAGAGGCTTCATCACCTAAAATGAAAGCCAATGAAGGAACTTCTTCATGGATTTCCTTACCGTCAAATGAACAGCTATTGGATCCAGTACCCAAAATACAAGAAATGCAGTCTTGACCATCGTAAGTGGCATAAGCGCAGCCTACCAAATCATGATCAACAACGATCTCGGCATTAACGAAAACACTTTTTAATCCGCGCTCAATGATGGCGCACATCACATCCGTGCTACTGCCCGCACCATAGAAATAAATATTCTTTACTTTATCGGCATACAATGCCAATGGCGCATTGCCACGAATGGAAGATTCAACAACTGTTTCATCATGAAAATAGGGATTTAATCCCATGGTTTCAAAATTTCCCAAGCGCTTGCCTTGCTTGTCAATCAGGGCCCAATCACATTTAGTGGATCCGCTGTCTGCAATTAAAATCATGTTATTCTTGTTTTGGTTTTGGTAAAAATGAGGAGAGATAAGCCCATTAGTAGGGTCCATCTCTCTTCAATCTCTATTTATTCATTATCATTCATATTGTCTTTTAGGACCACTGAGCCACCAGTTCAACTACGCGCTCAGAGTATCCTGCTTCATTGTCATACCAGCCCATAACTTTCACCAAGTTTCCGTTGGCTGAGGTAAGATCTGCATCGAAAATACAAGAATGTTTGTTTCCTACAATATCAATGGATACAATGGGATCTGAACAGTATTCAATGATGCCCTTCATTTCATTCTCTGCAGCCTTTTTAATGGCTGCATTTACTTCCTCTTTCGTTACATTTCTTTTCAAGATAACCACCAAGTCGGTCAATGAACCATCTGGAGTGGGGACACGGACTGCTACTCCGTCCAATAATCCTTTTAACTCTGGTAATACTTCACCCACCGCCTTTGCAGCACCAGTTGAAGTAGGCACCATGCTCAAAGCGGCAGCTCTGGCTCTTCTCAAATCCTTATGTGGAGCATCTTGTAGGCGTTGATCTGCAGTGTAGGCATGCACCGTTGTGATGTATCCCTTTTCTATACCAAATGTATCGTTCAATACCTTGGCCATAGGGGCCAAACAATTGGTGGTGCATGAAGCGTTGGACAATACAACATCATCCGCTGTAATGTCTCCATCATTAACACCTAAAACAATGGTCTTGATTCCTCCCGATGCAGGAGCTGAAATAACCACTTTTTTGGCACCCGCAGTGATGTGCTTTTGTGCACCTTCCTTATCGGTGAAAATACCTGTAGATTCAATAACAACATCCACATTCATAGATCCCCATGGCAATTGTGCAGGATCTTTCTGTGCAATGACCTCAATACGTTTTCCATTCACCACCAAAAAGTTACCATCTGCAGCAACATCCGCTTTCACTCTTCCGTGAATACTATCATACTTTAACAAATGCGCCAATGTTTTAACATCCGTCAAATCGTTGATGGCTACGACATCCAAACCTTCTTTTTCAATGATGCTTCTGAAACACATTCTTCCGATGCGTCCGAAACCATTTATTGCAATTCTTTTCATTTTTTAATTTGTTTTTTAGAACAACTGTTCTGTTATTATTTAAATCGAAAGAATGCGGGCAATGCGCAACTCATCACGATTAGGCATATTTCTCCTCGTGATACTTTCTTCAAGCGATGTGTAGGTTTCTTGATCATTAACAAGACCCACCATTACGTCTTTTCTTCCTTGTAAAATTCCTTCTACCGCAGCTACACCCATTCGGCTGGAGATCACGCGATCGTAACAACTGGGTGCTCCACCTCTTTGTAAGTGGCCCAAAACAGAAACGCGTGTGTCGTATTCTGCATATTTTTCTGTTACTTTCTTGGCCAATTCATAAGCTCCGCCGCTTTTGCTTCCTTCAGCTACGATGACAATACTGCTCGACTTTCCGCTTTCTTCACTGGCTTTCAAAGTATCCACCAACTCATCAACACTCATCTCATCCTCTGGCAAAATTATGGCAATGGCACCTGCTGCGATACCTGATTTGAGGGCAATAAAACCACTGTTGCGCCCCATCACCTCAACAAAAAATAATCTATTGTGAGAGGTGGCTGTATCTCTGATGCGATCAACGGCATCCACTACTGTGTTTGTGGCTGTGTCAAATCCAATGCAATGATCAGTTCCAAACAAATCATTATCAATTGACCCAGGAATTCCCATTACAGGAATACCATGCTCTTGATACAACAAATGTGCACCGGTAAAAGTTCCATTTCCCCCAATAGCAATCAAAGCATCCACACCATGTTTCTTCAATTGATCAGCTGCTTTGGCTCTGCCTTCCGCCTCATAGAATTCTTTGCTTCGTGAACTTTTTAAAATGGTACCGCCTCTTCCTAAAATTCGAGCAACCGAACGCTCGTTCAAACGTTTAAAATCGCCAGCAATCAATCCTGTGTAACCCTGGAAAATACCATCCACTTCAATGTTGTGGAAAACACATGCCCTGACCACCGCACGAATTGCAGCGTTCATTCCAGGTGCATCACCACCACTGGTGAGTACCCCTATTCGCTTTATGCCATTGTTATTCATTATCGCAAATATAACCAAATTTCAACTTAGTGTATCTTTTACACTAACTATTTTTCAACATCACGTATTTTCGCAACAAACTACTACAAAAAACCTCAAATAAAATGGATGTTTCGGTTGACTGCGTTGTCTTTGGTTTTGATGATGATGAATTAAAGGTTCTACTCATTGAGCAAAAGCAACCCGATGGAAAAACCATCAAACCCCAGAAGGCAGTGCCCGGAGATTTAGTGCAAGAAGATGAAGGATTGGACGCGGCGGCTGAGCGTATTTTAAAAGAATTGACCAGCCTACAGGGTATCTATCTTAAACAGTTTCATGCATTTGGTGATCCCAATCGTGTCAGTGGTTTAAAGGACCGCGATTGGTTGCGCAG
The DNA here is from genome assembly GCA_964420985.1 of uncultured Chryseobacterium sp. Classification (GTDB taxonomy): domain Bacteria; phylum Bacteroidota; class Bacteroidia; order Flavobacteriales_D; family Sanyastnellaceae; genus CAMCTV01. The sequence goes on from CAYQUT010000009.1 coordinate 50,746, forward strand.
CTTCAGAACACATCCTGAACGACGCGTTATAACCGTTGGTTATTATTCGCTGGTGAAAATGGACGACTTTAATCCACAGGCGGCATCCTTTGCTAAAAAAGCACAGTGGGTGGATGTCTACAAGATTCCAAATCTTGCTTTTGATCACAACGACATTGTGTCAGAGGCACTCAAAGTGTTGAGACATGAATTGATGGCCGATCACATTGGCTTTGAATTGCTTCCCGAAAAATTCACGCTTTCTCAACTGCAGAAATTGTACGAAATCATCTTGGATAAGAAATTAGACAAGCGAAATTTCAGAAAAAATATCCTCAGAACCAATACGGTAGAACCCTTGGAGGAAAAGCAAAGCGGGGTATTGCACAAGCCTGCGCAATTGTTCTCCGTAAAAAGAAAAAAACAGTGACCTCAATCATTCATTGCGGTCTATAATTCCATTATCATTGCACCATGTATTACTCCAGCTATTTACAACTCGATAAAATATTGGATGCTCAGCATCTAGAAAGCGATAAAGTCAACCAACATGCCCATGATGAAATGCTTTTCATTGTGATTCATCAAGCATATGAACTTTGGTTCAAGCAGATTTTGTTCGAAACCAAATCCATTCATCAAATATTCTCCAATACAACCATCAACGACAACGCTCCTGAAACAGCCACCGCTGTTAGACGCATGAACCGCATTGTAGAAATTTTACGGGTCTTGGTACACCAAATTGACATTTTAGAAACCATGACTCCAATAGATTTCTTGGAGTTCAGAGATTTATTGCGTCCAGCCTCTGGCTTTCAAAGTGTGCAATTCAAAGAGTTAGAAAGTTTATTGGGTCTCAAAATGGAGCAGCGTCATGGTCAATCTTACTACACCAGTCAACTGAATGTAAAAGACTTGGAGCACATAAAGAATGTCTCATCCACCACTTCACTTCTTACTTTGATTGACGGTTGGTTGTCTCGTATGCCTTTTTTTGATGAGGTGACCATTGGCAGTGAAGGTGACTTTTGGAAAACTTATCGAAGCGTTTATGAAGGAACGCTTCGTGAAGAAGAAAAAGGAAATATGGCTCATTTTGACCAAATGTTTTTTGAAGAAAAAGAAGGTGCTAGTCTTTCTCTAAGAGCCAGACGTTCGGCGATGCTTATTAGTCTATACCGTGATATGCCTTTGTTTCAAAATGCATATCGCATCATCAACCATTTATTGGACATTGACGAATTGATGGCCACTTGGAGATGGCGTCACATGAATATGGTTCACCGCATGATAGGCATGCGAAGTGGTACCGGCGGCAGCACGGGTAAAGGCTATTTAAGAGAAGCAGCCATGAAACATTACATTTTCAGTGGATTTGCTGAGTTGAACAGTTACATGGTCAATCGTTCATTATTGCCCGAGCTTCCTTTATCTTTGAACCAGTCTTTAGGGTTCAAAGGTTAATGCTCAGATCCATCGATCCATATCGCCAAGTGGTTGTTGCCAAATATGACAACGACAACAGTGATCTTATTGTCCAAAAAATCAGTAAAGCCGAAAGAGCTTTTTCTAAATGGAAGGTTTTATCTGTACCCGAGAGATTGGAAGGCCTTGAAAAATTGTGTCATATTCTTTCCGAAAGGAAATCCGAATATGCTCATTTGATGGCCACTGAGATGGGCAAACCCATTGGTCAAGGCATGGTGGAGATAGAAAAATGTATCTTGCTCTGTCAGCACTACCTTGAACATGCTGATGATTACCTGGCCACTGTTCACTCAGAGTCAGAAGAAGTCATTACGCAAATAAGACGACGTCCATTTGGTGTTTGGTTAGGCATCATGCCATGGAATTTTCCCTTTTGGCAAGTGTTCCGCTATGCTATTCCGGCTTTGATTGCTGGCAATACAATACTCTTGAAGCACAGTCAATACACCACGGGCTGTGCCCTCAAGATTCAAGAAGCCATCGATGCTGCGTGGTACCATGAAAATTTGTTTCAAGTGTTGTGCATTGCCTCCCATCAGGTAGATGAGGTACTATCTCATCCTGCTGTATGCGGTGTATCGCTTACAGGAAGTGAATCCGCAGGACGCAGTGTTGCGGCATTGGCAGGGAGAAATATCAAGATGAGCATTCTGGAGTTGGGAGGAAGCAATGCCATGATTGTCGACGAACATGCGGATTTATTGGAGGTCATGGATGGTATTGTCCAAGGTCGATTACTGAATGCTGGTCAATCCTGTATTGCTGCCAAGAGAATCTTGGTTCATGAATCGCGTTGGCATGAAATACAACTGGCTATTTCAGAGCGCATTAAAAATATAAAATGCGGTGACCCTTTATTGGAGGATACCTTCATTGGACCTTTGGTCAATTTAGATGCTGCAGAGCATTTGGAAAAGCAATATCTTAGGGGTATTCAACAAGGAGCCGAAGTTATTCTTCCACTGCAACGAACAGGAGCAATGGTTCAACCCGGAATTGTTTTATTGAACAACACCAACAATGTACTTTGGCAGGAAGAGACTTTTGGACCTTTGGTTGTTTTCATGAAATGGAAAGATACGAGAGAATGTCTCAAGCTTCGATCACACGATCACTTTGCATTGGGCACATGCATTTACACGGCTGAACCTGAAAAATGGATTAAAAAATTGCACCACATCCAGGAACCCATGGTTGTCTTCAACAACATCGTGAAGAGCGCGCCACACTTGCCTTTTGGAGGGATAAAAAAATCTGGTTACGGAACGGAGCTTGGGAAAGATGGTATTTTATCTTTTACCTTTCCTCAGGTTATTGTTCTTTAGGAAGAATATTGTCTTTTAATACTTCTGAACCTTCACCTCCTTGCCATTGACCCAGGTACTTTCTTTGATCAGCTTTCCCGACTCATTGTAATCAGAACAAACACCATTCTCCTTTCCCTTGGTGTAATATTGCACCGACTTGGTATTGCCATTCTCGAAATAATACACCCACTTTCCATCTTCCAGCATGTTCTTGTAATTGCCCTCCCATTGCATTTTTCCATTAGGGAAGTACACTTCCTCACGCATCATTTTATCCGTTTTGCTGTCAAAGAAAATGATGACATAAGGCTTTCCATTGGGGTGTTTACGCATGACCTCTCGCTTCCAAGATGGGTCAATTTGAAAAGACATTAAGGTTAAAAAACAAATGGTGGAGAGGAGGGAGAAAGTAGCTTTTATTCGCATGTTCTATATTTGTTCCTCAAAAATAACAAGGACCGAGCCATTTTGACTCAGTCCTTTTATTATCGATTAAAATTTTACAGTATCGGTTTGGGTGGGCGCTGCCTCACCAGGCACTTGCGGTTTTGTGGTATCTTGAACAGCCTTCGGTTTTTGAACTGGACGAGGTCTTCTGTCTTCTACTTCAAATCCCAACTCTTTTAACAAGCTCTCATTGTTCTTCTTCCATTCTTTGGCTTTGGCATTGTTGGGATCAACTTCTAAAATCTTCTCAATCATGCGATCATTGACTTGCATGCGCATTTGCATATCTCTCTCCAATGCATCTTGTTTCTCTTTTTCCAAAGACATGAAATAATCGATTTCTTGCTGATTCAATTGTACCAACTTCTCAGACAACTCCAATCCTTTATCTTTCTTGCCTGCATCGAAATACAACTCTGTCAATCTCCAAAGAATCTGAGGTTGTTCAAAAGGAGCCAATTTATCGGGAATCACAGTCATGCACTTATCCAAAACCTCAGCAGCTTTGTCTTTCTTGCCTTCCTCTATCAATTGCTCTGCAAGGTGCGAGAATTGCAAACGGAGGTTGGCTGTCATTCTGCGGTTGTTTTCATCCAAATAAATATCAGCCTTGTCCATATTGCCCCATTGGAACTTGGTCATCATGTTTTCATACATGATGTCACTGTTTACCCCACCATCTACATAAGGATTTGAAGAGCGTTTGTGCAAAATGGGCGTAAAGCGATAAGCCAATCCTTCCAATTGGAAATACTGCTCCAATCCCATGTAGGTATCGCTTCCGGTAGTTACGGCAAAATAAACAGGACGATCCCAATCCATGTTGTTCAATAAGTCCAAAATCATCATCTGTGATTTGGTCAAGTATCTTCTTGGACGACCTCGCTCATCTGTGATTTGGAAAGCGATGGTTCTTACCAAACTGTCTCCAGGATTCATCATTCCTCTGAACTTTTCAGCTTTTGTAGAATCAACGTTGATGAAGAATTTATGATTAGGGAAATAATTGACAAAACGAGATCCGAAGTCCAACATGTCTTTCTTATCATCGCTTTGAACAAACTGCATGGCTTGTTTCAAATTCATATAACCTGCCTTATCCTCGTCCGATTGAATGTAAACCACATCGCGGGTTCCCTGACGGTACTTCTGCTCATTCATACTAAAAGGAACAGGAGCACTTTCATAAGCTCTGCGTTTTTGTTGGTCAATGTACCAATCTGTATTCAGCAAGGACATATTGACCACACGAACATCCGTTCTGATTCCCTCCACTTCTTGCGCATACCACAAGGGGAAGGTATCATTGTCCCCATTGGTAAACACAATGGCATTGGGAGCCAAGCTTTGTAGATAGTTGATGGCCATTGCCAAACCAGTCTCACGCCCCGCGCGGTTGTGATCATCCCATCCTTCTTTGGCCATGAGATAAGGCACTGGGATGGTCAATGCAATCACCACCATGGCTTTCATCATGGCAGACATACCAACTTTCTGCAATAACCAGGCAATTCCCATCCAAACTCCTCCAATCACCAACATGGCCATCAAAGAATAAGACAAACCATGACCAGAACCGCTAACGATTTCCAAAACATAAAACAATGCAGCAGTTCCACCCGCATAAGTAAAAATTTTGGTCAATGACTGCTGTGTCAATTGCGTTGCGAAATAATACAACGCATAAACACCCAATCCAATCCAAATGGCAAACGCATAGAATGAACCTGCATAGGCGTAATCACGCTCTCTTGGCTGTAAAGGTGTCTGATTCAAATAAATCAAGATGGCAAAACCAGTCAATGCAAACAAAAGACCAACCACAATAAAGTCTTTGTAATTCTTAACCAATTGGTAAATCAAACCAAACAAGCCCAAAATGAATGGAAGGAAATAATAGAAATTTCTGGCTTTGTTGTTTTTCTCTAGGTCTGGTAATTTCTCTTGGTTACCCAAGCGTGCTTCGTCCACCATGGAAATCCCCGACATCCAGTTGCCATCCAAAAAATCTCCATTTCCTTGACTGTCATCCTGACGACCTGCGAAGTTCCACATGAAGTAACGCCAGTACATGAAATTGATTTGATAATCCATCATGAAGCGATAATCCTCACCCGCAGTAGGTTTCATATCATCATACAAGCGGTCCAAAGATCGCATCATCATGTTCAATTCTTGCTTGGATTTGGCTTGATTCAATTGAGCTTCCATTTGAGCTATCTGCTGCTCCTTTCTTCTCACCTTTTCCTCTCCAGACTCTGTATTCCAATCGTGATAATTGGACCATTTCTTATACTCTTGCACATGACTAGGTTGATTGCTGTGCATGCGGGGTAAGAAACCAGAAAACTCTTTGCGGTAATTGACTTTGGAATTTTTCTTCTCCCCTGTCTCAATGTACTCCTGAACAATGGATAATTTCTGATCTTTTTGCGCAGCAATGTATTCTTCCGCTTGGTATTTCTCACGACAAGATTGAACCAATCTTCCCTTGGCATCACGCACACTAAACGAAGGAATCCAAACCTCTCCCCCATCGCTGTAGGGTTTCATCACATCTTCTGGAGTGTTGAAGTATTGACCAAACAATAATGGACGATCACCATATTGCTCACGATTCAAATAGCTCAACAAGGCAAACATGTTCTCTGGATTGTTCTCATCCATGGGCGTATTGGCTTGGGAACGAACCAAAATCACTGCAAAAGTTGTATAACCAATGATGGCCACAGTAATTCCCAAAACCAGGGTATGCAAGGCCAACATGTTTTTCTTTTTGAAATAACGCAGACCCAGAACAATCAAGGTTGTTATCAATAACAAATAGAAAATCACGCCGGAATTGAATCCCATTCCAAAACCATTGACAAAGAGCTTCTCCATTGCCGCAGCAGCCTTTACAAAATAGATGATGATACCAGTTTGCATCAAAGTCAAAAGACCCAATGACACCAACAAAGTGTAAACCATCCCTTTAATGGTGATGTCGTATTTTTTGAAATAGTAAACAAAGCAAATTGCAGGAATGGCCAAGAGGTTCAATAAGTGGACCCCGATGGACAATCCCATCAAGTAGGCAATCAAGATCACCCAACGCAATTCGTTATTGTCTTTTGATACCATGCTCTCCCATTTCAGGATGGCCCAGAATACAACGGCGGTGAACAAGGAAGACATCGCATACACCTCACCTTCCACTGCAGAAAACCAAAAAGTATCGCTGAAGGTATAAGCCAAACCACCAATGATACCAGAGCCCAAAACGGCCCACATTTTACCTTGATCGGATTCAGCATCATGGCCAGCCAATTTCTTGGCCAAATGAGTAATGGACCAGAAGAGGAACATGATGGTGGCGCCTGAGGAAACCGCTGAAAGGAAATTGACCATAAAAGGAACCTGGGCTGGATCAACGAAAGCCGAGAAAAGACGGGCAATCATCATAAACAAGGGAGCTCCGGGAGGGTGACCAACCTCAAGCTTGTAGGCGGAGGCAATGAACTCACCACAATCCCAAAAAGGCATCGTAGGTTCTAAAGTTAAAGTGTAAACAACGGTAGCCACCACAAACATGGCCCAACCCAAAATCACGTTCAGTTTATTGTAATTCATAGTATAATAAGTACGTGAGCGAAGATAAGGGAAAAGTGTTTTTGGGAAAGAAGAAAAAAGATGCAGTAGAAACAGAAACAAAATTCACTACAAATAGAGAAGATATGTGATGAACCGGAATCCACTTTTCTCTTTCTAACATAAACAAGCATAATAGCATTATGCCACCTTATATGAATGTTGCTATTGAAACTTTCTCACCTCAATTTAACAATAAAAGAATAGATATTGTTACCTAATTAGCTAACTTTGTAATGAGTATAGAAAACAAAATAAACCATGATTTCTACAGGGAAGTAATATATTTCGAAGAGCACTACCTCAAATTCTTCAATCAATTAAGACCCGAGGTTAAAAAGAAATTCAATTGGACGCTACTTCTCATTTCGACTGTGAAAAGAGTACCTGAAAAATACCTGAAACACATTACCGGAAGTAAGGGTTTATATGAAGTGAGAGTGGAAAGTGCTTCTGATATATATAGGGTATTTTGTTTTTTTGATGAAGATAAATTGGTGATTTTGTTGAATGGTTTTCAAAAGAAATCATGGAAAATACCCAAGAACCAAATGAAAAGAGCGGAACAGTTAAAAGAACAATATTGTCATGAAAAACAACACAAAAAAGACTACTAGCTTATCGGAACATCTGGACCAGCAATACGGAAAACGGGGAACCGTGATAAGAGAGCAGTTTGAGCAAGAGTTTGAAGCATTCCGACTTGGGGTAATGATTCAAGAATTGCGAAAGGAAAAAGGGCTCACTCAAGAAGCATTGGCCAACAAATGTGGGACAACAAAAACATATATATCGCGCATAGAAAACAATGCCAGCGATATCCGCTTGTCAACCTTAGTCCGCATCATCCAAGAAGGTCTTGGAGGAAGACTTCAAATGAGGGTGAGTTCGGATTTGTGAAGGCTAAGACCTTCCCTTTACATCCCCTTCATCATCTTCACACGAGCGTAAATGCTCTTGCTGTCTAGCCCGTATTTCTCCATCAATTGATCAGGGGTGGCGGATTCTCCAAAAGAATCGTTCACACCAATGAATGAAATGGGACATGGATGATGCTGCGCCAATGTCTGCGCTACTCTACTCCCCAAACCTCCAATGATGTTGTGCTCCTCTGCTGTGATGACACAATTGGTCTTCTTGGCACTGGCCACTATGGCCGCCTCATCCAGAGGTTTGATGGTGTGGATGTTGATCAAGTCAACTGATACTCCCTCCGCTTCCAATTGCAGAGCTGCTTCAACTGCTGGCCAAACCAAATGACCTGTGGCCACAATGGTAACATCGCTCCCTGCATGAATGTGCCAGGCCTTTCCGATTTCAAACTTCTGATCAACAGGTGTGAAATTGGTCACCTTGGGTCTACCAAAACGCAAGTAAACGGGTCCATCGTATTCTGCAATGGCCATTGTTGCCGCTTTGGTTTGGTTGTAATCGCATGGATTAATCACAGTCATCCCGGGCAACATCGACATCATACCAATGTCCTCCAAGATTTGATGTGTGGCACCATCCTCTCCCAATGTCAAACCCGCGTGTGAAGCGCAAATCTTGACATTCTTTCCACTGTAGGCTACACTCTGACGAATTTGATCATACACACGACCCGTACTGAAATTGGCAAAAGTTCCGGTAAATGGAATCTTTCCACCAATGGTTAAACCAGCAGCTAAGCCAATCATGTTGGCTTCTGCTATACCTGTTTGAAAAAATCGCTCTGGAAATGCTTTTTGAAAAGCATCCATTTTTAAAGATCCTGTTAAGTCAGCACAAAGGGCAACTACTTGATCATTCTTTTTTCCGGCTTCCAATAAACCTGCACCAAAACCTGAACGGGTATCATTGGCGGGGGACAATTCAAATGTTAACATATGCGCTGATTAATAATCTCCTAAAGTTTCTTCTAATTGTGATAAAGCATTGGCCAACTCCTCATTATTGGGAGCAACTCCATGCCATTTGTGCGTGCCTTCCATGAAATCTACACCTTTACCCATGGAAGTGGTCATCAAAATCATGATGGGCTTACCTTGTTGAGCGGCCTTCTGCGCCTCTTCGATGGTTGTATTCAATGCCAATAAATCATTACCATCTGTTTCCATCACCATCCAGCCGAAAGCTTCCCACTTGGCTTTGATGTTTCCCAAAGAAAGAACCTGATCAGTAGAACCATCAATCTGTTGACCGTTGCAATCAACAAAAGCAATGACATTATCTACCTTGTTGTGAGCGGCATACATCGCAGCTTCCCATACCTGTCCTTCTTGAATTTCTCCGTCCCCTTGAAGTACATACACCAAATGGTTGTCTCCATTGAGTTTCTTTGCACGAGCAGCGCCCAAAGCAACGGACAAACCTTGTCCCAAAGAACCGCTGGCAATTCTAATACCTGGTAAGTGTTCATGCGTGGTGGGATGACCTTGCAATCGTGTATTCAACTTTCTAAAAGTGGCCAATTCAGCCACAGGAAAATAACCACTGCGAGCCAGAACAGAATACCAAACGGGTGAAATGTGACCATTGGACAAAAAGAATAAGTCTTGGTTTTTTCCATCCATGTCAAACGACGCTGGATTGTGGTGCATTTGTTTAAAGTAAAGAGAAACAAACAAGTCGGTGCATCCCAGACTTCCGCCAGGATGGCCACTGTTCACTGCATGCACCATGCGTACAATATCCCTTCTCACTTGAGAGGCGATGCTTTGTAATTCTGAAATTGATTTGGACACTTTGATTGGGTTTTGGCAAAATTAGAACAAACCCAATTGTTAAAACGAACGGTGTTCACCAATTGTGGAAAACACGCTGCAACGATTAATCTATTTTTGAAAACACAATTTTATCTCATGAGAATTTTAAAAATATCCTTTTTGATTTTATCACTGTCCTTTGTTCAATTGGTAAATGCAAACGCGCAGAGTCTCTCCCTACCTGATAGCAGCAACTACGATAAGCTTACTGCAGATGTTTACAAAGCTTTGAAAAGCGAAAGCAAAAAGTTTTTGGAGTCCCACATTTTCGATTTGAATACCTTCAAAGAAATCATCTTGGAGATTTCAAAGGAAATGCGCAACCTGAACATGGACTATGAAACCATGCAACGAAATTTGGAAAAAGAATTGAACGATCCCGCGCGGACGGCCGAATGGACAGAGAAGCTCAATCAAAATGTTCAGGAGAAATACCACAGGGCTTTGGCGGATATTGCAGATTACGGTTTTGATATGCAATCATCCAAATACATAGGACACAGCATAGACCCGGATAAAGAAGGAAATTTCTGGACCTACAATATTCAATTTAAAATAGCTGACAATAAGGATACATTGATTGTTAAACTTAAATCGTGCATTCATTACGACAAGAGATGGTATTTGACAGAGGGAATCAAGGTAAAGCGCTATTACAAGCCCGTTCCAGAACCTCTTCAAATTGAAGACAACAGCCATAGGTATGAATATCCAGTAGGAGAAGAGCCATTGGATATACCCCCTCCCGCCGTGGAAGAATCTCCTTATGACATCAGTATAGAAAATGACTATGACATTGCTGTTCCCGTTGAAGAACCTTATTACAGAAACGAAAGTGACACCAATGATTTGCTTGGTTATGTCGAGGAACCTGCCCAATATTTAGGAACAGATTTGCGCACCGAAATTGGCCGAAAATTGCTCTACCCCCAATATGAAAAGGACAATGGAATTGAAGGTAGCGTATATGTCGAAATGATTGTTGAGCGCAATGGTACCACTACCGAGCACAAAGTTTTGAGAAGTGTTCCCGGTTCAAAAAACTTTGACAAAGAGGCCATAGCCGTATTAAAGAGGTTGGACCATGCCTTCAAACCAGCCAGACACAACGGCAAGGTGGTCAGAAGCAAATACATCGTTCCTGTGAAATTTGTTTTGAGGTAAAATCAGAATAAACTTTTGAAAACCATTTGTTTTGACTATATTTGCCCACCCCGAAAGGGCTACATAACAATCACTAAAAAGTATTAGCATGTATTTAACTACACAAAAAAAACAAGAAATCTTCGCCAAACATGGCAAGTCAGCTACTGACACGGGTAGCTCAGAAGGGCAAATCGCTCTTTTTTCTTACCGCATCAGCCACTTGACTGAGCACTTGAAAAGAAACAAGAAAGATTACAACACACAACGTTCGTTGATCAAATTGGTTGGTAAGCGCAGAAGTCTTTTGGACTATTTGTACAAGACTGAGATCAACCGTTATCGTGCTATTGTTAAGGAATTGGATTTACGCAGGTAAGTCGGCTCCTTTCCATACACCATTTGGCAAAGGGCAATTTTACATTGCCTTTTGTCGTTTTTTAGAAGAATTAAATTAAGACGAAAAATAAGATGAAAGTAGAAGCAATTACCATGACCATTGACCATGGCGATGGACGTGCCATTACCATTGAAACGGGTAAGTTGGCCAAGCAAGCACATGGGTCTGTGGTTGTGAGACAAGGAGATACGATGCTCCTTGCAACTGTGGTATCAAACATTGATGCCAAAGAAGGAATGGATTTTCTTCCATTGACTGTTGAGTACCGTGAGAAGTATGCCGCCGCTGGAAGATTTCCTGGTGGATATTTCAAACGTGAAGCCCGCCCTTATGACGATGAAATTTTGGTTTCTCGTTTGATCGACCGCGCTTTGCGCCCGATGTTCCCTGAAGATTATCACAGCGATACCCAAGTTATTGTTAACTTGATTTCAGCTGACAAAGAGAATATGTCCGATAGTTTGGCCGGATTGGCAGCTTCTGCAGCCATTGCCGTTTCAGACATTCCATTCAATGGTCCTATTTCCGAAGTTCGTGTTGCGCGAATTCATGGAGAGTTGGTGGTTAACCCTACCCGCTCCGCATTGGAGCACGCTGACATCGATTTGATTGTTGCTGGTAGCGCCGACTCTATCGTGATGGTAGAAGGTGAAATGAAAGAAGTGAGCGAAGCTGAAATGGTTGCTGCCATTGAAGTTGCCCACGCTGCTATCAAAATGCAATGCCAAGCACAATTGGATTTGGCCGCCAAAGTCGGCAAGAATGGACCAAAACGTGAGTATTGCCACGAACCCAAAGACGAAGAATTGAAAGCCCGTGTGTGGAATGAGTGTTATCAGAAGTTTTATGATGCTGCTAAAAAGCCATCTGAAAAACATGAGCGCTCTGCCACATTTCATCAAATTGAAGCGGACTTTATTGGTCAATTTTCTGATGAGGAAAAAAAAGAGAAGTCTTTCTTATTGAAGAAATATACACACGACTGCTTAAAAGATGCCATGCGCAACATGATCTTGAATGATGGTGTTCGTCTAGATGGTCGCGATACACGCACCATTCGTCCCATCTGGTGTGAAGTAGATTACTTGCCTGGTACACACGGTTCATCCATCTTTACAAGAGGAGAAACCCAATCGTTAACCACGTTGACTTTGGGTACAAAATTGGATGAGCAGTTGATAGATGGTGTTGCTGAAGTTCGTTATGACAAGTTTTTGTTACACTACAACTTCCCACCTTTCTCCACTGGAGAAGCTCGACCTATTAGAGGAACAGGAAGAAGAGAAATTGGGCACGGTAATTTGGCATTGCGCGCATTGAAACCCGTGTTGCCTAAGAATGAAGATTGTCCTTACACTATCCGTATTGTTTCAGACATTTTGGAATCCAATGGATCTTCATCCATGGCAACCGTTTGTGCCGGAACTTTGGCCATGATGGACGGTGGTGTTCCAATCACTGCTCCAGTATCGGGTATCGCAATGGGATTGATCACAGATGAGAGCAGCGGTAAATATGCTGTATTGAGCGATATCTTAGGAGACGAAGATCACTTGGGGGATATGGACTTCAAAGTCACTGGAACTTCCAAAGGAATTACAGCATGTCAAATGGACATCAAAATCAAAGGTCTTTCCATGCAAGTGTTGACGGAAGCCTTGGATCAAGCCAAAGAAGGTCGTTTGCACATCCTCGGAGAAATTACAAAAACCATTGATAAACCAAGAGAAGACTATAAGCCACATGCACCACGTATTGTGAGCTTTGAAATTCCTTCGGATATGATTGGTCCAGTTATCGGTCCTGGTGGAAAGGTTATTCAAGAAATTCAAAAAACAACCGGAGCCACTATCTCTATTGATGAGAAAGATGGAAAAGGTGTGGTTGAAATTGCTTCTGCTGATAAAGCCAGCTTGGATGCAGCCGTGAACCGAGTGAAGAGCATCGTTTGGCCTCCACAAGTTGAGATCGGTGAAGTCTATGAAGGTCCTGTAAAAACCATTCAACCTTTTGGTGCTTTTGTAGAAATCCTTCCTGGTACAGATGGATTGATTCACGTGAGCGAGTTGGAATGGCACCGTGTGGATGATGTGAGCAAAGTTTTAAAAGTTGGTGATATCGTTAAATTCAAAGTTTTGGGAAGAGATCCAAAGAACAACAAATTGAAGTTGTCAAGAAAGGTCTTGTTGCCCAAACCAGAAAAAACAGCTGAAGCTCCAGCAGAAGGCAACCAATAAAAATAAATTACGTTATAACAAGATAAAGGAACTTTTCATCCAGCATGAGACAGTTAAAAATCACCAAACAGGTAACCAACCGGGAAACCGCATCACTTGACAAATATTTGCAAGAGATCGGTCGCGTGGATTTGATTACCGCGGAAGAGGAAGTAGAGTTGGCACGTAGGATCAAGCAAGGCGACCAAGTGGCCCTTGAAAAATTAACCAAAGCCAACCTCCGATTCGTGGTATCAGTATCCAAGCAATATCAAAACCAAGGCTTGTCCTTGCCTGACTTAATCAACGAAGGAAACTTAGGATTGATCAAGGCAGCGCAACGTTTTGATGAAACGAGAGGTTTCAAATTTATTTCTTATGCCGTATGGTGGATTCGCCAATCCATCCTACAAGCGTTGGCAGAGCAATCGCGCATCGTGCGCTTACCATTGAACAAGATTGGCTCTATCAACAAAATCAACAAGGCGTTTGCTAAACTTGAACAAGAATTTGAAAGACCTCCCACACCAGCAGAGTTGGCGGAGGTATTGGAAATGACTTTGGATGAAGTAAAGCAAAGTTTACGAAACAGCGGTCGTCACGTATCCATGGATGCTCCATTGAAAGATGGAGATGAGAGCAGCTCTACCATGTATGACGTTTTACAGACCAATGACACTCCATCACCGGACAATGACTTGTTGCACGAATCTTTGAGAAAAGAAATCGAGCGCTCATTGAAAACATTGACTTCAAGAGAAGCTGATGTGGTGAGATTGTATTTTGGTTTGAATGGAGAGCATCCATTAACTTTGGAAGAAATTGGTGAACGTTTTGATTTGACACGCGAACGTGTGCGTCAGATTAAGGAAAAAGCCATTCGCCGATTGAAACATACAAGCCGAAGCAGAATGTTAAAATCCTATCTAGGTTAAAAAATTAAAGCTATTTAAAGGTTGTCAATAATGACAACCTTTTTTTTTCTTCTTCTCATGTATAGATTTTATATACCAATTTTGTTCACTATCCTCTATTTCTTATGGTGCACCTCATTGCTTTGGAAAAGAAAACGACTTTCAAAAGTTAAAAGAGAAATATATTTTGGACTATTCTTCATCAGCCTCTGGATTTTTCTTTATCATTTATTAGGAGAATAATTGTAAGTGAACTTGGATTAGTATTTTACCTTCCGTACAAAACCTAATGAGCATGACCAGAAAACTAAATTTCTATATCCTTTCTTTTTGGATAATATTCTCAAGAATTTTTGACGCCCTTAGTACCTTTGAACACACAAGGGATTTATCCAAAGAGGCCAACCCGCTGGTGAGTATAATGGGATTGGGTTGGAGTCCTCTCCTACTCATCATAGCATCTCTAACGGCCTACGTCATCTATGCCTTTTATCAATATTCGTTCAACACAAAAAATTTAGCGCCTCAGCAAAAGGGTCTGAGTTTTATTGACTATTCTGTTTATTTATACCTGGGAGAAGTCAAACACTGGTCGGTGTTTTTGTATCAGATACCAAAAGAAAAATGGAGACTACACCAATATTTTGGTGCAGTTCTAGCCCCCTGTTTGGTGTACGCTGGTATGCTTTCAACCATCATGTGGTTATTGATTAAAAATTGGAATCCTTACAAAGACATGCATAACCCTTTGCTGATTTATACTTTGCTTGTTGGTGGTTGTTTAATTATTGCGTACCGTTTTCATCGCAAGTCTTACCAAATGTATCTTGCTCATCAATAATTCCCCATTTCTAATCCATTCTGAAATGAAAACTTCAACCAAAGGAATCGACCTCATTAAAGAATTTGAAGGCCTAAGGCTTCAGGCTTACCAATGTCCTGCAGGAAAATGGACCATAGGATTCGGAACGACCAAAATCAATGGACAAGGAGTTCCTCAGAATTTAATCATTTCTGAATCGCAAGCTAAATATCTGTTACAGCAAGATTTAATCGAGTTTGAAAAATTAGTATTACAAAACATTACCGTTCAGTTAAACCAAAATCAGTTTGATGCGTTGGTTTCTCACACCTACAATACAGGAGGATCCGAAATCTTGTTTGATTTGATCAATCAATCCTCTCCCAACGAAGTCATCAGAAATTGGATGGAAAATTCTTACATCACGGTCGATAACAAAATCCTGAATGGCTTAATCAGAAGAAGAAAAGCCGAAGCTGATTTGTACTTCTCTGCCGTTTAAGTACTTCAAGATAACTACATTTGCTTCATGAAAGCCACACTCATTGGTGCATCAGGGCTCATTGGAAGCGAACTCTTGCAACTTTTACTGAATGACCCATTCTTTACTGAAGTTCACACTTTAGTGAGAAAACCAGTGAAATTTTCGCATAATAAACTTCATCAGTTGGTTGTGGATTTTCATGATCAGGAAGCTTTGAATAAAGCAATTCCAGATCATAGCATCCTATTCTCTTGCATCGGAACCACTAAGAAAAAAGTCAATGGAGATCAGCAGGCCTACCGGCAAATTGATTTTGATATCACCATAAATGCTGCAAAAATTGCAAAACAAAAACATGCTACCCATTTCATCTTTGTTTCTGCAATTGGTGCAGATGCAAAAAGCAATAATTTCTATCTTAGATTAAAAGGCGAAATTGAAATAGCTGTTGAACAACAACAACTTCCACGTGTCAGTATTATAAGACCTTCTCTGCTTTTGGGAAAGCGACATGAGATGCGAATAGCTGAGCAATTGGGACAATGGATCATGCCATTATTTAGTTGGTTACTTCCTTTTCGCTACAGACCCATAGCTGGTTCTCAAGTCGCGAAAAAAATGGCAGAACTTTCTAAAAGTACAGCCTTGGGAGTGCACATCATAGAAGGCCAATCACTTTTTACATCATCTCATGTCTAGTTTTCATCCCAGAAATATTCACCAAGGCAATTACGATTTCAACGCATTATCCAGCATTGAAATAACCTTAAAAGAATTTGTTCATGAAAATGAATTTCAACAACTCACCATTGACTTTGCCAATCCATTGGCGGTCATTGCCCTCAATAAAGCTATTCTAAAAAAAGATTATGACCTATTGGATTGGAGTATTCCAAAAGGATATTTGTGTCCTCCCATTCCTGGTCGAGCTGAGTACATCCATCGTGTGGCTGATCTTTTGAATTCAAAGAAAATCCCATCCGCTATCACTGTCTTGGACATTGGTACAGGTGCCAATTGTATTTATCCCATTATTGGTTCTCATTGTTATCAGTGGAATTTTATTGCAACAGATATTGATCAAATGGCTTTGGAGAACGCGAAAAAAATATCCTCTCAGAATGAAAGATTACGCAATAAGATTGAGTTCAGAAAACAGCACAATGCCCATCAAATTTTCAATGGTGTTGTTTCTTCTCGCGAGCTTTGGGATTTCACCATATGCAATCCGCCTTTTCATGATTCAGCTGAATCGGCGAAACAACAATCATTGCGAAAAATAAAAAATCTCACCGCTCAAAAAAAGCCTGATGTTGTTTTGAACTTTGGAGGACAACACCGTGAACTATGGTGTCAGGGAGGCGAGGTGCAGTTTATACAAAATATGATGACGGAAAGCCTCGATTGGAGTCGCAATTGTTTTTGGTTTACGAGTCTTGTCTCGCAAAAAGATCATCTAATGGTGTTGGAGAAAATAGCAAAGTCGCTCCCCATCAGACAATTCAAAACAATCGAATGGGCCAATGGAAATAAGCAAACCCGCTTTATTGCATGGAGTTTCCTCACTCCGCAGCAAGAAAAAGAATGGAAATTGGCCCGGTGGTCATAAAATACAATGATGAAAATACTTATTCCCATACTATCAACCCTTTCTCTCTTGCTTTCTTTAGAGGGGTTTTGTCAAATTGAAAAAAAAGAGAGGCCATTCCAACTTCAGCTCGAAACGTATTATGGACTTGAATTAAAAAATAATTCAACAGAACAGCAGCCCTATCTGTACAATCATTTTCATCTTCAAAAACCAAGAATCAACTACGCACAATTGGATTGGACAAATCAGTGGAAAGATTGGAATATCCAATTGGGCATTCAAGATGGGGACTATATCCGACGCAATTACAGCGATCAACCCCAATGGGCACAGCTGATTTCTAAGGCGCAGTTGCAATTCCAACCACACGCATGGAAATCATTAAAGTTAACCATGGGTATTTTCCCTTCTCACATCGGTTTTGAAAGTGCTTGGGTACAAAACAATTTGACCTTAACAAGAAGCCTTCTCGCTGAGAATAGTCCCTATTATGAGAGCGGTGCACACTTTCAATGGATTTCCAAAAATGAAAAAATTTCTCTAGGAGGGTTGATATTATCAGGATGGCAACAAGCACATCTTGAATTGCCCATCAAAAAACCTTCCTGGGGTTGGAGCTCCAATTTTGTTCTTCATGATAACCTTCAACTTTCCTACAATGGTTTTTGGGGATTTCAAAATACTGCAGGAAATATCCATCGTCAGTACCACAATTTTTATTCTACCCTAACTCAAAAAAACTGGAAAGCCATTGTTGGTTTTGATTTGGGAAATGCTCTAATAAACAATCATAAAAGCCAATGGTATTCACCTGTTGCCATAGTTAGCAATCAAATGAACAACCACTGGAGCATTGCTTTACGATATGAAACAATGATTGATCCTGATTCCTTTATACTACTCAATAACAGTGAAAAAATAGTCAATCATTCATCCATCGGTTTGACACTGCGATTGAAAACTGATAACCAATTTTTATTTCAATTAGAAGGAAAACAAAGCATCACGAAAGACATTGACAACATCAAAAATCAAAATACACTCATCATGTTCAGCGTTTCAAAAGCAGCTGCGTTCTGATTACTTTCTGCTCTTCCAATCGATGGATTCAATTTCAATTCTTCTTTCCAATCGAGCACCTGCGCTGTATACACTCATCCTTTGATTGGCTTTATCATCACTGATCTTTTTGGATGTAGATTCTCCAAAAGGAATGGGATGTATGAGCAATGTCTGATCGATATAGGGTCTCAATGCACCATTATGAAACATAATGATCTCATTTCTTAGAGACATAATTCTTCTGCTTGTGAGATTTTGATTGTATTTGCCATCAGCCAACGGACTTGCAAATCCTCGAACGGTGAGTGTGATGGTATCCCCAAAAGTTAAACGTGACTCAATGAGCAATAAAACCTGTTGCAATTGATTGTATGTCTTCACCAACTCAATGTCTTTAAAAGATTCCCAGTCTTCGATGGCTGCGGCATCTCCCTTAAACTGTTGAATATAATTGGACTCTTGGTTGAGATAGGACGTTTGACAATTGGTAAAGGTCCATTGTGTTAATGTATCCCATGAATTGGGATTGGGTTCGTCATTGTGGAAGTATAATTTCAATGGCAACCATTGCTGTATTTTTTTAACCTCTGTGGGTACTATAATCTTGGAAACGGTATCCTCTGAAGTGACAAACCAATGATACTCCAGTATATCAGGACAACAACCCGAAGAATTTCTAGCAGATCCCAATACCCAACGCTGATCTTGTTTGGTTTTTAATACATCTAATCCAATGTCGTTTTTGCACGAATTCAGAGGCAAACCCAAATTGATTGGTGTTCCCCAAGATCCGGGCTGACCTGAAACTTTAAACAAATCAAATTCACCAAAACCAACGTGTCCGTTTGAACTAAAATACAATTCACCATTGATACATCTTGGTTCAATATCGTCTTCTACAGAATTGATATCTCCGGCATTGAAAGGAATTCCCCAATTCCCATTTGTAAAACGAGACAGCCATAAATCCAATCCCCCTTTTCCTCCTTCGCGATCTGATGAGAAAATCAAATAATCCACCCCATTCCAATTTCCTAAAAATGGCATCGAGCTGTTACCCGATTGAGCATTGCACAATTGCATCCTACTCCACTCCTTTGTCAAGCTGTTTTTATTTAACAATACAAGTTGGCCATCAGAAGATTTACCCACTCCAATCCACTCCTGCTGATGCGCAATGATGTGTAAAACAGGATTGCCATTCCATTGTTCTTTAAATGGGTACCTTTTAAGCTGAGCAGTATCTGTTTTCATCTGTAGCCATCCTGCTTCATTCCAGGCCAAGTAATACAAAGTATCACTCTGCCAATAGGGCTGACCTTCATTCTGATCTGTATTGATGGAAGAGGATTTCAAAAGAATGGAATCTACCGGAGTTTGATTCAACGCCCACTGAGAAGCACTCAACACCGCATCAGATTGTTCCAACAACGTCTTGTAATCTTTCTTTCCTTTTGCACGCTGCTTAAATTTCTTAGCATAAAAAATGGCCTCGTCGTATCGACCATTGCGTTGCATAATCTTACACAAGAAGAAATAGGATTCTGGATGAATTTTACCTTGATCTATTCTCGATGCGGATTGAAAGTAACGAATCGCCAACGGATCTTCTCTGGACTCAAATGCTGCTCGTGCCAATTTGACTCTTCTTTCAAAAACACTTGAATCAAGGTCAAAACTTACTTTGTAAGACGCGAATGCCGCTGACCAATTTTCGAGTTCGGCTGCATCATCTCCTTGCTTTTCCCAATACATCGGAGATTGTGCCTCTCCCATTAACATGAGCAAAAACAAGTTGATAAAAAGGACAAAACGCATAGAACAAAAATGGCAATTATTCAGCAATTTCAACCAAATTAGCAAAAAAAATAACGGATGAAAATTGGCGTTTTAGGTGGTGGTGCGATGGGAGCAGGTATTGCTCAAGTAGCTGCTCAAGCAGGGCATCAAGTAGTATTGGTTGACATTCAAGAAGAACAACTATCCAAGGCAATGGATGATCTGAAAAAAGGTTTAAATAAATTGGTTGAAAAAGGCAAGTTCACCCAAGAGCAAAGTCATCAAATTGTTGAATCCATACAAACTTCTACTTCCACCAATGCCTTTGCCGGATGTGGATTAATCATTGAAGCCATTGTTGAGAAGCTAGAGGTTAAACAATCTGTTTTTCAGCAATTGGATGCATTATTGGATGAATCTGTGATTTTGGCTACCAACACGTCGTCATTATCGGTAACTGCAATTGCTTCCGTGTGCCAACACCCTGAGCGTGTGATTGGGTTGCATTTTTTTAATCCGGCTACCATCATGCCATTGGTTGAGATTATTCCGGCCATACAAACAGCAGAGAACCTACCTCAACAATTGAAAGACATGATGATTTCATGGAAAAAGGTACCCGTCGTTGCAAAAGATTGGCCGGGGTTTATCGTCAATCGAGTGGCTCGTCCTTATTACAGTGAAGCTTTGAGAATTTATGATGAAGGTTTGGCTTCTCAACCAGAAATAGATGCGGCCATGCGCCAAGCTGGTTTCAAAATGGGGCCATTTGAACTGATGGATTTAATTGGTCATGATGTGAATTACACCGTGACTGAAAGTGTATTTGCTTCATTTTATTTTGATCCCAGATTCAAGCCGAGCATTACCCAAAAGAAATTATTAGAAGCCAGGTGGCTCGGAAGAAAAACGGGACGAGGTTTTTACACTTACCCAGATGGATGTCCAGATGTAGAATTAAATGACAACAAAGCAAGAGAAATACAAAATCGGATTCTTTGTATGCTCATTAACGAAGCCTGTGATGCGCATTATTTAGGACTTGCAAGCGAGGATGATATTGATTTGGCCATGACAAAGGGAGTGAATTATCCAAAAGGCTTATTTCTTTGGGGAAAAGAATGGGGATTTGAAAAAGTGAACGAAACTTTACAATTCTTAATGTCCCAATATCAAGATGATCGCTACCGTTCAAGTAATGGACTTAAAAACAGAATTTGATGACGAAGTCAATTGGCCTATTGGTTTTATTTTTTGCGTTCAATTCAGTCTGGAGTCAGAAGATTTATTCAACCCAATATTCGCATGAAGCTCCGCTCAAAGTTTTTGTTGTCCAATATGAACACCAGGCTGATTTAAAAGTTTTTAAAGTGGATTACGAGCACCAAGCTCAAGAAAATAAAGGCCTTTGGTATTTTGTACAATACGAGCACCAAGCCGATAAGAAGATTTTCTTTGTTGAATACGAGCACCAAGCCAACTTGAAAATTTTCTTTGTACAGTATCAGCATCAGGCCGGCTGGCGAGAGAAAAGCAAAATGCACTTAATGTATTAAAATGCAAAACACAAAGACTTTAGATGTAGCATTATCCCCTCCCCCACCGCACATGGTAGGAGATGGTTTTAGGGTACACAATTACATTCCATCCATGGTAAACATGCAACGCATGAATCCGTTTATCATGCTAGATTACAACTCGCCACACTATTTCCCACCATCTAGCACACCACCAGGCGTTGGCGTTCATCCCCACAGAGGATTTGAAACCGTCACCATTGCCTATCAAGGAAAAGTGAGTCACCATGATAGTGCGGGCAATAGCGGTACCATCGGAGAAGGCGAGGTTCAGTGGATGACTGCCGCCTCTGGGGTTTTACACAAAGAATACCATGAGAAAGAATTTGCTTCACAAGGGGGGATTTTTCAGATGGTGCAACTTTGGGTGAATTTACCAGCCAAGCACAAGATGGATACCCCAAGTTATCAAGCCATCACCAAAGAACAAATCAATGAAGTTGTTTTACCCGAAGATGCCGGCTCTGTCAAGATCATTGCTGGAACATTCCAAGGTCAACAAGGACCAGCTAAGACTCACACCAAAGTTGATCTTTTTAATTTGTATTTAAATACCAATAAAAAAGTTGACTTGAATTTCCCTCAGCATGATCACACCGCCATGGTGGTTATCAAAGGAAGTGTTCGGGTTAATGGCAATGAAATTCTCAAAGGCAACGATTTTGGTGTTTTTTCCGATTCAGGAGAAAACATTATCATTGAATCTCTTGAAGAAAGTATCGTGTTGATGCTGAATGGAGAACCCATCATGGAACCCATAGCAGCCTATGGACCTTTTGTAATGAATACGAGGGAGGAAATCATTCAAGCCTACCAAGACTTTCAAATGGGAAAGTTTGGGCACTTGGATGAATAATGGGACAATGAAGTTATTTGTAATTGTCCACGGCTAGCCAAAGGGCATCTGTCTTGGGACCATCAAAGAACAATGAAGAACCGGCCATGATCAGGCCCAATCCAATTTGTGGTGTAAATGCTGCATTTTTATCTCTCATGCTGTAAAACTGTTGTGCGATGATACCTGCACCCACTGATGCTAAACCTATTTGTAGCGCCGTTAATCGTTTGTAGGACTTCAAATAGGTCTGACAATTAGGGTTGTCCTGTAAATCAACTTTTAAATTCTTGTAATTCCCTTTTTTCAATACGCCTTCATCCTTGGCATAAAATTGCCAAACTTCACCTGTAGCCAATCTACGAGGATTGGAGGTGTTTAGATCAAGCCCTCCATAGGCAGTAATATCAATTTCTTCAAACAACTGAATTCTACCAGTATTCTTAATTCTCATGGCATAACGCTCAGAACGCTCACCATAAAATTCCGAAAGGTTGGCAAAAAAACCATGGTTGTTTCTAAAAAAAGCCACATTCTCCGCATCAAAGTGCTTTCCGTCTAAATTGAAAAAGGCCGGCTGCATAATGGGATAATCATAGGTAAGTTTCTCCCCTTCTTTTATTTGACCGTTGTATAGCCTTAAAATTTGTTTTTTAGTTGCTGGTTGTGCGATCAAGCATTCAGCAGTTAAACATAGAAGGAAAACAAGAATTCTTTTCATACCATCAATTAGGGGACTAAAGTAGTTTTTATTTTCCATATCTCAAACAACCCAAATGGAACTTCTTTAGTCTTTCTATTGGTTTGATTATCTTAGCACATTGTTAACGCAATAACACCAAACCAAGTTTAACGCTATGCTCAAATGAAAAAAGTATTCCTTACATTATTGTTTTTGTCATGGATTCAATCGCTGATTTGGGGACAATATCAAATAGCGACTGGTTTTATCAACACGGCTACCGTTTCTGGGACTTGCTACAATTTAACGACGCAGACTCAAAATAGCGCCATGGGTGTTATTTGGAGCACATCATCTTTGGATTTGAATTGTAATTTTACAAAGTCCTTCAACATGAAATTCAGCGCTACCAATACGGATGGTGCGGATGGGGTTAGTTTCATCATGAAGAATATTCCCAATTATGTTCCAGGTGCAACGGGAAATGGCGGTGCCTTGGGATTTGCGTGGCCTGGTAATGGCAATTCATTTGCCATTGAGTTTGATACTTACGTGAACGATGCCGCGCCTAGTTTCGATCCCAGTCAAGGGACAGGACTGGATCACATTGCCTTTTTAAGAAATGGTTCTAACAATCACAATTCTGCAGACAATCTTGCGGGTCCATTATTGGTTGGTAATCTTGAAAATGGAGCCTTCCATCCTGTAACCATAACCTGGATTGCCGCTACACAAACGCTCACTTGCACGATTGATGCTTTCAACCTAACCGCTGTAGTAAATCTTCCTGCCATTTTGGGTTCATCCACAACGTATTTTGGATTTGCAGGAACAACAGGTGGGTTAATGAATCTCCAACAAGTTTGTCCTCTGCCAAGCGCACCCATTACACTGCCCGCTTCAACTGAAAATATTTGTCCTGGATCCAATTTCACTTTGGATGCAACAGCCATCGACATCACCAACACCAATAATTTTAGTTGGTCGATTACCGCAGGTCCCGGTGCTATTTCAACACCCAATGCTGCACAAGCAGGAATTGTCAATGTTTCAGGAGCTGGAGCAGGAACAGTTATTCAAATGACTTACACAGACAATTGCGGATTGGTCTATACCAGGAATCACAACGTTCAGCCTAGTGCAACGCCAACTGTCACGGTGAACAATATAAGTATTTGTGCCAATGCCAATTGGACTTTGACACCTACAGGAGGCAATTACAGTTCTTTGCAATGGGACATTACCAGTGGCAATGGATCTTCTGATCCAGTTTACACAGGCAACACATTCAGCGGTATGGGGCAAGCCAATGTAACGGTTACTCCTTCTATTGCGGGATGTGCTACAGCGGGAGTACCTGTAAATGTTACAGTATCTGAAACGAGCCTCGAACCTTTTAGTGCCGGGGATGATGTTATTTTCTGTACCTCGCCAACCAATTTAACGTATACCCACTCCCCATCAGATCCCAATTCAGGTATCGAATTTCAAGCAGGCTTTCCCATCGCATGGTCCATTGAACCTGGAAATACAGGTAACATTGTTAGCACCGCTCCAGATGGAACTCTGGTTGTTGATCAAACGGGAACATATACTTTTACTGCAACAGGAGGACCGGGTTGCTCGGTCACAGACGAGGTGTACATAGAGTTGGTCACGAATCCCACAGTCACCATCATACCTGGTGGGATTTTTAATGACAACAACATCTGTCCTTTGGAAATAATGCCTCTGAGTATTGTCGGCAACTATGATCAAATTACTTGGTCTGATGGTAGCACAGACGTCAACTCCATCGACATTGATGCCCCCGGAATATATACCGTGGACATCCTTATTGGCACTTGCACCGCGACCGATGACATCACCATAACCGAATCAGCAGCGACGGTTCCTTTTGCTGGAAATGATCTCCTTGGACAATGTACCAACAGTACAATTACTTTGAGTGGTTCTGCCCAAGCTGGCTACACCGCTTCTTGGTCGGTTACTTCTCTCAATGGCAATATTTCCTCCGGACAAAACACTTTGACGCCTGTTGTAACAGAATCTGGCACCTACAACTTAACTGTTACCAACGCAGAAGGATGCACCGCATCTGATGATATCATCGTTGAGATACTTCCTGTTCCTATCATCAATCTTGGAAATAATTTTCAGGTGTGTCCCAATATTCCTTTCGATGTTATTGTGAACAATACCAATTGTCCCAACCTCAATTTGGTCACCAATATTGAATGGTCTGATAACAGCACTTCCAATACTTTTACTTCTCAAGTATTGCCAAACGGAAGTGAAACAGTTTCTGTGACACTTAGTATCAATACCTGTGACGCGACGGACAATGTAATCGTCTCAGCATACATCCCGCCGCTTTGGGATTTGGGGCCAACTCAAACCGTGTGTGGTGACCAACCCTTCACTGTTACCTCAACACAGAGTGTTCAATGGTCTTCTAGTGCAACTTCTTCTACAAGCGTTGGCAGTAGTTACACCCAGAATAATCCTTCACCTGGAACGGAATCTTTGACCGCCACCTTGACCTATGGAAATGGGTGCATCACCTTTGACAATGTGGATATCAATATCGTTCAACCTTTCTTTGTTAATTTACCAACGACCGCCGATTTTTGTGAAGGGGGTGCGATTCTCATTGATGCAGGAAATACCGTCACTTGGTCCAATGGTGATGTTGGTCCAACTACTTTGGCCAATGAAGTGGGATTGCTCACCGCAACATACGATGATGGCACTTGCTTCAGTCAAGATCAAATGACCATTACAATGACTTTTCTTCCCAATATTGAATGGACGGATAACACCACTTATTGTGAAGGAACAACTGTCACCCTAGGCGCTCCTGGCTCTCACGCTACCAGTTTTTATTGGAACACTGGTGAAACTTCTGAAACCATCGTTGTTTCCGAGTCCGGATATTATTCCCTAACTGCAAGTAACTCTTGCGCGACGGTCAATAGGGATATCGTTTTGGACTTTGAAACTTGTGATGCTTATGCATTTATTCCCAATACTTTCACACCTGATAAAGATGGGATTAATGAAGTGTGGCAGCCCATTATTTACAATGCCAAAAGTTATGAGGTTTTCATTTATAATCGATGGGGAGACATCATTTATCATTCTACTGACCCAGAAGAAAACTGGTTGGGAGAAGCTCATGAAGGACAACATTATGTTCAAGACGGTGTCTATGCATATCGTTTGATACTTGAAAGTCCACAGCGTGAGAAAAAGGAATATTTTGGTTACTTCAGAATGTTGAGATAGGCGTAACTTTGGACAAACATCAATGTTATGTCCAAGAAAAATTATGCGCCGGAGAGCTTAATGATGAGCCACGGCTACAATCCTGAATGGAGCGAAGGATCAATCAAATGTCCCATTTATCAAACTTCTACTTTTGTTTTTAATACGGCAGAAGAGGGTAAATCATTTTTCGAAATCGCCTATGGCATTCGTGAAAGAAAAGAAGGCGAAAGAATTCCAGGTCTCATATATAGCCGCTTAAACAATCCTGATATCGAAATCCTTGAAAACAGAATTGCACTTTGGGACAACGCCGATGATTGTGCCAGTTTTGAATCCGGAATGTCCGCCATTTCCACTGTCATGTTGGAATACCTGACGCCTGGTGATGCCATTTTGTTTTCATCTCCCATCTACGGTGGAACGGATCATTTTATTAAACACTTCTTGACCAAAATGAAAATTGATCACATCGAATATTTTCCTTGGGATAGTCAAGAAGATATTTTAGATAGAATCAAAAGCTGCAATGCCCTTGATCGTGTAAAATTGATTTATACGGAAACACCCGCCAATCCAACCAATGATTTGTTTGACATTGCCATGCTGGTAGATTTAGGAAAAAAACTTAGTCAAGGCGATCATTTAGTGAAAGTAGCCGTTGACAATACCTATATGGGTCCGCTTTGGCAAAGACCATTGGAATTGGGTGCTGATTTTTCCATCTACTCTGCAACCAAATATATCGGTGGTCATAGCGATGTAATTGCAGGAGCCGTCTGCGGTAAAAAGGATGATATGATTCGCATTAAAACCCTACGTACTTTTCTTGGAAATATGGCTGGTCCTTGGACTGCTTGGTTATTGATGAGGAGCCTTGAGACGTTGAAAATTAGAATGGAGCAACAAGCGATTAACGCGAAGCATGTCGCTGAATTTCTCAATCATCATCCCAAAATTGAGAAAGTATTTTATCTCGGAAATCTCCAACCTAAAGATGGAAAAGCATATGAGATATATCAACGTCAATACACCAGTGCAGGAGCCATGATGAGCTTCAGTGTTAAGGGCGGGGAGGCTGAAGCATTTCGATTGCTCAATGCACTTGAGCTGTGTAAATTGGCCGTAAGCTTGGGATCGACAGAAAGTTTGGCAGAGCATCCCGCCACCATGACACATGCAGGAGTGGACGCTCAACTCAAAGAAAAAATTGGAATCACTCCTAGTTTAATTAGACTTTCTGTTGGTGTTGAACGAGCAGATGATTTAATTAATGATTTAAGACAAGCGCTTGAAAAAGTTTAACTGACCATCCTTTGCGTCAAACTGTCACTTAAATGATGGATGGCATATCCGTTGTCTATGGGAAGTTGTCAAATAAAAAAATTATGAAAGCAGGAAATATATCCGTTCAGACCGAAAACATTTTTCCAATCATTAAAAAATTCTTGTATTCAGATCAAGAAATCTTTTTAAGAGAATTGGTGTCCAATTCAGTAGATGCTTGTCAAAAGGTAACTACCCTTTCTAGGCTCGGTGAAATACCTGAACCCAAGGAAAGTCCTAAGGTTGAAGTGATCTTGGATCAAGAGAAAAAGCAGTTGATCATCAGAGACAATGGCATTGGAATGACCGAAGCTGAGGTCGAACAATACATCAATCAAATTGCATTTTCTGGTGCTGAAGAGTTTGTATCCAAATACAAGGACGCGCAAATCATTGGCCACTTTGGTCTTGGTTTTTACTCGGCCTTCATGGTGGCCAAAGAGGTTGAGATTCATACATTGTCTCACAAAACTGATTCACAAGCGGTGAAGTGGATTTGCGATGGCAGTCCCTCCTACTCTATCGAAAGCATTGAAAAATCAAACCCAGGTACAGACATCATTCTGCACCTTGCCGATGATGCATTAGAATACAACGAGGAATTTAAATTGAAAGAAATTCTCGATAAGTATTGCCGTTTTATGCCTGTCGAAATTTATTTCGGTGAAGAATCCAAATGGGAAGAAGATCCCTCAGGAGAAAAAGATGACAAGGGGAACCCCAAGAGAATTGAAATTAAAACTCCCCGTCTCATCAATTCTACGCGACCCTTGTGGACACAAAAGCCCAATGAATTGACCGATGAGGATTACAAAAATTTCTATCGTGAATTGTACCCTTCTAGTTTCGAGGAACCTTTATTTCACATTCACATCAATGTAGATTACCCATTCAATCTCACTGGAATACTATTCTTTCCTAAGATTAAAAATCAAATGGAAGTGCAGCGCAATAAAATTCAATTGTACTGCAACCAGGTATTCATAACAGATGAGGTAAAAAATATCTTGCCTGACTTCTTGACCTTACTGCACGGTGTCGTAGATAGCCCGGATATTCCGTTAAATGTCAGCCGATCTTATCTTCAAGCAGACAGCAATGTCAAAAAAATATCCGCTCACATCACCAAAAAGGTTGCGGATAAATTGCAAAGTATGATCAACACAGATCGATCTGATTTTGAACAAAAATGGGATGACATCAGCATGTTCATTCAGTACGGCGTACTCACGGAAGAGAAATTTGCTGAAAAGGCTCAGACATTTTCATTGTACAAAAGCACAACAGGAGATTATAAAACCATTGAAGAGTGGAAAGAAAAAATTGGGGAGACCCAAAAAGATAAAAATGGAAAAATCATCTTCCTTTATGCCACTGATGAGCATCAACAGCACGCCGCCATTGAAATGGCCAAGGAAAGATCTTGGGAGGTCTTCTTGATGTCCAGTCCATTGACTGCGCCATTCCTTTCTCAGATTGAAAGCAAGCACAACGATATACAATTCAAAAGGATTGATAGTGATATACCAGAAAAGTTGATTGAGAAAGATCTGACCACCCACAGCGCGCTGAATGACGGAGAAAAAGAGGAAGTGAAAAAACAATTGGAAGGTTGGATCAATACTCAAAAATTCAACATTCAATTTGAAAACATGTCTCCCAATGATCCGCCAATGATCATTACAGAAAATGAATTCATGCGCAGAATGAAAGAGCAACAAGCTTTGGGTGGAGGTGGATTTTTTGGAAGTTTACCAGAAACTTACCAATTGATTGTCAATACCAATCACCCTGCTGCACAATTCATGAAAACAGAAGAGGGTCGTGGCAAAGCAGAAGAGGCCTTGGCATTGGCCCAGCTGTCCAAAGGCCTTTTAACAGGTAGTGAACTCACTGCTTACTTGCAGAAGAGTTATCAAAGATTGCAAAACAATTAATATATTCGTTTTAAACAAAAAACATGAACACAATTACAAAATCCATTCTGATTCTTATCGGCGTTATCGTCGGAGCCTTTATCCTTTTTTACCTCTACGGAACCAGTGTATACAGCGGTGCTGTTGAAAAGCAAGAGGCAGTTAAAAAGGAATGGGGCAATGTCCAAGCGGCTTACCAGCGCAGAGCCGATTTGGTTCCTCAATTGGTAGAAACCGTCAAAGGAGCTCGTGACAATGAAAGAGAGATTTTGGAAAATGTCACACGTGCTAGATCAGGAATGGGAGCTGCGCAATCTCCAGCTGAATTGCAAAAGCTAGGTGGAGAAATCAACAAAGCCATCAATATTGTCTTTGAAAATTATCCTGAAATCAGATCAACGCAAAATTTCGGTGAACTTCAAGCACAATTAGAAGGTTCTGAAAACAGGGTAAACAAAGCCAGAACAGACTACAATGAATCCGTTGAAAAATCCAACACTTATATCCGAGGTTTTTGGAAAAAGAAAGCCTTGGCCTTGGTTGGAGACGAGGAATTCAAAGTATACGATGCTTTTGCCGCAAGTGAAGGTGCAGAGAATGCTCCGAAAATTGATTTCTCAAAGTAATGGCCGACCACATTTTATTGGATAAAAAAATGACAATGCAGTTCGAGGACTGCATTGTTGCTTTTGAGAAAAATACGCGCTGCGAAATGCGCATTCATATCGAAGAGGAAAACAACACCTCCGTTATGGATCGAGCTGCTTTTGTATTTGATCATTTGGGAATGAGAAAAACAAAAGAGCGGAACGCTGTTTTAATCTACATTCAGCTCTACCCTTCTGCTCTGGCCATCATTGGCGACATTGGTATCAATCAACATGTAAAACCAGAAGATTGGGAAAAATGGAAGCTAGATTTGATTGACTCTTTTCGCGCTGAAGAATACCTCAAAGGCATTCAAACCGTTACACAATCCATGTCTGATCTTCTTTGTATTCCATTTCCTTGGAATGAAATGGACCAAGACGAATTGAGCAATACCATATCTCGCGCGAAATGAAAACGATTCCATTCCTATTTATGACGTTGTTGTTGTTTTCAATAACAACAAGGGGACAAGAGTGTATGGTTCAAAAAAAGGACAATCAGCTGGTCTACGATGTCTCAGGCATCTTGCAAACAGTAGAAATTGCCCAATTAGAAAGCGATCTACAATCGTTTGCTCGCAACACATCCAATCAGATTGTCATCATTGTAACCAATGATTTATGCGGTTATGAGCCATCTGACTATGCCTTTAAAATCATGGATCATTGGGGGGTAGGTCAAGCTGATTTGGATAATGGAATTGTAATGCTCATTAAACCCAAAACGGATACCCAAAAAGGTCAAACTTTTATCGCAACAGGTCGTGGATTAGAGGGTATCATTCCCGATGGTAAAGTTCACATGATTTGGGAAAATGAAATGATTCCGGCCTTCAAAAAGAATCAATACAGTGTGGGAATCAACAATGCGGTTGGTGTATTAAAAAGTTTGGCGCAGAAGGAATATAACTTTGACACCTATGCCAAAAAGAACAAGAAGAAGGCAGACAAGGGAGGTTGGATTGGACTACTCATTTTTGGATTGGTTTTTTTCTGGATGATTTTTGGCAGAGCACGAGGTTCAGCCAAAAGAAACAACATTCCATTTTGGACCGCATTTTGGCTGATGAATTCGGGGCCAAGAAGAGGATATTGGGATGACTTTAATGGCGGTAGTGGATCCTCTTGGGGAGGCGGCGGATTTGGCGGTTTTGGAGGAGGCAGTTCTGGAGGTGGTGGTGCTGGCGGGAGTTGGTAATTTTAACTTAAAAAGTGACTTTTATCTGTCTTCATTTTTAAATCACATTTTTTACATTTGATTTCAATAAACGCCATGACTCCTCCTATTCCCCAAAATGAAAAGACTCGATTAGAGGTCTTAAAGAGTTATCATATTCTTGATTCCATTCCGGAAAAAGAATACGATGATCTCACCATGATTGCTTCTCAAATATGCGGTGTCCCTATTTCATTGATCAGTCTCATTGATGAAGAAAGACAATGGTTCAAATCAAAACATGGAATAACCAGCGAAGAGACAGAAAGAGAACATGCATTTTGTGCTCATGCCATCAACTATCCTGATGCCGTTTTTACTGTGGAAGATTCTCGAGAGGATGATCGATTTAAAAATAATCCTCTGGTTACAGGTGAACCACATGTGGTTTTTTATACTGGGGTACCCATAGTCAATGACGACGGATTTGCTCTGGGAACTCTTTGCGTTATTGATAGCAAACCTCGCACACTAAGCGAGGATCAAAAAAAGGCCTTAAAGGCGCTATCCAACCAAGTCATGCAATTGATTGAACTGAGAAAACACAAAATCATTTTAGAAGAAAAAAACCACTTTCTCAATCAATTCGCTGCTGTAGCTGCCCATGACATTAAAGCCCCATTGAACAATATCAACTTGGTTGCTGAGATTTTAATTCGAGATGAAGATAAAACCCAAACGGCCGAAAGCTTAAAGTGGCTGAATATGATTTCAGAATCTTCTCATCATCTGCAATCGTTGGTCACGCGCATTTTGAGCTACAGTAAAAATGTAGAACAGATACAAACCGAATGGACAACCTTTCATGTCCAACAGTGTTGGGAGGAAGTCTTAAGCATGTGTGTTTATCCAGATAATGCGCAGATTGCCATTCACACAGAAATGACTCAGGTATATGGTCACTTTACCATTTGGTGTCAAACCATTCAGAACCTCATTCAAAATGGAATTAAATACAATCACAAAAATCCTGTTATCGTTTCCTGTTCGATTAGTGAAGATGAGGAACAATACAACATTGTTATAAAAGACAATGGAGAAGGAATACCTCAAGAAAATTGGCAAGAGATTTTTGAACCTTTTACCATCCTAGCTGCAAAGGACCGATTTGGTAAAAAGGGACACGGATTGGGTTTATCCATGGTTAAGAAATGGTTAGACATGTTGGACGGAAATATATCCATTGCATCGGAAATGGGGATTGGAACTACCTTCACAGTCACCATTCCCAAGCAGAATTAACGCAGAGTTCCTGCTTCAGTGATTGCTATTCTTTTTGTTTCAAATTGTTGAATACAAGGAATTACATCCTCCGGAAGATTGACCATTTTCCAAATAGAATCTCCATCATCCGTCATAAACTTTTGATCAACGGCTTGTTTCATTAATGCGGCAAATGCATCAAAATATCCATTGGTATTGAGGACAACAATGGGGGTAGAAATCTGACCCAATTTCTTGAGGGTGATGGCCTCAAAAAGCTCTTCAAAAGTACCCGGTCCACCCGGCAAGGCAATAATAGCATCTGTTCCTTCTAGAAATTTAGCCTTGCGCTCATGCATGGTTTGTGTGTAAACAAAATCCGAAACACCCTTGTGTCCCCACTCTACCTCATTCATAAATTGGGGCATAATTCCTTTGATTCGGCCACCCAATGCCAATACGGCATCAGCCAACTGTCCCATTAAGCCAGAACTCCCCCCGCCAAAAACCACATGATACTCTTTCTCTACCAACAGAGCAGCCAATTGCTTGGTAGCCTCAAAATATACAGGACTGATTTGCCCACTGGAGGCACAATAGACACACACTTGCATAGCTCAAAGATAAAGGAACTCATGACAACTCACTCAGTCTATTCCTCCATATCAATGCATGTTTCAATAAAACGTCATACATCACTTGGAAATCTCTTTCTCCACCGTAATAGGGATCTTGTACATCCATCTCATCATGCCTAAACATTTTTACCTTTTTTGATGAAGATTCATCAGGTGAAAGCCGAAGAACATCTCTCAAATTATCTCGATCCATGACCAATATCCAATCAAAATCTTCAAAATCTTCTACAACAAATTTGCGCGCGCTGAGTTGGGCAATGTCCAAACCATTTTTTTGAGCCATGGCCACAGATCGGCTGTCGGGAGTATCTCCTTCATGATAACCAGAAGTTCCAGCACTGTCTATCTCCCAATTCAATTGAAAGTCCGTGGCCATTTTTCTCAATATTCCCTCTGCCAACGGTGAGCGGCAAATATTGCCCATACAGACACAAAGTATTCTCATCTTCCTACAAATATATACTACTCCAAAAGGAGTAGAAGCAAATAACAAGTTCAAAAAAAATCAACAATTCTAACAATATTCAAAAACAATAATTGTTATTAAAACTAAAATCATTAATATTGTCACCCTATATTAAAAACTAAATATAATATAAATTAATGGCCCAAAAAAAAGACAAAAACCTACCTCTTCGCCGAAAAATTGGGCTGTTTGTTTTCACACTGGGATTAGTGGGTTCTATGATAGGCTATCACGAGAACATCATACAAGATCCTAAATGGGCACATCTAATGCTCATCCCTTTGTTTTGCTTTCTGCTGGCTATTCTTATCCTTCAAAGTACTTGGGATAAGCACAGCAAATAATCAAAGTTTCATTAAATCGCGAATCGCGACTGAGGCCACTACTGCACCAAATGTGGCTGGGATATAAGAAATTGTACCATAAGCAGACTTCTTAAAATTACTTCCGTCTGTCAACATGATACTGTTGGGATCTGGAATCTCATCACTAAAAACGGCTTTAATTCCCTTTCTAATTCCCATTTTTCTTAGACGCTTTCTGATTTGGTGCGCAAAAGGACAATTGTAAGTTTTGGAAATATCAACGACATGCAGACGTGTGGGATCAACTTTTCCACCAGCCCCCATGCTACTAACCATAGGAATACGGCTTTCATAAGCCAATTTCATAAAGGTCAATTTGGGAGTAATGCTATCAATGGCATCAATGATATAATCAGGTTTAACATTCAATTGCTCTGCAACGATTTCAGGGTTCACGAACTCCTGTATCACGTTCAGCTCAATTTCTGGGTTGATCTCTCTGATGCGCTTGGCCATAATCTGCACCTTGGGTTCTCCGTGGTTGGTTGCCAATGCCGGCAATTGTCTATTCCTATTAGAAGGATCTACAACATCACCATCGATAATGGTCATCTTTCCAACTCCAGAACGCGCAATGAACTCTGCCGCAAAAGATCCTACTCCCCCCATTCCGACAACCATCACATGTTTGGTGGTCAATTGTCTCAAAGCGGGCTCTCCAATCAATAACTGTGTACGTGACAACCACGAAATATCTTCCATCTCAAATAAATTTTAATCCAATACGACTGGTATTCTGTTCGATAATGTCTTCAACTTGGCTCAATTTTTTTTGCCAAATATTGGCGAGACAAAGGTAAGCCTCATGAATGGAAATTGAATCATCATCTGTTTCAAGAAATACGGAGTTCTGATTGATTTTCTTCATCGTATCTTGACCTTGCTTGGTCTTTAAAAATTTTACATTCACGGAAATACCTCCACCTGCGTTTAAGATATCATTGGCCATGGCCAGTGAGCGATTAAAACCGTGAAAAACAAAAATAACATTAACCTCCTTGATGATTTTCAAAATATCCTGTTGTGCTCTAACACAATGAATGATGATCGGCTTTTGAACCGCTTTTGCCAAATTGATTTGCCAGTGAAATGCCTCTAATTGCAATTCCCATGAAACCTTGCACAACTTATCCAATCCACATTCACCAATGGCCATGACCTCTGGTTTGACAGAAAGCTCATTCATCCATAAATAATCCATTTCCAAAGTATCACGTTGCAGATACCAAGGATGTAAACCGATGGAGCAACACATATTTCTCAAGAAATTCTCAGGTCGATGAACGTTAAAAATGGTCTTCGAGTCTCTGTCCAATGGACGATGATGTGAATGAAAATTAATCAACAAGAATTTCTTTTTTCTTACCTTTCAAAAGTATTTAAAATTTGCCCAAATGCGTCGTGCTCTTCCCAATGAAAAAGAGAATATTGTAGCGATCATAATCGATGCCATTGAGGTCAATCCAAAAATTCAATATTTCCTGGGTACGAGAGAATTCCCCAGAAAGGTTCGTGAATTGGCCAAATTTATTTATGCCCTCTCCAATAGAAGAAAAGCCATCTACCTTTCAGACGATGGAAAAGGATTGTTGATATTCATGCATAGCAATGAATGGAAAAAAGGCGTAAGAGATCTTTGGGATTATTGTAAAATGATTTTCAGCGCATTTGAATGGAAACGTCTAATTCAAATTTTG
This sequence comes from uncultured Chryseobacterium sp., assembly GCA_964420985.1. Lineage (GTDB taxonomy): Bacteria > Bacteroidota > Bacteroidia > Flavobacteriales_D > Sanyastnellaceae > CAMCTV01. Next base: position 86,576 of record CAYQUT010000009.1, read on the forward strand.
AAAATGGAAAAAACATTAGAATCCTTCAGGCCAAAGGAAGAAAATTATCTCTATGTTTGGGTTTTGGGAACCAAAAAAGAAAACAAAGGGGGAAATCAGGCCAGAGAGTTAAGAGACGCGTTGTATTTAAAAGCAACTGAACTTCAGCTACCGATATATGCCGAAACGGCTTTTGACCAAAATTTCAAGGTATACCAACGTTACGGATTCAACAATTATCACACGGAGCATTATCCAGAAATTCCATTGACCATCCGATTTTTAAGAAAGTCTATTGACTGATAATAATCGCATTTTTTATTACGCCAATTAGGCCGATATTTGCAACACAAAACAAGAATCATGAGCGATAGCAACTTCCCCCCATGTCCCAAGTGTCAATCTGCCTACACTTACCCCAGCGATAATTTATTGGTATGTCCAGAATGTTTTCATGAATGGAGTCCTTCTGAAGAAGCAGAGGAAGCAGCAGCTGCCGCCGCATCCAGTCAAGTATTGGATTCAAACGGTACACCTTTGGTCGACGGAGACAGCGTCATTGTCATCAAAGATTTGCCTGTAAAAGGAGCACCAAAGCCCGTAAAAGCCGGAACCAAAGTCAAAAACATTCGCTTGGTAGATGGCGACCACAATATCTCTTGCAAAATAGATGGATTTGGTTCCATGGGCTTGAAATCAGAATTCGTTCGAAAGGCCTAATTCCCATCAATCAAAATAAAATACAAAGGCCCAAATGGGCCTTTTTGTTTGATCATCAAGTGTATTTCTGTCCCCAATGGTACAATGACTCTATACTGGGCAGAAGCTTTTTTCCTTTATCCGTTAAATCGTATTCCACGGTTGGCGGGACAGTAGCATACACCTTACGTGTAACAATCGCATTGGCTTCCAAATTCTTGAGCTCCTTAACCAGCATGCGCGTATTGATACCTTCAATCGTCCTTTCAATTTCCTTAAAACGCAACTTGCCTTTGGATAAAATATAGATGATCGGCATCGACCATTTGCCGCCTATCACATCCAAAACATCTTTCAAACTGCACTTGTATGGAATATCTTGATTTTTTTTTTCATTCATAACTACCCATTTTTATTGATTGCTTTACATTGGGTTACTACTGTACAAAAGTGTAACTACTTTCAAAAGTAAAGCAATAGAACTAGATTCGGCAAAAATTAAACAATGAAACTTTTAGAAACTGTCAAAATTGGGGACATCACGCTACGAAACAGAATGGCGATGGCACCAATGACCCGTTCCAGAGCAGACTTCAGCGGTGTGGTAAGTGATTCAACCGTATTGTATTATACGCAACGCGCAAGCGCGGGGCTGATTATTAGTGAAGCCATCAACATCAGTAGACGCGCTTTAGGCAGTCCAATGACTCCGGGGCTTTTTACCGACGAGCAAATAGAAGCATGGAAAAAGGTAACCGCTAGTGTCCATGAGAATGGAGGTACTATTTATGCCCAACTTTGGCACACGGGGCGTGTCGGTCATTCATTGGTGAAAAATGGTGATACTCCTGAAGCACCTTCTGCGATTGCCATCCAGGGGCAACAACACTTCACCATGGAGGGGTTAAAAGACTATGAAACGCCGCATGAATTATCGCATGCAGAAATAAAAGCCATCATTCAGGATTACAAGAATGCCGCAATCAACGCCATACGAGCAGGATTTGATGGGGTTGAATTGCATGCTGCATTTGGATATTTACCCAACCAATTTTTAGCAGACAGCGCCAATCACAGAACCGATGAGTACGGCGGGAGCTTGGAGAATAAAAATCGATTTGTCATAGAAGTCATGCAAGAAATGGTCAATGCCATTGGAGAAAACAAAGTCGCCATTCGCATATCCCCTACCAGTACTTACAACAACATCATGCATGCGCATCCCGTTGAGCAGTTCACCCATTTGATAACCTGTTTAAATGAGATGCCGTTGTCATATGTGCACATCATGAATGTACCATTTGCCAAAGAACAATATCCCCATTATCCCGAAAATTGTATTGACACCTTTGGAAAAATATCCCGACATTCCGTTATCGCCAATTGTGGATACAACAGAGAAACAGGAGAGGCTGAATTGCAAAAAGGCATAGCCGCAATGATTTCCTATGGCACTTTGTTTTTGGCCAATCCTGATTTGCCCAAGCGATTCGAGCTGAATGCTGCATTGAATCAAGCCGATCGCGCCACCATGTATGGCGGAAAGGATCAAGGGTATATTGATTATCCTTTTTTAAATGAATCCAAATAAATTAGAGTACAAACAATAAAAAAAATCATGAACAAAGTATTGGTCATCCTCACCATCGACTTAGAAAACCTTCCCAGCAATTTTCAAGAGATCCTACAACAAGAGCGCGCGGTAGTGGCGCAATGGAAACAAGAAGGCTTTTTGGAGCAATTGTACTTGCGACCAACCAAGAACGGAGCCATCCTCATCTTCAAAGACAAAACAGAAGAAGATGTTCAACAACTCATGTCCACCCTACCCTTTTATGTATTGAGAAAATCGATGGAGGTGTTTCCGATGATTGCTGAAGGTTAACTCACTTCCCGATACAGAAACTGAAAACAAAATACAACTCTGAAAACCCTTGGTTTTACTGAGTTTCGTGTTTTTTTCGAGCAACAAATGAGCAACTACTCATCAGATTTTGACATTGTTGAGTTACAAGTCAGCAACAAAAAAGAACGACAAAACGAAGATAAAATAAATTTTTCATACTTGTTTTTTGTTACCGTTCTTTTCTGTTTTGTTCCTTGATTTTAATTCCTGAATTTGTTGCGCATTTGTTCAAATTTCAACACGATGA
>CAYQUT010000010.1:0-83246 GCA_964420985.1 uncultured Chryseobacterium sp.
ATCGGTGGATCAGTAAATCAGTAAATCGGTGGATCAGTAAATCAGTGGATCAGTTAATCAGAAACAGAGCGAGTAGCGATGCTTCACTACAGAATGAGTGTTTATAACGACAACGTTCTTCCCCCATCAATGGGAAGGTTGATGCCGTTGATGTAGGCTGCAGCTGGGGTGGAGAGGAAGGCAATGCCTGCTGCAATTTCTTCAGGCAAGGCCAAACGACCCAAGGGGACTTCTCTTTTCATCTCCTCCGTAACATCATCCACGCTGTGACCCGTCTTGTTGGCTTTGTTGGTGATGATTTGGCTCAAACGACCTGTGGCAGTGGCTCCAGGCAATACATTGTTGACAGTGATGCCAAAGGGGCCCAATTCTGAGGACAAGGTCTTGGCCCAGTTGGCAACGGCCCCACGTATGGTGTTGCTCACGCCCAAGTTGGGCAATGGCTGTTTGACTGAGGTAGAGATCACGTTGATGATGCGACCGTATCCGCTTTCTTTCATCTTGGGCAACAAGGCCTGCGTGATGATCTGAAAATTAATAAGGTGAAGGTTGAAAGCCAATCGAAATTCATCGATTCCTGCTTCATGGGCTTTTCCGGGGTTGGGTCCTCCGGTATTGTTGACCAAAATATGAATGGTATTGTCCTTGGCAAATGCTTCAATGGCAGTTTGTACTTCTGAATTGTGGGCAAAGTTGGCCACCAAGATTTGGTGGTGCTGATCGGCAGTGCAAGGCAATTGCCCTAGAACATTGTTCAAACGCTCGGCATCACGGGCCATCAAAGTAACGTTGGCTCCCAATGATGCCAACTCTATGGCCGCCGCGGCGCCAATGCCTTGTGAGCCTCCGCAGACCAAGGCGTTCTTTCCTGAAAGAGATAAATTCATGGTGCAAATGTAACTTTCGTTCGCAAAGCGTTGTTAACAAATAGGAAAAGTCAGGCTAATTTTTAAAGATTCAATTTTATCTTCGCAAAACTAAATTTTATTGTCGTGGATATTTTTGAAAGAATCAAACACAATCGCGGACCCATTGGTCAGCATTCTAAAGAATCTCATGGATATTTCTCTTTTCCTAAGTTGGAAGGGGAATTGGGTGCGCACATGACCTTCCGTAACAAGCCAGTATTGGTTTGGAGTTTGAACAATTATTTGGGTTTGGCCAATGATCCTACCATTCGTCAAGTGGATGCTGAGGCCGCAGCAACTTGGGGTATGGCTTATCCCATGGGTGCTCGCATGATGAGTGGTCAAACCAAATACCATGAGCAATTAGAGCAAGAATTGGCTTCTTTCATGCAAAAAGACGATGCGTTCCTTTTGAACTACGGTTACCAAGGTTGTATGTCAGCTATTGAGGCTTTGGTGAGCAGAAACGATGTGGTGGTTTATGATAGTGAGTGCCATGCTTGTATGATCGATGGGGTGCGTTTGCACCAAGGAAAACGTTTTGTATTCCAACACAACGACATGGAGAGCTTGGAGAAGATGTTGAAAATGGCCAAGAAATTAACCGACAAGACCGGCGGTGGCATCATGGTGATGACCGAAGGGGTTTTTGGTATGGCAGGTGACCAAGGGATGTTGAAAGAAATTGTTGCTTTCAAGAAAGAATACGGTTTCCGTTTATTTGTGGATGATGCCCATGGATTTGGGTCCATCGGAAACATGGGCCGCGGTACCGGAGATGCGCAAGGCGTTCAATCAGAGATTGATGTTTATTTTGGAACCTTTGCAAAGGCCATGGCCACTGTTGGTGCGTTTGTAGCAAGTGACCAACATGTGATTGAGTTCTTACGTTACAACATGCGTTCGCAAACATTTGCAAAAGCATTGCCCATGCCCATCGTAATTGGCGCATTAAAGCGTTTGGAAATGATCAGAACAAAACCTGAATTGCAAGAGAACCTATGGAATATTGCTCGTGCTTTGCAGAGCGGTTTGAAAGAGGCGGGATTTGATATTGGAAAGACCAACTCTGTTGTTACCCCTGTGTTTTTGAAAGGAAGTTTGGGAGAGGCTACCAATGTTACGTTGGCACTTCGTGAGCAACACGGCATCTTCTGTTCCATCGTGGTGTATCCAGTTGTTCCCAAGGATGTCATCATGTTGCGTTTGATTCCTACAACGGTTCATACTTTAGAGGACGTACGTTACACCATTGAGTGCTTCACCAAGGTGAGAGCACAATTGGAAGCTGGAGAGTTTGCTGGTGAGCGCATTGCCAGTTGGGCTTAATGCTAAGGATGAAAATGTTAAAGGGGTTCATGTGAACCCCTTTTTTTTGTACTCTTGTTTCTATAAAGTAATAATATGAAATCAAATTGGATATTGGGATTGACCCTATTAAGTTCAAGTTTATTTGTCTGTGGCGTTTTGAGTGAAGATGGCAAAGCCGGAAAGACAGGGGCTCCAGGGGAGGGTACATGTGTGCAATGCCATCAGGGAACTCCATTGAATACCGGAGGAGGTTTTGTCTTTGTTGAATCTTCTAATATGATTTTTGGCCAACATGCTTTGGGTGAAACGTATGATATGTCCGTGACAGTAGGGCAAACAGGAACAGATTTGTTTGGTTTTAGTGTGGTAGCCTTAGATGCCAACGGTAATTCAGTGGGTACGTTCACAGCAGGGACGGATAATCATACGGAGAATTTTACTGTGAATGGTTCTTCACGCCAATATGTGACCCACAATACTAACGGTGGTTCCTCTTCAGACGAGCATACTTTTAATTTCACCTGGACTGCTCCCTCAGAGGACTTTGGTACCGTTACATTTTATGCAACGGGATTGGCGGCGAATGGAAATGGCATGAATAGCGGTGATAAAGTATATAGTGCTACAATGGAGTCTCCGGTTTTGCCATCCACAGGTGTGATGGGCATAAAACAAGAATTATCCATAGGCTGGGATCCCCTTCAAGAGGCTGTTGTGGTGAACAACAACAATAAACCTTATACCATGGAAGTTTTTGATGTTCAGGGTAAGACAGTTTTGAAAAAAGCAAAAGGAGTGGAGTCAATTGTGCCATTGCGCCATTTGACCTCAGGATATTACATTGTGCGTGTCACGACTGATGGCAAAAAGACTGACCGTAAAATTTTTATTTGATACTTGAATGAATCCAACAAAAGGCGCAAGATATTTGCGCCTTTCGTTTTTATATGGAAGAAGAACTATGGCCCCGTTATTTTATTAGCCTGTCTTATGATGGTTCACACTTCCATGGCTGGCAAAGACAACCCAATGCTATCTCTGTTCAAGAAATCTTAGAGGCCGCGTTGAGTAAAATTCTTAGACAAGAAAAAGTCATCACAACAGGTTGCGGAAGAACAGATACTGGCGTGCATGCTACAGCTTTTTATGCGCATTTCAACGCCATGACACCCATTGAGGATGCAGCTACTGTTGTATTTCGAGTCAATCAAGTTTTACCCAAGTCCATCGCCGTGCATGAGATTTTTCAAGTTGGAGACAAATGTCATTCGCGGTTTGATGCCACTGAAAGGGGATATCACTACTTTTTGCATTTTAAGAAGGATCCGTTTTTACATCAGCGTTCCATGTTTTATCCTTACCACTTGGACATGGAAAAAATGAATGAAGCTGCAGCGCTGTTAATCCGCAAAGGCGACTTTTCTAGCTTTTGCAAAACCGGTGGTGGACAGAAGACCAATATCTGCGATGTGCGAAAAGCTGAATGGTCTGTGAACGAAAACGGACAATGGGTGTTTCACATTGTGGCGGACCGTTTTTTGAGAAACATGGTAAGGGCTGTTGTGGGGACGTTGATTGAGGTAGGAAGAGGTAAGTTGGATGTACAACAAATGCAAGAGATTATTAATAAAAAAGAAAGAGGCGCTGCAGGTGACAGTGTTTACGCCTGCGGTTTGTACTTGACACAGGTGAGTTATCCATACATCAAAGAAGGAAAATATGTCCAATAACGCAGGGAAGGCTTTTGATAAAAAAATATTTTGGCGTTTGTACCAACGGAGCTCTCCGTATCGCTTTCAGTTTTATTTCACCTTTTTTTGGGTGTTGGTTTTGGCGGGAATGTCTGTTATTCGACCTGCTCAGATGCGAGACTTGATTGATGTCGATTTGGCTTCGGGCGATTCCAGTGCAGTACTTTGGGGATCCATTTCATTTGTCGCGGTGTTGATTTTGGAGAGTTTGATTCAGTACTACCAGACCTATCAAGCCAACAAGATGGCGCAAAGTATCACCTTGGATTTGCGATCGGAATTGTTCAAACACAGTTTGGGTTTTAGATTGTCATTCTTTGATAAGACCCCTGTGGGTCAGATGGTCACCCGTCACATCAGTGATGTCGATGGCATCGCTGAAGTTTTTAGTGTTGGCCTTTTGGATATATTCCGCGATGTGCTCAAGTTGGTGGTCATCATAGGCGCCATGTTGTGGGTGGATTGGAAGATGACCTTGGTGGTGATTTTACCTATCCCCATCTTGCTCTATGCAACGAGGATATTTCAGGAGTCGGTTAAAAAGTCGTTCAATGACGTGCGCAATGAAGTGGCCCGCATCAATGTTTTCATTCAAGAACATGTAACAGGGATGAACATTGTACAGATGTTTGGTCAGGAGAAAAGAGAAGAGCAGAAATTTGATCAGATCAATAAAACCCACCGTGATGCCCACATACGCGGTGTATGGGCGTATTCTGTGTTTTTTCCGGTAGTTGAAATTTTGTCAGCACTATCGGTTAGCTTGATGTTAGGATGGGCTTTGCGAGGAACCTTTGATGCCACTTCTTCCCCTGGGGTACTATTACAATTTTCTACATTTATCACGATGATGTATCGCCCCATAAGACAAATGGCCGATAACTTTAATGTCTTGCAAATGGGAATGATCAATGCGGATAGGGTATTTCAAATGTTGGATCGAGATGAATCACAGGTTGAATTAAAAGACAAATCCATTCAATTGAAAGGGGATGTTGAATTCAATGCAGTAGATTTTGCCTACAATGAGGATCAAGACGTTATTCGACAATTTAATCTCAAGGTCTCAGCTGGTCAAATGGTCGCTTTGGTAGGACATACAGGCAGTGGTAAGTCAACCATTGTGCAATTGCTGAATCGTTTGTATGAAAGAAAGAGTGGAAGTATTCTTTTGGATGGGAAAAATATCGATGATTATTCATTGGACTTTTTGAGACAGAAAATTGCAGTTGTACCTCAGGATGTTTTTCTTTTCAGCGATAGTATTTTTAATAATCTAACGCTCGGTGATGAGCAAGTTACAAGGGAACAAGTTATTGCCGCATGCGAAAAAGTGGGCATTCATGATTTTATTATGCAATTGCCGGGTGGATACGATTTCGATGTGCGTGAGAGAGGCTTGGTGCTGAGTGCAGGTCAGAGACAGTTGTTGGCATTTGTCAGGGCTTATTTGACCAATCCCTCGATATTGATTTTGGATGAGGCCACCAGCAGTGTGGACAGTGAGTCTGAACGATTGATACAGCGCGCCACAGAGTTGATTACTCAAGGTCGAACTTCCTTCGTTGTGGCGCACCGTTTGTCCACCATTCAAAGGGCAGATAACATTGTCGTGTTGGAGAAGGGGAGCATTTTGGAAATGGGTCGTCACGATGAATTGATGGCCATCAATGGACAATATCGAAAAATGTATAACTTGCAGTTTGATGAATCCATCCTCTAAATCATTGGCATCAAAGATTGTTGACTTAATGTACAACAATGATCCATTTTCTCAACTGCTAGGAATTGAGCGTATAGAAGATGGACCTGGAGTATCTGTTTTGCGAATGGTGGTCACCAAAAGTATGATGAATGGATTTTCAATTGCCCACGGTGGAATAACCTATTCTCTCGCGGATAGCGCCTTAGCCTTTGCCTCCAATGGCCACGGGATTCAATCTGTAAGCATCGAGACCAGCATCAGCCATGTAAAAAAGGTAATGGAAGGTGATATTTTGACCACTGAGGTTATCGAGAAAAATTTGACTTCCAAAACAGGCTTATATGAGGTGATTGTGCGAAATCAAAACAATGAGCCGGTAGCCTTTTTTAAGGGAACTGTTTTTAGGACAGGAAAAAACTGGGAAGTTTAAATTAACGCTGTTTAGAATCAATGATGATGGTTACCGGTCCATCATTAATCAAGGCCACTTTCATATCTGCACCAAATTCTCCTGTCTCCACTTTTCCATTGAAGTTTTCTTTGAATGTTGCAATGAAGGATTGATAGAGCGGAATCGCTATATCCGGAGGGGCGCTATCCATGAAACTGGGTCTATTGCCTTTTTTGGTATCTGCAAATAAGGTGAATTGACTGACGATGATTACCTCGCCTCCGCTGTCCTGCACGTTCAGATTCATCTTTCCGTTTTCATCGGAAAAAATACGCAGGCCAATGATTTTTTTTATCAAGTATTGAATGTCTTCATCGTTGTCTTCTTTGCCAATTCCGAGCAGAATGACCATTCCTTTTTCAATACTGGCTACAAGAGAATGATCGATGGTGACCGATGCATGTAAACTCCTTTGAACAACAACTCTCATACTTTTGGGATTAACCGCTGAAGGTTAAGAATTTCAGGTGTTAGGGGACAAATATAAACGGGGATGTTCTAACTTCGTTATGTGCTACACCAAGAGATAACCTATTTGAAAGGAGTGGGTCCTGCAAGGGCCAAGGTACTCAATGAGGAGTTGGGGGTGTACACTTGGCGGGACTTATTGTTCCACTATCCTTTTCGTTATGTAGACAAGTCGCAAATTACTGCTGTATCGCAAATCAAAAATGAGCATGAGCCCACCCAATTGTTGTTGGAATGTGTCTCGTGGCAGGAGATTGGAATAGGAAGGGCAAAGCGACTTTCTGCTCGTTTTAGAGATGCCTCAGGTGATATTGAATTGGTGTGGTTCAAAGGTGCCCAATACATTGTCAAGAGTTTACAAATGGGTCAGCACTATTTGGTGTATGGAAAACCAACTTTGTTTTCCGGAAAATACAACATTGCGCATCCAGAGTTGGAATGGGTTGAGCGATCCCGTATGATGTCCGGTAGCAGCATGAAACCTGTTTATCGTTCTACTGAGAAGGCATCCAAAAAGGGTTTGAATAGCAATGGCATCGCTCAATTGACCAGACAGATGATTGCAGAGTTGCCATTGAATGTTATACCGGAAAATCTTCCACTGTCCATATTATCAAAATACAAATTGATGGACCGAGAAAAGGCCATCAGGGAATTACATTTCCCAACAGATGCCAAGACTCTGGATTTGGCCAGAAGAAGATTGAAGTTTGAAGAGTTGTTCTATCTGCAGATCAAAGTAGCTGCGCAGAAGTTGTCCTTGACCAAAGATGAGCGGGGAGTGGTGTTTGAAAAGGTTGGGCATTACTTTCATACGTTTTACGATGAGCATCTTCCATTTGAATTAACTGGAGCGCAGAAGCGCGTTTTGAAAGAGATTCGACAAGACGTTGGTAAGGGTTTTCACATGAATCGTTTGATTCAGGGCGACGTGGGAAGCGGAAAGACCATTGTCGCTATTCTCAGTATGTTGTTGGCAGTGGACAATGGCTTTCAATCTTGTCTCATGGCGCCCACAGAGATCTTGACCTTGCAGCATTACAAGGCAATGTGTGAGTTGTTGGAGCCTTTGGGATTAAAGGTTGAATTACTGACAGGATCAACGCGTGCCGCTGAGCGACGGAGAATACATGCGGGATTATTGGATGGTTCCATTTCTTTGCTGGTAGGTACGCATGCACTCATTGAGCCTATTGTACAATTTAACAACCTGGGTTTGGTCATCATTGATGAACAACACCGTTTTGGTGTGGCGCAGCGGGCGCGACTTTGGGAAAAGGCAAAGATCCCACCGCATATTTTGGTCATGACGGCTACACCGATTCCCAGAACATTGGCCATGACCGTCTATGGCGATTTGGATGTGAGTGTGATAGATGAGTTGCCTCCGGGCAGAAAGCCCATTCAAACCGTTTGGAGAACCGATGCACGGCGTTTGGAAATTGATGGTTTTTTGGAGAAGGAGATCAAGAAGGGAAGACAGGTGTATATTGTTTATCCATTAATAGACGAGAGCGAAGCCTTGGATTTTAAAAATCTGATGGAAGGATATGAGAGTGTGGTGCGGAGATTTCCTCGACCGCAATACCAGATCAGTATTGTGCATGGCAGAGCCAAAGCAGAGGATCGGGATTTTGAAATGAATCTTTTTCTCAAAGGCAATACGCATATCATGGTGGCCACTACCGTGATTGAAGTAGGTGTCAACGTTCCCAACGCTTCGGTCATGGTGATTGAAAGTGCGGAAAGATTTGGCCTGTCACAGCTGCATCAGTTGAGAGGTCGGGTGGGCCGAGGTGCGGACCAGAGTTATTGTATTTTGGTAACAGGAGATAAGTTGTCTCAAGAGTCAAAATTGCGAATGGAAACCATGTGCAGAACCAACGACGGTTTTGAAATAGCAGAGGTGGATTTGGAATTGCGTGGTCCTGGAGATATTGCAGGAACCCAGCAAAGCGGGGTCTTACAATTGAAGATAGCCGACATCACCAAAGATCAATCTATTTTATTGGCTGCACGGGAGTCGGCCATGGAGTTGGTAGAGAAAGATCCCAACTTTATCCAATCTGAAAATATTTGTATTAAAAAACAATTAGATGAGAACAATGATTTGCAATCCAATTGGTCTAAGATATCGTAGTTGGATACTTTTTGTATTCTCTTGGGTTCCTGTGATTGGGTATAGTCAGACCGGTTGCACAGATATTCAGGCCAGCAACTTTAATCCTGTGGCGATGGTAAACGACGGGTCATGTCTGTATCCATCTACCATAGCTCAACCTGAAACATCTGTTCCACTCAATGCGATGGTCAATGAGTCTTCAGGATTGTTTTTTTGGAATGAAAAAGTTTGGACCCACAATGATGATACGGATGGTCATTTTTATGCCATTGATACATTGACAGGAGAAATCATGGATACCATCAATTGGTCGGTACTCACCAACGTTGATTGGGAAGAGGTGCAGTGCAATGAAGACTTTGTTGTCATTGGGGACATCGGAAACAATTTGGGAAACAGGACAGATTTGAGATTTTTTGTTATTCCTTACAACGCTTTTGATTCAGGCGATTTGTTCGTCGTGGATACTATTTCTTTTGAATATGAAGATCAAACGGATTGGACTCCTAGCTTGAACAATAACGATTTTGACGCTGAAGCATTTCTATTGACACAAGACAGTATTTTTATTTTTTCCAAATGTTGGAGTTCGATGCAGACCAAGCGATATGCCCTTCCCTTAGAGGTGGGTATTCACATTGCGCAAAGAAGAGAGGAGTACAATGTTCAAGGTTTGATCACCGGTGCTTCTTGGGATGATTTGAAAGAGCAAGTGGTGTTGTGTGGTTACAGTAATTTATTGATGCCTTTTTCGGTTTTGTTGTTTGATTATTCCAATGGACAATTTTTTAATGGCAATAAGCGTAAAATTGTATTGGGGATGGGCCTGCATCAAGTTGAAGCTGTGGTTAACAATGGTAATGGAAGTTTTCTTTTTAGCAATGAAGCTTACGATGGAGTGGTGAATGTGGGGGCTTCATTGCACAGGGGGTGGATGATTGATCCATGGGTAAACAGTATGAACGAGATTACCAAGGCCCAAGAACCTGCAGTTATATACCCCAATCCTGCAACCCACTCAGTTTCCGTTCAACTTTTTAATCCTATTCATGGTGCTTGGCGATTTTCAATTCTTAATGAAAAGGGTCAGCAACTGGATAAGGGAAAATTTCACGGTTCCAAGTGGACTTATGATGTGTCGGAATTGCCCCCAGGATTTTATACCATTCAATTGTTGATAGGACAAAAAGAATACTTTTATCGGATGATCAAGGAATGATAATTTAGCATCATGTCAGAACGCAAGGCGATTATTTCTGGACTTTCATGGAACACATTGACTGTTGTGCTACAGGTTGTGATACAACTGATGTATACCGCCATCATGGCCCGTTGGATTTCACCGGGTGATTTTGCCATGATGGGAATTGTACTGAGCTTGATGGGATTTGCAGAGATTTTTTCACAGGTAGGTATCGGTCCCGCATTGATTCAACGCAGGGAAGTACATTCAGGTCATATCAATGGCGCTTTTTGGACGGCCGTCGGGTTGGGATTGACTTTCACGCTGGTTTTTGTTTGTGCGGCACCCTGGATAGGTCAGTTGTATCAAATGCCAAGATTGGTTTTGATTACCCAAGTGGTTTCTACGGCTTTTATCATCTCTGCATTGGGTGTTGTGCCCAGAAGCATGATGATGAAGCACATGGCGTTTAAGTCTTTTTTCAAGGCCAGCATGTGGAGTGTGGTACTGGGAAATTTGGTCGTTGGATTGACTTTGGCCTATTTCGGCTGGGGAGTATGGGCCTATGTGTGGGCTCTTTTTTCTCAAAACGTGATCATGACATTGGGTTATTGGTGGTATGAGCCTATTCGTATTGGTTGGGATGACACGCGAAAGGGGATTAAGGAGTTACTGCGCTATGGAACAGGAAGCACTTTGTTCAATGCGTTGAACTATGCGGCTACAAAAGTTGATGTAACGATGGTCCCTTTGCTTTTGCCTCAGGATCAATTGAATACTGCAGGATGGTATGAACGAAGCGCTTATGTGGTTTCTTTGCCCATTACCATCATGGCCAAACTAAGTGACAATGTTTTGTTCAGTGGGATGTCCAAAATGCAGGATGAAAAAGAACGATTGCAAAAATTGGTTTTGATTACAACCAATGTATTGTCCCTTGCTGTTATTCCTACTTCTGTATGGGTGATTTTGCATGCTGAATGGTTGATGACTTTTTATTTGGGTGACCAATACCAAGGTGCGGGAGTCATACTTCAGTTTTTATTTGTAGCGGTTGTGTTTAGAACGTTGAATCGAGTGAGTGATGCACTACTTAGGGCGGTAGACGCAACATTTGAGGCCAGTTGGATCAAAGGCTTATACGTTACCCTGATGGTGTTGGCTTGTTGGGCGGGCGCGCTATATGGCATTCAATGGATAGCCCTGGGTATCGCCATTTCTACAGGAATTCATTTTTTGATGGGTGCATGGAAGGGACAACGGCTGATAGAAGGAAGTATGATGTCGTTGTTGCAAACCACTTGGAATGGTTGGCGTTTGGGCATCATTGTTTTGTTGGATACGCTTTTGGTAAAGGAGTTCATGTTTGGTGGTCAATCCTCTTTTGTCGAGGTAATGATTACCTTGGTTATGATGTTGATGACCTATGTTGTCGTTTTGTACAAAATGCCACATTGGTTGGGATCAACATCCATTAATCCCATTCAATTTATCCCACAAGGATTGAGGCAGAAAATGAAGCTTTAAATTTTATCGCTTGGAGATTTTATTGTTGGCGATGCTTCTCTGTCTGTTGCACTTAAAACGATCAGGAGATCCTGATCCCATCTTCTGGTGGTGCTTAGTTAATCTTCCATTCATTCTCTTGCGCCACATTTTGAAACTGGATTTTAAAGAGTGGCTGCGCATAAAGTCAATGACCTGAGCCTCTGATAGCCCAAATTGAAATTCAATGGCTTCGAAAGAAGTTCTGTCCTCCCAAGCCATTTGAATAATCCTGTCTTTCTCTTCTTCGTTAAAAGTGTTCCAAACTTCCATATCACAATATTATCAGAAGAATGATTAAACAATGGGAATTACCAAACCTCTTTTGCGATTCGGGCGGTATCCGCTGATTTTCCCATGGTGTAGAAGTGAAGCACAGGAACCTTGGCGGCTTTTAGTTCCTTGCATTGTTCAATGCACCATTCGATACCAATGTTTTTCACCTCCTTGTCGTCCTTGGCTTTCATAACGGCATCCACCAAAGCATCAGGAAGGTTAATGTAAAAGTGCTTGGGAATGCTCACCAATTGTTTCTTTGAGATCAATGGTTTGATTCCTGGAATAATCGGAACATTGATTCCTGCTTGTTGGCATTTTTCACTGAAATCAAAAAAAGCTTGATTGTCAAAAAACATTTGGGTAACAATGTAATCTGCTCCTGCATCTACTTTTTGCTTCAAATACAATAAGTCGGTGTTCAGATTGGGTGCCTCAAAGTGTTTTTCAGGGTAGCCGGCAACACCAATACAGAATTTGGTTTTTTCCGTATTTTTTAATTCAGGGTCAAGATAAACCCCTTGATTCATTTTATTGATTTGATGCACCAATTCAGCCGCATAGGCATGACCGCCAGGTTCTGCTCTGAAGTCAGGCTGACTTTTGATGGGGTCGCCTCTCAAGGCCAAAACATTATCGATCCCCAAGAATTGAAGATCAATCAATGCATCTTCTGTTTCTTCTGCTGTGAATCCACCGCAGATGATGTGGGGTATGGTGTCAATTTTATATTTTGCTCCAAGAGCAGCGCATATCCCAACCGTACCGGGCCTTTTGCGCGTGATTTTTTTTCTGAGCAATCCATCCCCTTGATCTTGATAAACAAATTCTTCTCGGTGATAGGTGACATCCACAAAGGCAGGATTAAAATCCATGAGTACGTCCATGGTCTCGCAAATGCTGTCGATGGTATTTCCCTTCAATGGAGGTAAAATTTCAAAGCTGAATAAAGTATCCTTCGCTTTTTTGATATGTTCTGTAACTTTCATTTTCTTTTTTTTTAGTTTTACCCAATCATTAAATGTCCCAACCAGCGTTGGGCTTCTTCAAAGTCAATGCCTTTTCTTTTGGCATAATCTTCTACTTGATCTCTTCCCAATTGCGTAATTCCGAAGTATTGACTTTCAGGATGAGAGAAGAAGTAACCACTTACTGCAGCAGTAGGATACATGGCCAAACTTTCTGTGAGCTCCAATCCTATTTCTTTATCCGGTTGTAATATTTGCCAAATGGTTTTTTTCTCCAAATGGTCAGGACACGCAGGATAGCCGGGTGCTGGTCTGATGCCTTGGTATTTTTCTTTGATTAATTCTTCATTGCTCAATTGCTCATTGGGTGAGTATCCCCAGTATTTCACTCTTACTTCCTGATGTAGGTATTCTGTTGTGGCTTCTGCAAAACGATCGGCAACGGCTTTGATGAGAATCTCCAAATAATCATTTTGATCGGCGCTAATTTCTTTGAGCCATTCTTCAACGCCAATGCCAGCATTCACGGCAAAGCATCCCATGAAATCAGGGTTCTCTGGATGGTCAGAAGAGATGAAATCTGCCAAGGCCAAATTTGGATTGCGACCTTTCTTGTCCTGTTGTTGGCGCAAAGTGTGGAATTTCATTCCCGTTTTGTCGTTCAGAATAATATCGTCGCCTTTCCTGTAAACAGGGAAAATTGACCAGGTTGCTTTGATTTTTATTTTGTTCTTTTGGACAATTTCGTCAATCAATTGCAAGGCATCAGCATACAGTTTTTTGGATTCTATTCCTACCACTTCATCCTCTAATATTTGAGGGAAAGGTCCCGCCAATTGCCATGTTTGGAAAAATGGTGTCCAATCGATGAAGGGTATGATGGTCGATACAGGTACATCAATGGTGTGTTGTCCTGGGATTTGTGGAGTGTAAATATTGTTGTCCGTTTTTAATCCGTTGGCTCTTGCCTCTTCTATTGTAATCAACGGATTTTTAACCAAACTCTTGGCGTAGTTTTCTCGTACCCTTTGGTACTCATTTTTGGTTTCTAGTACAAAATGATTTTTTTGTTCAGAGAGCAAATGACTCAGGTCTTGTGCTGCAGTTCCCGCATCTCTCACGTATTTTATTGGACCTTGATAGTGGGGGTCTATTTTTACCGCTGTGTGAACCAATGATGTGGTGGCCCCACCGATCAACAAAGGAATGTCCAACCCCTCTTGTGTCATCAGCTTGGCCATTTCTGTCATGATTTCAAGAGATGGCGTTATTAGCCCACTCAATCCAATAACATCCACTTGCTCCGCTTTGGCTCTGGCTATAATTTGTTCATTGGGAACCATTACCCCCATATCAATGACGTCATAGCCGTTGCAAGCCAATACAACACCGACAATGTTTTTCCCGATGTCATGAACATCTCCTTTTACAGTGGCTAGCAATACTTTCTTTTTTGCAGTGGCAGTGCCGTTGTTTTTTTGCTCCAATAGCAATGGTTCCAATATGGCAACAGCTTGTTTCATTACTCTGGCCGACTTGACCACTTGAGGCAAGAACATTTTTCCACTTCCAAAATACTCTCCGACAATATTCATTCCTGCCATCAATGGACCTTCTATGATGGCCAATGGGGAGTCGTACTGGGCAATGGCCTCTTCAATATCAGCCGGAATGTGTGTGGGAATTCCTTTGATTAGGGCATCGGCTAATCTATCCTCCAAGGGAATGACAGAGCGATCAACGATGGTTATTTCCTTTTCCTTGGAGGGTTTAATCTCCTCAGCCAATTTCAACAGCCTTTCAGTGGCATCTGCTCTTCTGTCCAATACCAAATCCTCAACATGCTCCAAAAGATTTTTATCAATGTTGTCATAAATGACCAATTGAGCGGGATTGACAATTCCCATGTCCATACCATTTTTAACGGCATGGTAAAGAAATACGCTGTGTATCGCTTCTCTTACTGTATTATTCCCCCTAAAGGAAAAGGATACGTTGCTGACACCACCGGAAACGAGTGCGCCGGGTAAATTGTTTTTGATCCAATGAGTAGATTGAATAAAATCCAATGCGTTTTTTCGGTGTTCCTCCATTCCTGTTCCAATGGGGAATATATTGGGATCAAAGATGATGTCGTGGGCATCATATCCGGCCGCCTCTGTGAGCAGGCGATAAGCACGTGAGCATATTTCTATTCGTCGATCCAATGAGTCCGCTTGGCCCACCTCGTCAAAGGCCATTACAATCACGGCAGCACCGTATTTTTTAATTTGTTTTGCTTTTTGCAAAAAAGCTTCTTCTCCATCTTTCAAGCTGATGGAATTGACGACACATTTCCCTTGGACACATTGCAAGCCTGCTTCTATCACTCTCCAGTCAGAGGAATCAATCATGATGGGAACACGGGAAATGTCAGGTTCTGTTGCAATGAGATTAAGAAAATGGGTCATTGCCTGCACCCCGTCAATCATTGCTTCATCCATGTTGATGTCAATGATCTGTGCACCATTCTCAATTTGTTCACGGGCAATGGCCAAGGCATCTTCCCATCGTTGTTCTTGAATACAACGTAAGAAAACTTTGGATCCTGTGACATTGGTTCTTTCACCAACATTGACAAAATTGGAGTCGTGACGGACAATCAACGGTTCTAAACCAGAAAGAATCAGTTTTACTTCGCTGCTCATATTGTTGGGTTTTGGTGTTCCACCAATTGGTGAATGGCACAAATGTGATCTGGTGTGGTTCCGCAACAGCCCCCGATGATTTGGACACCGTTATCTTCAAGAAAGGCAGTGATTTTTTTTGCCATGATTTCAGGCGTCTCATCGTATTGGCCCAATGCGTTTGGCAATCCAGCGTTGGGGTAGGCGCTTACAAAAGCGGTGGTATGCTTTTTCAATTCTTTGACATGTGGCAAAAGTTGATCGGCTCCCAAAGCGCAGTTAAAGCCAATGCTAAACAACGGCAAGTGTGAGAGGGATATGGCAAATGCGGCCGCCGTCTGACCGGATAATGTTCTACCTGCGGCATCGGTGATGGTGCCGCTGGCCATGAGTGCAATATCTCCATTGGGATGGGCTGCAGTGATGGGTTTTAAATTCTTTTTTTCTAAAACATCTAGAGCTGCGTGAAAGGCCGCTTTAGCGTTCAATGTATCGAAAATAGTTTCAATTAAGATAGCATCCACCCCGGCATCGACGAGCGACTCAATCTGCTCAAAATAGGCTGCATGCAATTGATCATAGGTCACAGCTCTATAAGCAGGATTGTTGACATCGGGAGACAACGATGTTGTTTTGCTCGTAGGACCTACAGCGCCTGCAATGTATTTTTTTGATTGATGACCATATTTACTATAATACGCCTCTCTTGCCTTTTTTGCACATGACACGGCTGCTGCATTGACCTCTGCAATGCAATCGGTGAGGGAATAATCTTCCATCGAGATTTGCTGGGCATTAAAAGTATTGGTTTCCACGATGTCTGCACCTGCCTCAAAATATTGAAAGTGTATCTCTTCAATGATGTCGGGTCGTGTGATACAAAGCAAATCATTGTTGCCTTTTAATGCAACGTTGTGGTTGGCAAATCGAGTTCCTCTAAAGTCGTCCTCGGTCAAAACATGACGCTGAATCATCGTGCCCATGGCGCCGTCTAGCGTTAATGTCTTTTTTACAATATCTTGATATATTCCCATGATCGTACATTTGCTTATCAATGGGACGAGGAGAAAACCTCTTACTCATCTTTCTCTTGTTTCCAAGAGAAGGAATTGGCACCCTGCTTTACCGGGGTTGCCAAGACTTCATAGGGCCATTTCCCTCCGTCTTTCTTGATAAGTGATGCAAAGATAATGATTAAATCCAACCAATCATTAAACAAATCGAAAAGAGAATCAGGCCGACTGCAATTATTTTTTGAAGCAATGGTAGGGTGACACTTCCCATGTATTTTTTTCCAAGAATGACCCCTGCAGATGAACAAATGATGGCAAACAAAAGCACTTTCCAGTGATCATTGAAGATTTGACCATTGATGTGTTGCACGTATTGGCTCATTCTGGTGAGATCAATGAAAGTTGCAATGATAATTCCCGTTGCAATTATAGCTTCTTTGGTCAATGATGTTCGGATCAAGAAAGCGCTTCGCAAAGCTCCCTGATGTCCCGAAAGACCGCCGAAAAATCCGCTGAGCATTCCGCCCAGAGGCAGCCATCGATGGTCGAAGGATGGTCTTTTGTTCTCAGGAGACCATTCAAGAAGCGCAAAAAACAAAAGGAAAAATCCAATCAAGAGATTGATAAAATGGGTGGTAGTATTTGTAAAAGGTACAATAATGTCCGCATCCAATTGACCAATGTAGGAGAGTAGCTTTGAGCCAAGCCATGCGCCTATTATAGCCGTCGGGGCAAATCTTGCTATGGTCTTCCAATCTGTGTTTTTGTAAAACAGCGTGAACTTGAAGAGGTTGTTAAACAAGTGTACAATAGCCGTGAGAAGAATAGATAGATCGATGGGGAAAAACAAGGCCATCACCGGCATGAGGAGTGTTCCCAATCCAAAGCCAGAAAACAGTGTAAGTGTTGAACCCAAGAGGACTACGATGCCCAGCACGAAGCCCTGAAAACTCAAGATGTCAATCATGGAGCAAAAGTAATCCATGGGCTTGAAAACAGTATTATCTTTACATCATGGCGCAGCAAAAGAAGAAAATGAATTTGTCTGACTTGGGGGGATTGGTTTACAGCACCGGTTCGCTGCCTGAGCAAGAGGAATTTTCTGAGGAATTGGAAAATGGTCAACAGAATTTAAGGGTATGGTTGGAGAAGAACCACAGGGGTGGAAAGGTGGCTTGTGTCATCAAGGGATTTGTAGGGAGTGATGATGATCTCAGTGAGCTGGCCAAGTTTCTCAAGACCAAATGTGGAACGGGTGGTTCAGCCAAAGATGGGGAAATAGTGATTCAAGGGGATCACAGAGATAAAATAGTGCAGTTATTGTTGGAAAAAGGTTATCCAACCAAAAAAGCAGGAGCGTAATGAATGATATGTTTGGAATTTCCGTGAAGTGTTTGCCACACACGGAGGAGTTGTTGGCCAGTGAGCTAATGGAATTGGGAGTCCAAGAAATTGAGCCCGCACGCAGAATTGTACACGGGTTGTGTGATATGACAACCATGCAACGTGTTTGTTATAGTTCAAGATTGGCGTTGCGCGTGTTGGTTCCTCTTGAATCATTTTCCATCAGAAAGGTGGATGATTTATACAAGAAATGTTTGGCCATGGAATGGGACAACTGGATGTTGTTGGATCAAACTTTTGCCATTGATTCTTTGGTTCGTTCTGATTTTTTCAACCACACGCATTTTGCCAGTTTGAAAATGAAGGACGCCATTGCAGATTATTTCAGAAAAGAATATGACAAACGACCCAACGTTGATGCGGAGAATCCAGATGTTTTGTTTCATTTGCATATTGATGGCAATGAAGTCACTATTTCATTGGATGCCGGTGGAAGGTCATTGAATCAGCGGGGTTACCGAATGGGTTCTGGAGACGCTCCTCTCAACGAGGTTTTGGCGGCAAGCCTGATTCAGTTCGCAGGTTATACGGGTGATCAAGTTTTTGTAGATCCCATGTGTGGAAGTGGGACGCTGGTTATTGAAGCGGCCATGTTGGCCTCTAATACCCCTGCGCAATACAATCGTCCTACGTTTCAATTCATGAAGTGGCCAACTTTCAAAGAGGACGGTTGGTTGCAATTAAAGGCAACAGAGGACGCAAAGATAAAAACGCCATCAGCCCCTATTTTGGCATCGGACTTTGATGACAACGCCATGGGATGGACCAAAAAGAATAGCAGGAAAGCCAGTGTGATTGATTTTATTCAAATGCAACGGGCCGACTTCTTTGAGGTGCAACGCCCTGCAGAGGAGGGTATATTGATGATGAACCCACCATACGGGGAAAGGTTGTCCATTGAAAATGCGGAGGCTTTCTACCAAAAGATTGGTACTGCCTTTAAACATCAGTGGGGCGGATGGAAAGCATGGGTCTTTTCAGGCAGCATGGAGGGAATGAAATCCATCGGGTTGAAACCTATGCGAAAATCAAAGTGGTTGAATGCCAAGATTGAATGTTCTTTTCATGGTTACGAACTTTTTTCAGGAGATCGCAAGAGTTTTAAAACGCAGGCAGCAGTAAAGTGAGTATTGTCACTTTTTTAAATGAGAATTATTTTTTTCTTCGTAGTGTAAATGAAGATGGAAGAGAGATTTGAATCAATTTTTAATCATGCCAATGAGGGTATATTGATTGCCCATGCCAATGGCGTTATTCAAGTCGTCAATCCACGTTGCTCTGATATGTTTGGATACGAAGGAAATGAATTGGTGGGGCAAAAAATAGAGGTCCTTGTGCCTGCACACGTTCGCGGTAGACATGAGGGACATAGACAATCTTATCATGCCAATCCGCATGCCCGCCCCATGGGAAAAAATATGGTGCTGGAGGGTTTGAGAAAAGACGGTACAACATTCCCAGTAGAAATTAGTTTGAGTCATTATCATGAACAAGGCCTATCCAATGTCATTGCTTTTATCATTGATGTAACGGAAAGAAATCTTCAGGATCAAAAAATTCAAGAAGCCTATGATGCGCTGCAGGCACTGAACAATGGCTTGGAGAGAAAGGTGTTAGACAGAACGTTGGTTTTGGAGGAAGCCTTGGCGAATTTGGAAAACTCGAAAGAGGAATTGTCCAAGGCTTTACAAAAGGAAAGAGAGTTGAATGAATTGAAATCTCGCTTTGTTTCTACCGCATCCCATGAATTTAGAACGCCTTTGAGCACCATATTGTCTTCGATTGCTTTGGTGGAACAATATGGAATGAAGTCGGATTGGGACAAGCAGATCAAACACGTGAACAGAATCAGACAATCTGTGCGTGGATTAACGGAGATATTGGAGGATATTTTATCATTGTCTAAATTGGAAGAAGGCAAGATAGAAGCACAAATTATTGATTTGAATATCAAAGGCATTGTGGCTGATTTGTTAGAGGAGTTACAAACCATATTGAAGCCAGGGCAGCAATTTGATTACCATTTTGAAGGAGATGAACATTGGATGGGTGATCCAAAAATATTGCGCAATACCATTATGAATTTGCTGAGCAATGCCATTAAATTTTCGCCGGAAGGGAAGTCGATTGGTGTAAGTGTGTATAGCAAGGATGAAGAGTTGAAAATGGTTGTAAAGGACAATGGTATGGGAATTCCTTCCTCTGAGTTACCCCATTTGTTTCAGCGTTTTCATCGCGCAAGCAATGCGATCAATGTTCAGGGGACTGGGTTGGGTTTGAGTATTGTGAAAAGATGCGTAGAGTTGATGAATGGTGAAATTCATGTTGCCAGTGAATTAGAGATAGGAACCGAATTTACAATTGTTTTAAAAGCCAAAAAATAGATTATGGAAAAAAAGACCATTTTAATCATTGAGGATAGTTTGGAGGTACGAGAAAACACCGCTGAATTATTAGAATTAGCGGGTTATCATGTTTTGACAGCTTCCAATGGAAAGGAGGGTGTTTCGGCAGCCCAACAATATCATCCAGATTTGATTTTGTGCGACATTATGATGCCCATTTTAGACGGTTATGGTGTGTTGCATTTGCTAGGAAAACACATTGAAACAGCTAGGATACCCTTTATATTTCTCACTGCTAAATCAGAGCGTGGTGACATAAGAAGAGGAATGGAATTGGGTGCCGACGATTATATTGTGAAGCCATACAATGATACGGAATTGCTGAAGAGTATTGAGGCCCGCATCAAAAAGGCTGAGGGCAATGTGGGTACCATTGATCACATCAATTACCGTTTGAATCAGATCAAGGACAAAGAGATTTCATGGGACGAGATTTTGAAAGAAATTCCTGAAAAGCATATTCGAAATGTCGGTAAACGTGATGTTATTTATTCGGAAGGCGATACCTGTCAAGGTGTTTATGTTGTTTTAAAAGGCAAAGTGAAAGTATATAAATCCCATGATTTGGGTAAAGATTTGATCTTGCGTGTGCGTGGAAAGGGGGAGATGATTGCCTATGTTTCATTGCTCCAAGGAGAGATTCATTTGGACAATGCAGAGGCCTTAGAACCTTCTGAGGTGATGTTTATTCCACGTAATTCATTTTTTCATTGGATGGAGAATCAACCCAAGATGATGCTGGAGTTGATTCAATTGATGTCAGGAGCTTTGGTATTTGAAAGGGAAAGAGCGGTTACTCTTGCTTACTCCTCTGTTCGCAAGCGAACCGCATCTGCATTGTTGCGTTTAAAGACAAGGTTTCATGACGGAAATCCGGATGTCCTTTTTACCATGCCCATTTCACGAGATGATTTGGCAGCAATGGTGGGAACAGCCACAGAGTCTGTGATTAGAACACTGAGTGACTTCAAGGAGGAAGGTTTGATTAAAATTCAGGGATCTGCGATTACAGTGGTCAATGAAGATCGGTTGAGAAGAATGAAGAACTAATGGGTTGAACAGCAACTCATTTTTTCCTTTTCGATCTTTGGACTGATGTAGGGTATTCCCAGATTGGCTCCTCTTAAGATGAAGAGTAAACCAATCAACATAAGAGAAACCCGTGCCCATTTGTGATTTAACCACGGCCATCGGTCTAGTATTTTTTGACCTCCCAATGCTGTTAGCCATAGTATGGGTGTGTTTCCAAGTGCAAAGAAAACCATGAATAAGATTCCTGAAGACCAGTGCCCACTGATAAGCGCTACACCGGTGGCACTGATAGACCATCCGCAGGGCAAGAAACCATTGATCAATCCTTGAATTAAATTCTTGGCTATTGGCCATACAGGAATAAAATTTTGAAGTTTATTTCTGATGGGAAAAAGGAATCTACCCATCCATTTCTGAAAACGAGGAAACCAGCCCAGAACAAAAACAATCCCTCCGATGAGGCCAAGTGATTGTTGCCAACCCATTCCGTGAGCACTTTTTCCCAAGATCATGAAAACAAGGAACAAGGTCACGTAGGCTAGGGCTCTTCCAACGTGATGCAGAACCCTATTCAGCAGATTCTTTTTTCTTTGACCGCCATGCATAGCGATGATCAATGGCCCGCACATGCCAAGGCAATGAAAGCTACCGGCAAACCCCAGTGATATTCCCGCCGCCGCTATGGTCCAAAGGTTCATTTGATCCATATACTTTTTTCTTGATAGTAGCTCAATTGGTTCACTTTCCAACTCATTTTGATGAGGTATTTGGCCGGGGCCAAAGACAGTGCAATCGCATTTTGTTCTGTCGAATGCATTTGGTCCTTCGATTGGTCAGTGGGGCAGTAAATCTCAATGTCCTTTTTGCTTTTTTGAGCTTCGGGAGGAAAGATGATTTGCACGCCATTCTTATTCACCAAACACTGGACTGTTTGATTTTCATTCTTTGCACGTCGAGCCGCGTCAATTTTTCCTTGGTGTAATTGCTCTTTTTTGTAATAATCTGTGGTGACCAGCTCATAGTTTTCTTGTGTTGATTTATATACCAACGTAAGAATCATGGCAGCAAAACCCATGTAGACTATTGTTATTTTCCATCCCCAGTTCATGTGAGTCATTTATTTGTGCGGTGCAATGAAGTTGATGTTATCCGATCCTATCTTCTCACCGTTACACCAACATTCCATTTTCCATTTGTTTTTTTGTTCAGGTATAGCTTCTGCTGGGACGACTAAAAAGAACTCTGCATCCAAGCTGGATGCGGCAGGTATCACGACCTCCTGCTTTCCAATCCATTTTATTTTTCCCACTCGATCCTTTAATTTCAATTCAATAGGCAAGTCGTGTTCTGTTTTATTGATGAATTTGATATTGTATAAATTACCAATACTTCCATCGGCTTCCGTTGTAAACAAAGTTCCTCTGGCTCGGATGATGCTCATTCCCATGTCGGATCGGGTGGTGAGCAAAACGATTTCTAAGGCGATGATGAGCACAAGAATAATGCTGTATCCCATCATGCGAGGAGTTACTTTCCATTTTTTTTTCGTTTGAACTCCTTCTTCAGAATCATATCGGATTAATCCTTGCGGAAGATGAATACTGTCCATGATGTGGTTGCAGGCATCAATGCACGCTGTGCAATTGACGCACTCGAGTTGGGTGCCATTTCGGATGTCAATTCCTGTTGGGCAAACATGAACACAGGCCTTGCAATCAATGCAATCACCTTCTCCTTCTAATTTTCCTTTGTGCGCCTTGTGGCGGGGTTCACCACGGACATGGTCATAGGTGACAACGATACTTTTTTTGTCCAATAGCACTCCTTGCATCCTTCCATAGGGACAAACCACCAGACAAACCTGCTCCCTGAACCAAACGTATACAAAGAAGAAAACCAAAGTGAAAATGACCATCAAAGTAAATCCTCCTATGTGTTGCGTAAAGGGCTCATTGACCATTGCCCATAATTTGTCCGTTCCAATGATATAGGCCAAAAATGTATTGCCTACCAAAAATGAAAAGAGCAGGAACAAAGTGAACTTAACCAAGCGCTTTCGAATTTTTTCTGAATTCCAATTCATCTTTTTCAATGCACGTTGCTCAGCAGCATCGCCATCGATCCAGTATTCAATTTTTCGAAAAACCATTTCCATGAATATGGTCTGAGGGCAGACCCATCCGCAGAAGATGCGGCCATAGATGACAGTGAAGAGCGCCACAAATACAATGAAGGAGAGCATGCCCAGAACAAAGATGAAAAAGTCTTGGGGCCAAAAACGGACACTGAATAGAATGTACTTTCGCTCCAATACATCAAACATGAATAGGGGCAGACCACCTATTCTCACAAAGGGGAGTGAAAAGAAAACAAGCAAATAGGCGTAGCTCAAGTAGCTACGCCAATTGTAGTATTTTCCATGCGGTCTTTTGGGATAAAAAAATACCCGATGTCCTTCCTCATCAATGTGGGTGACGTGGTCTCTAAACGATTCGTCCATGGACTATTTCAAGGCTGTTTGTAATGTATCCTGTGTTTTGTTGTTGTCAACCAAAGTATCGGAAACAACGGATTGATAAAGACTTCCCTCGGGTGCTTTTGCTCCAGGAGGATTGGATCCTTTTAAGCTTAAGATGTAGGATGCAACCTGCGCAATTTGCGAAGCAGAGATGTCCGTTTTCCAAGATTTCATTCCAGTTCCTTTGACACCATATTTGATGGTTTTGAAAAGATCCTTGATGTCGCCTCCATTTTTCCAGTAATCATCTGTTAGATTGGGACCAACTTTCCCTTCGGCCATTGTTCCATGACATGCCACACAGAGAGATTGAAAAGTGGCTGCTCCCGCTTGGATGTCCGCTTGGTTGTCCAATAAAACAACATTCTTTTCATTGACAGCATCCTTCTGCGTGGCCTGGTAAGCAGCAATTTCCAAAGCAGCTTGGTCCATCTGGTTTTGATACTCCTTTAAACTGCTGGGTCCACTACCTCCCATGTGATAGTAGCCCATGTAAATAATAGCCACTACAATGGTTACATAGAATCCGTACTTCCACCAAGGTGGCAAACTGTTGTCCAGTTCTCGTATTCCATCATAATCGTGATCCGTCATGATGGTATCTTCCTCTGCAATATCTACTGACTTGTTGAACCATTTCCAGAATTTGGATTCTTGCGCAACCGATTCTTGTTCCGGTATCCATGACTCGTATTCTGAAGGCTTTTCGGTGAGTTTTCTGATTTGTTGTGCATAGTAAAGTACGACAAAAGCTTCCACCAGAACAATAAAGGCGAGTGTATTCATTGGGGTATTGCCCAGTCCATGATGAACCATTTCGCCTAGCATTTTTCCAGTGTCGGTTATGCCAAAAAGGAACAATAACAACCCACCTTGTTGGAATGTTTTTTTACGATCCTCTTTCATTTTCCGGATTTTGTCTTTGGACAGTGCCAAGAAAACACGCTGAAATTGATAAATGAAAATGAGTAGAATGACAGCAATAAAACACAGCAAGTAGAACACTGGACTTTGATAAGGACTGGTGTTGATTTTGCTGAGACCTGCATTGCCAGCAGCCCACAGTGAGGTGCTGCTGAACAAGCCAATTAGAATGATGAATATATTTTTCATATTAATGTTCCAATGGAAGGTTACTTTTTTCTTCGATGTCGGACTTGCGAAGTCTGAAGGTGCTGTATAAGACAAACGCGAATACAGCGGCAAATAGGAATAATGAGATCATGGGGTATATGCTTACGTTCTCTATGGTTTCAAGGTAGGTTCTGAATTTCATTTGCCGGGTTCATTGGTTGGTATCATGATATCTGTTCCAAGTCGTTGCAAGTAGGCAATCATGGCAATAATCTCATGGTTGTTTTTCAATCCATCTTCTCCAAGGAGCAAATTCTTTTCATCCTTTTTTAAATCTTCATAGATGATATTGGCTTGTTTCATGGCCAATGCTTCTCCATTGTTTACCTCTTCTTGTGTGTAAGGAACACCAAGCGTTACCATTGCCTCCATTTTTGATTTTAATGAAGCCAAGTCGATTTCATTTTCAAACATCCATGGATAGGCAGGCATGATTGAACCTGCGCTAATACTTCCAGGATCCATCATGTGGTTGTAGTGCCAACTGTTCATGCGGCGCAATTTATCTGTTCCTTCGCGGGCCAAATCAGGACCTGTTCTTTTTGAACCCCATTGGAAAGGATGATCATAAACAAACTCCCCAGATTTTGAATATTCGCCGTAACGCTCTGTTTCAGAGCGGAAGGGTCGAACCATCTGCGAATGGCAGGTGTAACAACCTTCTCGCACGTATAGGTCTCTACCCAGAAGTTCTAAGGGGGTGTAGGGTTTGACGCTGGCGATGGTGGGGATATTCTCTTTAATCATGAAGGTAGGAATCATTTCAATTAATCCACCGATGGCCACCATGACCAATGCCAGAATCAACATGGTGATGGGTTTGCGTTCGATGATTCTGTGCCAATGCTCTTGGCCTTTTAATACAACTTTCTTGGCCAGGGCTGGAGCTTGAGCTTCTTCCTCAGCAAGGAAGTCACCTTGCTTGGCAGTCTTCCACAGATTGACTACCATCAGTATCGCTCCGGTGAGGTAGAGTAGTCCCCCCAATGAACGCACGGCATAGAAAGGTCGCATGAACTTCACGGTATCCAAGAATTGATATTGCAATTGACCTTCAGGTGTAAATTCTTTCCACATGGAGCTTTGCATCCAACCTGCCCAATACATGGGAATGGCGTACAATAAAATACCCAAGGTGCCAATCCAGAAATGCCATGATGCCCATTTTTGACTGTACAGTGAAGTGCGCCACATTCTTGGGATTAACCAATACAACACACCAAAGGTTAGGAATCCGTTCCAGCCCAAGGCGCCAACGTGAACGTGTGCGATGGTCCAATCGGTATAGTGCGAAATGGCATTGACATTTTTCAAAGAAAGCATGGGGCCTTCAAACGTGGCCATTCCATAGGCCGTCACTGCAACCACCATGAACTTTAATACGACATCCTCTCTTACTTTATCCCATGCACCGCGCAACGTCAATAGTCCATTGATCATCCCTCCCCATGAGGGAGCAATCAACATGATGGAGAATACGGTACCCAATGATTGCGCCCAATCGGGAAGTGAAGTGTACAACAAGTGGTGAGGGCCAGCCCAGATGTAGATAAAAATCAAAGCCCAAAAGTGGATGATGGAAAGTCGATAAGAATACACAGGACGGTTGGCTGCTTTTGGAATGAAGTAGTACATGATTCCCAAGTAGGGTGTCGTTAAAAAGAAGGCCACCGCATTGTGCCCATACCACCATTGCACAAGGGCGTCTTGCACACCGGCATAGAATGAATAGCTTTTAAAAAGGCTAACGGGCAATTCAATACTGTTTACGATGTGTAACATGGCCACTGTAATCCAAGTGCCGATGTAAAACCAGATGGCCACATACAAGTGACGTTCACGACGCGTTAAAATGGTGCCAAACATATTGACTCCAAATACAACCCAGATCAAGGTGATGAGAATGTCAATGGGCCATTCCAATTCGGCATATTCTTTACCTGTGGTAAAGCCCAAAACCAATGTCAGTGCGGCAAGGACAATGATAAGTTGCCAGCCCCAAAAATGGATGGCGGAAAGTTTATCACTCCACATGCGCGTTTTTAAGAGTCGTTGTAAGGAGTAATATACCCCCATGAAAATACCATTTCCTACAAATGCGAAAATCACAGCATTGGTGTGCAAAGGACGTAATCGACCGTAGGTGGTTTCGGCCATATTGAAGTTGAGAATGGGAAATACCAATTGCAAGGCAATGAGCAAACCCACGGTCATACCGATGGCGCTCCAAAACGCAGTAGCAATGGCAAATTGCTTGACGATTTTGTTGTCGTAATAGAATTTTTCAAGTTGTTGATTTTCCATGTGGGATAGATTTGGATTCTTGTTGGATGGTGTCATCATGCAGCATTCTCATGGCGGGTGTTTCTACGTCGTCCCATTGCCCAGCCTTGGTTGCTCTGATAAAGAACAACAGAAAGAGTCCGGCAACGGGAAGACTACAACCGATTAATAGATAAAATGCACTCATGCAGCATCAATTTTTCTGATGCTTCAAAAGTATTGGGTCGATAAAATGTGCGAGATGAGTGAGGTCAAGACCGAGGTTGATATTGGTCATTTTTTTTTGGAAACCTCTTGATTGGAAAATGACGGCGATGTGCCGCTGGTGGAAAAATGCCCTTTGATTTTTAGCTCAATGGCCGCGATATTTTTGAATAAGCTATTTTAATTGCAGAGTGAATTCATCAGGCGATAAGATGGGAATCAATGATTGGTTGTAGTCCCTTCGTTTACGGGTAATTAAACAGTCGATATCTTTTATGGAATAGGCACTTTGCAACTGCAACGCATCTTCAAAATCCTTTTGCCGCGATTGAAGTCCTTTTTTGATCATGTCTTTGTTGATGGCAATGATGTTGAGGTAATCCAATACGGATAGCATTATTCTTCTCAGTTTTTTGTCATCCATGTATTGCTGTAACATATAATGTGTCGTGGCCATGGTATGAGCGGACGTGTAAAGTTGGATTTGCTTTTTTTCAGCGTGCTTAAAAATGGAAATGGCATGTTTACTAAAGGGGCGTCTGTCAGCAATTAAATCCAACAGAATATTGGTGTCTATGAAACCCTTTTTCATAAATATTTCTTTTCCAAATATTCACTTATGGCTTTTTTTTATTCAAAGTCCTTGGGCAGTTTTACGGATCCAATAATTTCTTTGAGTTGGTTTGAAATGGCAGCTGAATCAACTTGCTCATCTGATATTTCTTCTAGGTATTTTTCAATAATGTCTGATAAACTTCGTCCAGTTTGCTTGGCATACCTTTTGGCTTTTTCGATGACATTTTTTTCGATGGTCAACGTAAGTTTGGTGTTCATAGCACGTGTATTAATAGCAAATATACGTGTAAAGAACTCTAATGGTAGGATAACCCTGTTCATGGTAGAAATGGTAATTGTTTTTTTTGCAAATCTTTGTCAGTCTCGTTTGAATGGCAATTCGCTCGGTGAATCAGTGGATCGATGCCGCTCCCTTCCCTGGGCGGGCGGGCTATGATTGATATTTCATCTATTAATATTTCGCCCCTACGGGGCTCAAAGTGAAAAATCTCTTTCCATTTCCCTCTTCCCATTTCCCACTTATGAATTGGAGGAATAGTTTGCGCCAGGGGAAAGAAAGAAATGAA
Organism: uncultured Chryseobacterium sp.; assembly: GCA_964420985.1. Classification (GTDB taxonomy): domain Bacteria; phylum Bacteroidota; class Bacteroidia; order Flavobacteriales_D; family Sanyastnellaceae; genus CAMCTV01. Next base: position 28,490 of record CAYQUT010000010.1, read on the forward strand.
AATGGGTACAGTATGAATTCACTCAAATTCAATCGTCAAATAATCCCGGTGATATTCCCTTTCCTTTTGCTCTTCTCGAACCCACTCACAGGCAATGAAGCCCATGTGGAGTTGGTTGGGGTATTGATGCGGTAAAATGATGTTGCCATTGTCCACCTCGGTCCATTGATGAATTTTTCTGATGCACCTCAATCTATTCCCTTCTTGGATGACTTGATTGAATCGGTGCTCTTTCGCACTATCATAATACCAATAGCTAGGGTATTCACAGGTAAGCAAAAGATTGTTTTCTGGATTTTGCAAGGCTTCGGCCATTCCATACAAAAACGGTGTCATGTCATTCAACGCTTTTCCATTCTTGACATTTCGGATGTTCGAATCCAAAGGACAGGCGTTGATGGCTATGCCCTGCGGGCGGTTCATCAAGATGTGTATCTCAAAGGTGTCCTTTTCCAATTGGACTTTGTGCGAATGAATGGGGATGTTATTTCCCTTTTGAAAAATTTGTATTTCAAAACAATGTTCACAACGCTGCGCCTTGCTTGAGTTATTTCCGACCAGCAAAGCGAGCAATAGAAAAATTACTCTGCAACTATTGGCCATTGGTTGTTGCTTCTATTGGTGTCGGCCAATTTTCGATAGGGGTCGATGGTTACTTTTTTCACACCCGCCCCCAATTGCATGATGTATTGATCTTGCACCCAATTCCAAGCCGGTGCTGCTATCCATTGAATTTCTGTTCCTTCCACAGGATATGCCGTATTGCGCATCAAATCGACACTCATGTACCAATACTGAAACTTTCCATCTGTTGTTTCTATTTCCACCTCGATGGGCATCGGCATGTCTCCGTTGCGTTTTAGTACAATCAAAGAAGGCTCTTTGTCACCATTGCCTGTGATGACACTGTCAATGGTGTAATCTATTTCTTTGGTGGTGTTTACAAAGTATTCATTGTACCAGTCTAATACCATTCCGCTTTCCTTTTCCATGATGGATAGGAAGTCGGAAGGGGTGGGATGTTTGAATTTGTATTGATTGTAAAAGCGCTTCATGCCATTGTAAAATTTCTTTTCGCCCAATATTCCTTTCAGATGATAGAGATAGGTTTGTCCTTTGCTGTAGGCAGCATTGGAATAAGCGTAATTGGTGTTGAAATGATCCGCATGCGTAGTCATGGGTTCTTCTTTTCCGCTCATGGACAATTGTATGTATCCTCCAACGGCATCCAAGTGAAGTGGATTGGCAGGATTAGGAAATAATTGATCCATTACTTCGTCTGATGAAAAACTGGTGAATCCTTCATCCATCCAATAGTATAAACTCTCATTGAATCCCAATATCCCTTGGTACCAGCTGTGTGCCAATTCATGAGCAGCTACTCCTACCAATGATCCGATTTTTCTCTTTCCTGTAATGAGCGTAGCCATTGGATATTCCATTCCTCCATCACCTCCTTGAATAAAACTGTAAACAGGATAAGGGTATTGTCCAAAATGTTCATTCATGTAGGAGAATAACTTGGGCGTCATTTCCTGAAATTTCTTCCAGTTCTCATCCAATCCTTGATTCTTCAAATAGTAGAAATGAACTTTTAACCCATCGTTCAAGGTGATCATATCATGCTGATAGTCCTTGTCAGCCGCCCAAACAAAATCATGGATGTTTTGTCCTTTAAAACAAATGGATTTTCTGTTGTTGTCCAAGTTGACTTCATTGCATTGTTCTCCTGTTGCCGCAACAACAAAATCTTTTTGAATATTGATTTCTACTTGAAAGCTTCCATACTCCCCATAAAATTCGCGAGCGATGTATGGGTTGGGATGCCAGCCATCTTTGTCATATCCACAGATTTTGGGATACCACTGAGACATGCTGTAATCCACTCCCTCCGTGCTGTTGCGTCCAGATCTTCTGATTTGTATAGGTACTTGCCCATTCCAGTCCATGTTAATCTTGGCCTTTTTACCAGGAAGGATAGGGTTTTTTAAGACAACTTTGGCAATGGTTCCCATTTCAGTAACATTTCCCTCTTTTCCGTTGATGGTGACCTTGCCGAGGTGTTGGTGTCCATACTCCTCCGGCTTGAGCTTGCTGATTCTGTCGCCGACGCGGGGGTCTGGATCTTCTATCCAAAGCGATCGCACGTCCATGTCGCTGCCGGGCTGAAAGGCATTGAAATACAAGTGCACAAAAATCTCGTTGAGCGTATCGGCTGAGTTATTGTAATAGGTGATTTGAGAATGACCTGTGAATTGATGATTTTGATCGTTCAACTCAATTTGCATTTTGTAATCCACACGCTGTTGTTGTGGATTGTTTTTCGCATTGGCCACCACGCTGGTGGAAAGGATGAAAAAGAAAAGTAGTTTTTTCATGTTGTATTGTTTACCAAGATGTGGATTCATCATCCATCCACTTTTTTTTTAATTTTAATGTTTGTTCGATGATATCGCGAACACAACCTTGACCACCTTTGAACGGTGAAATATAGTCCGCAATGTTTCTGATTTCAAATGCAGCATCGGCTGGGCATGTTCCCATGGCCACCATTTGCATCACCCAAAAATCAGGAATATCATCGCCCATGTACACTGTGGTTGTAGGATCAATTTTTCCAGTATCAATCCACTCTTGCAATCTATTTTTTTTGGTAGGAACACCCAAATGAATCTCTTGTACTCCCAGCATCTCGAAACGCTTGCGGACTGCTTCATTTTTGCCCCCGCTGAGAATAAAAATCTTGATTCCTTTCTTTACTGCCAATTGCACGGCATATCCGTCTCTGACGTTGGCGGTGCGCATTTGGCTTCCATCTTCGGTTAGATAGACAATGTTGTCCGTAAAGACACCATCAACGTCAAAGATAAAAGTATTTGTCTTGGCCAATTGAGCCTTATAATTTTCGATGTTCATTTTGTTGCAAGATAATATTACTCAACGATTCATAAAGTTGTTTCCAAGGCGCTTCATGTTTGAGCAGGTCCAAGTGTTTTTCAATGGTTTGATGGTCACCTCTTTTTGCGGGTCCTGTTTGCAAAGTTGCGTCAGGAGAAGAAGACAAGCGCATCGCTGTTTGTTGGATGATGGGCAAAAGCAATTCCCCAGAGAGTTGATGTTGCTGAAGCAACGTTAACGCTTTTTGGTACAGAGCATTGGTAAAGTTATTGGCCATAACGGCAGTGAGGTGGGCAATCTCTCTTTGTGATTGGGTTGTAGGATGCATCGTAGCTCCCACATTGACCATCAAAGCCGTTAGTACATCTTCCGCCTTTTTTGAAGTGGTCTCAACGGCAAAGGGTACTTTTTGAAAGTCGATCGTAGCGTTTTTGACAATGCTGTAAATGGCCCACAATGTGGCTTTATTGGGTTGTGGCAATTGATGCAAATCAAATGTGCCGGAAGGCTGAATGATCAACGCATCGGTAGTAATGGTTGAAGCGATTTTTGCGATTTGATCGTCAGGTATGGCCAACAATAGGGCATCCACATGTTGATGTATTTTATTCAAAGGAACATTGTACACCGTTTGATGAAGCCATTCAATTTGACCAACGGGCTGTGATCTGAAATGCACTTGTGCCAATTCATGTCCCGCTTGTAACCACATTTTGGTGTACTGCGTTCCAACATTTCCACAACCGATAACGGCAAACTTCATGGCCATAAAGTTACATCGTTCTGCTTTCAATTGTAAATTCGCTGAGATGATTGAGAATTTTGAATTGATAACGCCCGCTGCTTGGCCCGATTATGAGCTCTTGGATTGTGGCGATTTTGAGAAATTAGAGCGTTTTGGTAAGTATATCACCATTCGTCCTGAGCCTCAGGCAGTATGGCCAAAGCGGTGGAAAGAGGAGGATTGGAAAAAACGAGCGCATGTGCGTTTTGTGCAAAAGGGCAGTAATTCTGGAGACTGGATTAAATTGAAGTCAATGCCCGATCAGTGGTCGTTGCAATTTCCGATGAAGGATGGTGAGTTTTCTATGCGATTGGGTTTGACTGCATTCAAGCATGTGGGGATTTTTCCTGAGCAAAGTGCCAATTGGTGGTTCATTGAAGAGCAAGTAAAGAAGTTGGGGGGCAAACCCAAAGTGTTGAATTTATTTGCTTACACCGGAGGCGCCTCACTGGCAGCCTGCGCAGCTGGTGCGGATGTAACGCACGTGGACAGTATCAAGCAAGTGGTGACTTGGGCCAATGAAAATAGACAATTGAGCAATCTGCCGGATATCCGATGGATGGTGGAGGATGCTTTGAAATTCGCACAGCGTGAGCAACGCAGAGGCAATCTTTATCAAGGCATTATTTTGGATCCTCCTGCGTTTGGTCATGGACCAAAAGGGGAGAAATGGAAATTGGAGGAGAATATTGCCGAGATGATGGAAAACGTCCTATCCATTTTAGATCCCAAAGGATTTCTGATCATCAATGCTTACAGTTTGGGTTTGTCCGCTTTGGTGTTGGAGAATTTTCTTCGAGCAACAGCGGGGTCAAGATTGCACATTGGTGAGTTGTACTTAAAGTCAAACAGTGGGGTTTTATTGCCTTTGGGCGTTTTTGGAAGAATTCATGCGAAGTAATCAGCGATTGGTCAAAAACATAGCGGCAATCAAACCCGTTCTTCGTCAGAAATATGGCGTGGAGCGCATTGGATTTACGAATTGGTGGACCAATCAAAAGTTGGTGACTTCAGACTTGACCGTTGTTGTTGAGTTGAATAAACCTTTGGGTTGGCAGTTTTATGCATTGAAATCATACCTTGAGTCCAAGCTGCAATTGCACATTGATCTCACCACGATGGAGGGAATTAAACCCATCATTCGTGAGGAAGTGGAGTCATTAACTCGATTTGTATGAGAAGAACGGCTATTCGATCTTTCAAAAGCTATTTGAGTGATATGCAAGAAGCCATGTCTAATATTATTCAATACACTGAGGGGCTCTCTTTGCATGAGTTTCACCAAGGAGGGATGATCAAGGATGCGGTGTTGTACAATTTTCAGGTCTTGGGTGAGGGAGTAAAACATATCCCACGGCATATTCAGAACAAAAACAAGCAGATTCCATGGATGTACATGGCGGCATTGCGCAATGATATTGTGCATGAGTATTTTGATCCAGATGATGAAATTGTTTGGAACATCATCCATTTGGATTTGCCACAAAATCTCATTGACCTGAAACGACTGATGAATCAATTGGAAAATGAAAATCATTAATTTTTTTACTTTAATTTTTACTGTTATGTGCTTACACGTTGATGCCCAAGTAAACCGACATTCTTACTCTTCTCCGGATAAAATTTCATACCGACACTTAAGTTGGAAAGCCAATATTGATTTTGAAAAAAAAGAAATCAGAGCGCAAGCTAGCTTTCATTTGCTGCATCATTCGGCAGCAGAAGAAATTATACTGGATGTCAAAGGTCTTGTTATTGATGAGGTGAATGTAGACGGTATCTCAACGCCATGGCAGGTGGAGCATAAAGATCCCATTTTGGGCAGTGCTTTGCGCATTCCATTGAGCGCACAATCAAAGGAATTGAAGGTGGCTTATCATACAACCAGTGAATCGGATGCTTTGTTGTGGGTAGAGGGTGATCTTCCATTTTTGTTTACCCAATCGCAGGCTATTTTAGCCAGAACTTGGATCCCTTGCCAAGATTTACCTGCGGTAAGATTTACTTATGATGCTGAAGTAACAGTACCCGCTCATCTTTTACCTCTGATGAGTGCACGAAATCCGAAACAATTGAAAGAGTCAAGAGAGGCTACTAGCACTTATCACTTTGAGCAACCCAAGCCCATTCCCAGTTATCTCATGGCATTGGCAGTAGGAAACATTGAATACCGCGCCATTAGCCCAAGAGCTGGTGTCTATGCTACACCTCAATTGATAACAGAAGCAACGGAAGAATTGAGTGATCTGGAAAAAATGATTGCGGCGGCTGAAGGTCTATATGGTCCGTATCAATGGGAACAATTTGATGTTCTGATATTGCCACCCGCGTTTCCTTTTGGTGGAATGGAAAACCCTATGTTGACCTTTGCTACTCCTACCATTTTGGCCGGAGATAAATCATTGGTTTCTCTCATTGCGCATGAGTTGGCGCACAGTTGGAGTGGAAATTTGGTGACCAATGAAACCTGGAATGACTTCTGGTTGAATGAAGGATTTACGGTTTATTTTGAATTGCGCATCATGGAAGCACTCTACGGAAAGGAAGTTTCAGAAATGTTGGCGGCCTTGAATATTCAGGATTTGTTCCATACCATCGCTGAGCTTCATCCGAATGATACCCGTTTGAAATTGGAGTTGGACGGACGTGATCCTGATGATGGAATGAATGACATTGCCTACAACAAAGGCTATTGGCTATTGAGGACCATTGAGGAAAGAGTGGGTAGGGTGAAGTTTGATCGTTTTTTGAAAAAATATTTTACAGAGCATGCTTTTCAAGTGATGAATACTGAGCGATTCATCGAGATATTGCACAGAGAGTTGTTGGATCCCGGAAATGCCAAATACATTGGCGTTAATCAATGGGTTTACCAACCCAATATCCCGGATAATGCTTATCCCATTGTGTCCCAACGCATCGTTGAAGTAGATAAATTGGTTGTATTGTATAACAATGATTCATTATCGAATAACCAAATCCCATGGAAGAATTGGACTTATCAAGAGCAATATAGGTTTTTAACCAACGTCAAATTCCATTCGTTGGACCAGTTCCATGCATGGGACGCTTTCCATCACGTTTCAAAAACCAAGAACAAGGAAATCTTATTTGCCTGGATATTGAAAAGCATTGAGATGAATGATCAATCCCAACATGCACAGGATGTTTTAACCCAATTTCTGGGGGAAGTGGGTCGAAGAAAATTCATTGCCCCCTTGTACAAGAAATTGGTACATGAAGGGAGATCTGAAGAGGCCAAAAATTACTTGGAACGATTCAAGGGAGTGTACCACGCTGTCACCAGACAGACCGTAATGGATTTTTGGAAATAATCAATGAATGTGTTGGAATGCTACCCCTTCGGGGCGTTTGTGTTTCCAACGTTTGTGTGACCATAGCCAGGACGATGGCTGCTTCATGATATCAGCGGTTAACGCTTGGTTGAGTCGTTCAATGATTTGTCCTTTGTTGCAATTTTGAGGTTCCGCCTCAATGAGTTCATACACTGTTGTATAATACCCTCTTTTTACTTTGTAGATGTGGGCGTATATGATAGGAAATCCATACTCTCTGCTTATTTTTTCTGGACCATAGTAGCAGGCTGTTTCCTGATTGAGGAAGTTAGTCCAATACGATTTTCTTGGATTGGCAGGGGATTGATCGATGGCAAAAACGGGAACGATGAATTTGTCGTGGTTGTCTTTGAGGTATTGCCCAATGTCCAATGTCCTCACCAACAGTGTTCCGAATCTACCTCGCGTAGATCGCATTTTTTCATCAAAGAATGGATCTGCAATTTTTTTGTAAATGCCCACTACTTTGTGCTTAAGATGCAACGGTCCGGTAATGGCCCAAAGCTCCCAATTGTTGTAATGTCCTCCGCATATCATCACGGATTGATTTTTTAATTCAAACGGATGAAAGGCCTCGACATTTTGATGGGTCATTCTTTTGTTGGCCTCCTTTTTTGAAACGGTAAACTGCTTGACGGTTTCAATGATGAGGTCGCAAAAATGCCGGTAGAATCCTCGTTCTATTTTTCTTTTTTCTTGTTGTGACTTATCCGGAAACGAGCGATCGATGTTTTGACGAACCACTTTTTTTCTGTAACCTAAGATGTAATAAAGAACAACAAAGAAAAAGTCGCTGATGCGATACAATATCCAATAGGGCAATAAACTGATGGGAATCAAAAGGGTCCAGTAGAGTATGCGTGACATGACTAAAAAGTTAGTTTTAGACCATCAAAGGCGAGCTGCATGTTTTGTGGCAATGCAGATTGCACGTCATCATGCAAGCCCAATTGATGGCTAATGTGGGTGAAATAAACCTGGGGAACTTCCAGTTCTTGAGCCAAATCCATGGCTTCTGAAAGGGTGTAATGTGAAGGGTGCTTTTCGTTTCGAAGCGCATTCAAGATAAGGATTTGACTGCCCTTGATTTTTTCTTTGGTGTCCGCACTCATGAAATTGGCATCCGTGACATAACTCAATGGTCCCAACCTAAAACCCAAGACGGGAAGTTTGAGGTGCATGACAGGTAGAGGGGTCAATGTCCAATGTCCAATATTGAAGTTTTCCTCAGTGATGAGGTGCAAATCAATTTTAGGAACACCAGGGTAATGTTGGTTCTCAAAAACATAGTTAAACTCTCGGCGCAAAGCTGTTTCTACCTGATTGGTGCAATACACCTTCATGGCTTTGTCGTAGCGGTAATTGAAAGCCCTGATGTCGTCCAATCCTGCAATGTGGTCTTTGTGTTCATGGGTAAACAGAACAGCATCCAAAGATTGAATCTCCTCTCTAAGAAGTTGTTGTCTGAAATCCGGTCCACTGTCAATGACAATGGTTTGGTGCTCATCACGGATAAGAACCGAAGTGCGCAGTCTTTGATCTTTTGGGTTTTTAGAACAACAAATGGCGCATTGACAGGCGATGACGGGTACGCCTTGAGATGTTCCTGTTCCTAAAAAAATCAATTCCATTGCGAATCAAAAATAAAGGAAAAAGCAGGCAGTATGGCTAACTTTGTGGCATGTCTGAAACAAAACATCCTTGGAGAGTGCCTTTCATGGTTTATGCCGATGCAGAGGGGAATATATTTGAAGATACCCGATACGAAGCAGTAGGAAGGTCTGGGTTTGATGTGATGCCCTTGATTCCTGAGGATTTCATCGAGTTGCCTTTTGGTAGTGATTTGCTGACCTTGCCAGGTCGAAGGCCTTATGGTTTGGACGAAACGGGGGAGATGATCATTCGTGAGGATGTTCAAGCTGTGGCGGCGCTGAATGCCCCTGCATACACCCAGTTGTATTCTGCTGCCTTTGGAACAGAGGAGGAGAATGCACCTACATTGCCGCTTTATGCTTACACGACAGTGGGATGGTTGGATGATAAGTTTTATACCACAGCCGTCAGGATAGATCCAGATGAACGTCAAGATTTGGTGAATTTTGATCGTGAAAAAATTTGGGAGGTCACCAAAGAACGCATAGCCCAACATCCGGACAATCGATTGATTCAACACTTGGGGCAAAATTGTTCATTGCGCTATTGTTGTCCTGCAGCCCGTAATTTTTTTATGGGTCGATGGGAGTGTCCCATTCCCATTTCGCCAGCTTGTAATAGCAATTGTTTGGGTTGTATTTCATTTCAACCCAAAGAGCATGAATTGACGGCACCACAGGATCGATTGGATTTTATTCCAACAGTGGATGAAATATTAGAGTTTACCGTTCCTCACCTCGAAACGGCCGATAGAGCCATTGTTAGCTTTGGTCAAGGTTGCGAGGGTGAACCGCTTTTGGTGTGGCAATTGATCCGCGATGTGATTGTAGAAATCAGAAAAAGAACCAAGCGCGGGATCATCAATGTCAATACCAATGGCAGCAAGCCCAAGGCTGTGGAAGAATTGATGCGGGTAGGTTTGGACAGTATCCGTGTGAGTTTGAACTCTGTTCGGAAAGACATTTATGAGGCCTACTATTTGCCCAACAATTATCAATTTGAAGACATTCGAGAATCGGCTAAAATTGTGAGACAGCATGGAGGTTGGGCCAGTATCAATTACTTTACATTCCCCGGAATGACCGATCATCCAGAAGAATTAAAAGCACTTCAAGAATTTATCCGATACACGAACATCAGCATGATTCAGTGGAGAAATTTCAACATCGATCCTGATTGGTATCTGGGAAAACTAAACGTCATGGAGTTGCCGCAAGGCCTGGGTATCAAGCATGTGATGGACCAGATAAAGTCAGAATTCCCGCACTTGAAGTACGGCTATTTTAATCCACCACACGGTGATGCACGAGGCGCATTTATAACCAAATCTTGATTAGGATTCCAAGCCCATGGCTTTGGCGATGTTTGGCTTAAAATACAACTCGCTTTTCATCACCTTTCCATCTTCTCTGAAAATGGGTTGGCCATTGGCGTCCAACTTGCTCATGTTACTGCGTTGTATTTCCTCAAAAACAGGTGCCATAACGGCCTGCAATCCATGGGCATTGATGGTCCCGCAAAGGATGTAGAGCATATCGCCCAGGGCATCAGCAATTTCAACAATATCTCCATTTTGAGCGGCCTCTAAATACTCCTCGTTCTCTTCCTTCATTAAATTGAAACGCAAATTCATCTCCTTTTCCGGAATGTGAGCAGTGGGTTCTTGTCGAACAGGAAGTAAAAAAGCATGGTGAAAAGCTTTGACGTGTTCTATGGCTTGTTCTAGGGTTAATTCTTTTTTCATGGTTCAAATTAAAAGCAAATGTTTCTTATCTGGAACAGATTTGATGGAAAAGCCATTAAGTAGTATTTTTGCTTGAATGACTTGGAAAGAGGCGTTAAGAAAAATCTGTTGGACATTGCATTTGGATGTTACGCAAAACATGCGTTACGACCGCGCCACCTATGCTTTTTTGTCTCAGCGATTAAAGTCGAATTCCAATACCGTTGATGTCGGTTGTCACAAAGGAGAAGTATTGGAATGGATGATTCAATTTGCACCCCAAGGTTTTCATGAGGGCTTTGAACCCATCCCCTCCATGGCCAAGCAACTAAAGGGAAAATTTCAAAATGAAAAAGTTTCCATCAAAGAATTGGCTTTGAGTGATAACAGCGGATTCACTCAATTTCATTGGGTGAAGAATGCACCAGCGTACAGTGGGATAAAGAGAAGGGCTTATGCAATGGAACATCCCGAGATTGAACACATCACAGTTCAATGTGCTCGCTTGGATGATGCATGCGATTTGCCCAGCGTTGATTTGATCAAGATTGATGTTGAAGGAGGAGAATGGCTCGTGTTGCAAGGAAGTCAATCCATCTTAAAAAGAGATCATCCTGATATCATCTTTGAATTTGGCAAAGGAGCTTCTGAATTTTATCAGACTACCCCAGAAATGATTTTTGACTTTTTTGACAACTTGGGTTACCAGTTGTTTCCACTCAATCATCATTGGCAAAATTCAAAGCCATTGACCCGTAGAGCATTAACGGAATGTTTCGAAAGTGGTTCAATCTATTATTTCTTTGCCACCGTTCATCGAATTTCATTTTAAAATATTAAGTTTGTTTCCAATACCATTGCAATGATCAATAGGGAGAAAAGAGCAGGAACACCATCGATGATGGTAACACAATTGACGGAGTCAGCCACCTTGGCCATGGCCCGTAAGAGCAGAGAGTTACAGCAACAAGGTGTCGCTGTGGTGAGTTTGAGTTTGGGTGAGCCAGATTTTAATACACCTGACTTTATCAAAGATGCTGCTGTGCAGGCCATGAAGGATAACATCACCCATTACCCTCCGGTGAATGGATTGGCTGATGTGAGAAAGGCCATTGCCAATAAATTGAAGCGTGACAATGATCTCAATTATTCTCCTGAAGAAATTTTGGTTTCAACAGGTGCCAAGCAGTGCATCGCCAATGCAATATTATCATTGGTAGATGAGGGTGATGAGGTCATTATGCCGAGTCCATATTGGGTGAGCTATGCCGAGATTGTAAAAATGGTAGGGGGTGTGGTGGTTGAAGTACCGGCAGGCGTAGAGAACGATTATAAGATTACAGCGGGTCAATTGCAAAATGCCATTACGGATAAAACCAGACTGATCATCTATTCATCACCTTGCAATCCCACGGGATCTGTATATTCTCATGCAGAATTGCAAGCTTTTGCGGATGTTATTTTGCAATATCCAGGTTTGTATATCATCAGTGATGAGATTTATGAATTGATTCACTTTGGAGAACGCCCTGTTAGCATGGCGGCCATAAAGGGCATGTGGGACAGGACCATCACCATCAATGGTGTTTCAAAAGCCTTTGCCATGACAGGATGGAGGATTGGATATTTGGCGGCTCCGAAATGGATAACAGATGCGTGTAATAAAATGCAAGGACAAGTTACCTCTGGAGCCAATAGCATTGCACAAATGGCGGCCAAGGCCGCTGTTGAGGCGGATCCAACGGTAGTGGAGGATATGGTCAAAACCTTCCGACACCGCCGTGATTTGGTTTTTGATTTACTCAAGGATATTCCCAACATAAAAATTAATTTGCCGGAAGGGGCTTTTTATTTTTTTCCAGATGTACGTTATTATCTGGGCAAGCAATACAATGGAAAGCGAATCCATACTGCACAAGATTTGTGCATCTACTTGTTGGAAGAGCACCAACTGGCTTTGGTTACTGGCGAGGCGTTTGGTGATCCCAACTGTATTCGTATTTCTTATGCAACCAGTGATGATGCGTTGAAAGAGGCCATGCTCCGTTTAAAAAATGGATTGGCTGGACTACAAGATTGATATGAAAGACAACTTAAAAACGATAGTCGATGCATTTCCAAAACAGCGGGTTTTGGTGATTGGCGATGTGATGATTGATGCTTACTGCTGGGGAAAGGTAGATAGGATATCTCCTGAGGCTCCTGTTCCTGTAGTGGCGGTGAGTCAGTGGGACTATCGTTTGGGAGGAGCGGCCAATGTGGCTTTGAATGCGGTAGCGCTCAATGCACAGGTGGCCATTTGTTCGGTTGTAGGAAATGACAACAATGGAAAAAGGTGTTTGGATTTGTTTCTAGAAAATAACATCGATACGAGTGCAGTAGTCAAGTCAGTCGATCGTCCAACCACAGTAAAGACAAGGGTTATTGCGGCTGGTCATCACTTGGTTCGCATAGACGAGGAAGTGACTTTTGGTTTGAATAGTGCGGAGGAAGCCAATTTATTGCAATCCTTTGATGCAGCTTTGTCGTCTTTCCAACCAGATGTTATCATCCTAGAGGATTACAACAAAGGTGTACTCACGGCCAAAGTTATTCAGCATGTGATTGCTGAGGCCAATAGCAAGGGAATTTCAACTACCGTTGATCCCAAGAAAGATCACTTTTTATCCTATAAAAATTGCACACTTTTTAAACCCAATTTGAAAGAGTTAAAAGAGGGTCTCAAAATGGACGTCAATCCACAAGACTCACAATCCATTCAATCGGCTTTGGCGAGTTTGCAACAAGCATTGGATTCCAAAATGAACATGGTTACGTTGTCTGAGCATGGTATCGCTATCTGGGATGGTTCCACTTTGTTTCAAGAACCCGCGCATGTGAGAAAGATTGTGGACGTATCAGGAGCAGGTGATTCTGTTATTGCAGTAGCATCTTTGGCATTGGCTTCAGGGGCATCGAAGGATGAAATTGCTCAATTGTCCAATCTTGCCGGTGGTCTGGTTTGTGAGCGCGTTGGTGTGGTTCCCATCACAAGGGATATGCTTTACAAAGAATTTTAGTTTGTGAATGATGGGGAGTTGTAAATTTGTCCCATGTCCAATCCAGTAGTCAAGCCTTACAACCAAGGAAGTAAGAAAGAAGAAGTGGAAGCCATGTTTGATAACATCGCCCACAAGTATGATTTTTTGAATCATTTCTTCTCTCTGGGAATTGATATTCTGTGGAGAAAGAAGGCCATTCGAATGATTCGACAGTATCATCCGAAACGAATCTTGGACGTTGCCACAGGCACTGGTGATTTTGCCATTCTCACCGCCAAACAATACAAAGAAGTAGATTCCATAACGGGCATTGACATCAGTGAAGGGATGTTGGATGTGGGTAGGAGAAAGGTCATTGCCCAAGAATTGGAAAATATCATTCAATTCAACAAAGCAGATTCAGAAAATTTACCCTTTGCGGACAAAACTTTTGATGCGGTAACGGTTGCTTTTGGTGTCAGGAATTTTGAAAATTTAGAGCAGGGTCTCTCCGAGATGCGCAGGGTAATGGCAGACAACGGCGTCATTGCCATCATCGAGTTCTCCAAGCCCAAGCGTTTTCCCATCAAACAGCTCTTTGGGTTTTATTTCAAATTTTTAATGCCCAAGATTGGCAATTGGTTGGCCAAAGACAGCAGGGCGTATTCTTATCTTCCAGAAAGTGTGGATGCATTTCCTGAAGGGGAAGCATTCAAAACCATTTTATCCAAAGTAGGGTATTCAAAAGTTCAAATTATTTCATTGTCCGGAGGGATTGCGAGCATTTATTTTGCTCACAAATGAAGGTAACGGTTTATCCATCTGTCATTCAGGGAGCGGTTGAAGTCCCGCGCAGCAAGAGCATTGGTCAACGTGTTTTGGCGTGTGCCTTGATGGCCAATGGGGAGACCATAATTGATGGATTGCCGGATTCGGATGATTGTCAGCATGCTTTAGAGGTCATACGACAATTGGGAGCTGTTGTTCGCAATGACAACGGGAAATTGTTGGTGCGTGGAGGATATCCTTTCAATTTTCAAGCAGACATCAGAATGCCCAAAGATCGTTTGTCCGTTGGTGAGAGTGGATTGGCCGCTCGCATGTTTGGCCCCATCATTTCTTTGTGGCATGATGAAATTGAAATGGAAGGTTCGGGCACTTTGACCAAGCGTTCGATGAAAACGATGGAGGAGTGGTTGTCGCAACTGGATGTGAAAATAGCATTGAAGAATGATATGTTGCCTGCTCGTATTCAAGGCCCGATGACGGGAGGAAAAATAATTTCATCTTTTATCCACTCCAGCCAATTCGTCACAGGAATGTTGTTGGCTGGAGCCGTATCTAAGAAAGGGATTGAGTTGGAGTTGGAGAATATTCCAAGCAAGGGATATGTGGACACCACTATGGCAGTGGCCAAAGCATTTGGTGTCAACATCCAAGAGACGCCAACAGGTTATTGGGTGGAGGGAGGACAAAAATACCAAGCCAGAGAAATATCAGTGGATGGCGATTGGAGTGGAGCTGCTTTTTTGTTTGTGGCTGCGGCTTTGAGTGCTGAAAATGGTTTATGGATTAAAGGATTGTCCACTGAAATTCCACAAGCCGATCAGGCTATTTTGGAGGTTTTGACCATGGCTAGGGTAAGAGTAGAAAAAACGGAAGAGGGTTATTGCGTGTATCAGTCCAAGATTAAATGTTTTGACTTTGATGCCAACGACTGTCCAGATCTTTTTCCTATACTAGCCACTTTGGCCGTATTTGGTGATGGGCCTTCAACCATCAAAGGTGTCAATCGATTGGCAGATAAGGAGAGTAATCGGGCCAAGGCCATTCAGCATGAGTGGGCTAAAATGGGGGTGAACACCGTTATCCGAGGGGATGAGTTGAAGATTTATCCCAAGATGATAAAGACCGCTCATGTACACGCTCATCATGATCACCGGATGGCGATGGCCCTGACCGTCATGGGACTGGCGGGTGCTGCATTGACCATTCATACCGCTGAGTCCGTCAGCAAATCTTTTCCCAATTTTTATGAAGTCATTAAGGCCATTGGTGGTCGATTGGATTGATTTATTTTACTACTTTCGTAACGCATGAAATTCAAAGCCTCTCAGATTGCCATGATGCTCCAAGGGACCTTGGAGGGCGCCGATGTTGATGTAAGCCAATTGTCTAAAATTGAAGAAGGGAGGGAGGGTTCACTCACTTTCCTTTCTAATCCAAAATACACTCCATTTATTTATCAAACACAGGCCAGTGTAGCCATTGTAGGTCTTGATTTTGTTGCGGAGTATCCCTTGCCGGGGTCGTTGAGTCTGATTCGTGTGGCTGATGCTTACAGCGCATTTGCGCAACTGTTAGAAGCTTACAATCAATTTATGCTTCCTCAACCCGGCATTAGTCAGCATGCCATCATTCCTCAATCTGCCCAGATTGGCGTGAATGTTCACATTGGTGATTTTGTCGTTATTGGTGAAGGAGTTGTTATTGAAGACAATGTTATTATTCAGTCCAATGTAAATGTTGGCAATCGGGTGAGCGTCGGGGAAGGATCTGTGCTGTATCCAGGAGTTCGAGTCTACCATGATTGCGTGATTGGAAAGAAATGTACCTTGCATGCCAATGCAGTAATTGGAAGTGATGGTTTTGGTTTTGCCCCGGATGCCAATGGAGTATTCAAGAAAGTGCCTCAGATTGGCAATGTTATCTTAGAAGACAATGTGGATGTTGGGGCCAATACTTGTATTGATAGAGCTACTATGGGTTCTACTATTATCAGAAGAGGTGTAAAACTAGACAATTTGATACAAATTGCACACAACGTTGAGATAGGGGAGAACACCGTGATGGCTGCGCAGTGCGGAGTGGCGGGTTCCACCAAAATTGGCAAGCAATGCATGATTGGTGGGCAAGTAGGATTTGCAGGTCACATCAATATCGCAGACAATACCAAAATTGCTGCTCAAAGTGGTATTTCAGGAAATGTAAAAAGTCCAGGAACAACTCTGATGGGCACTCCCGCATTTCCGGCCATGGAGTACAATAAGTCATATGTTTATTTCCGTCGTCTCCCCGCCATGAACCAAATGCTTGATCAGTTTAAGAAATGGATGGATGGCCAATCCAAGTAGTCTATGCGCTGGTATTGGCATTCATTTTTAAAAGGGGTTCATCATTTTTTTGTTGCAAAAGAACGTCATGGAGTTCACTCTCCTTTGGTGTATCAGTTGATGGATAAGGATCTGAAAATCCCGCTTCCGTCTCGTTTACAGCGTATTCAATCACACCGGAAATTCCTATCCTCTTCCATTGAGCAATGGGAGGCTGTAGACCTTGGAGCTGGTTCTCGATCAGTCACAAAGAATTTGGGACATGCCGTGAGAAAAGCGAGTAGTGACGAAAAGAAAGGGGCTTTCCTCTATCGCTGGATAAATCGTTTTCAACCCAAGTTTACTTTGGAATTGGGAACACATGTTGGATTGGGATCTGCATATCTTTTGGAAGGTTGTCCTGAAACACAATTGTATACGATTGAAGGAGATCCTTTTTTATATCAAAAATCGCTGGATTGGCTGAAGCAATACGGTGATCGGGTTCATTCTTTTAATGGCTCTTTTGATGCTGTATTGCAGGATGTATTACCCCAGCAGCGTTGGGATCTGGTGATTATTGATGGTCATCATGAAGGAGAAGCTTTGTTGCGGTATTGGCAACGCATTGTGCCTTTTTTAAATGATGACGCCTGGGTGATTATGGATGATATCCATTGGTCTCCTGATATGTCAGCAGCTTGGAATGCAATTGTGGAAAGCAGTCAAAGAAAATTGACTTTGGATTTTTTTCAATTCGGTGTTTATGGTCACATGGCTCGCCATCAAAAGGAGCACTTCCTGTTGCGTTATTAAAATTTTCTTACTGGAACGCCGCTGATATTGACATTTTTGGCCTGTATGTCACTGAAGTCAAAATCAAAATCATATACAGCGCCGTATGTGGCATTTTGTTGCGATGAAGTCCAATGAAATGGGCCGGGTATATTTCCAATGTTTGGAGTGTACAAGTTGTCACAAATGAGGTTCATTTCTGCATTGTTGGGAAGATACCAGTCACTAAATCCATTGACAGTGTAATTGTCGATGATACGGGCCACTGCGTTGGTGGTAGAGCAGGCCGCCACAATGGCAGCGGTATTGACATCACCTGCACCAATGGTATTGGTGATTCCTGCAATCAAAGTTCCTTGACAGCCCCAGATTCCAGAAAAAGAAGTGGGGTAGACCTCTAAATATCTCCATCCATTGGTATAACTTCCTTTGTCATAAAAAACAACACCTCCTGCTGGTCCTGCGGAACCAATGGTATAGCTGGCTGTACCCGCACAAGTGCATTGTGCATTGTATTGGTCGTTGCTGGTAGATGGGTTGTTGTCATCACAACTTTGTCCTGTGATATGACAACTTCCATCATTGTCAGTGGCCAAGGGATTAAAGTTGCAGGCTGCGCTATTGGTGCATCCTAGAACGTGATTGGCCGAACTTACTCCTGGAATAATGATGTTGTTTTGACCAATTTGAAGCGTGTCTCCTGTCAAACTAACTGCAACTTTTGTGGCCTCTGCATACAATGCATAGGGCACGCTTTGAAAGGGTTCTGTGCCATACAATTGCCATCCTTGCCCAAAGTTGAAATCTACCTGCAAATATTTTTGCCCCTGGCTCCAATCCAATGATGAAAATGTACCGATGGTAGCTGGTCCACTTCCAATAACGGTGGTAACTAAACCTTGCGCATTGGTGCTGAGCGATTTTATTTCCTGATAAGTAATGGTGCCATTGGAACTTCCTTGCCGTACACACAGACGTACACTCAGGTTTTGATTGGCCATAATTTCACCAGCACTATTTTTTACGATGGCTTGGTATTGTATTCCTTTGGGTGCTTGTGCGCTTGAAACAAGAGAAAGAACCAAAGCAAAAACCAGGACAAGGATATTTTTCATGTGAGCAATTTAATCAAAAAAATGTTTTTTCTTCAAGGTATCCATTAACCAAGAATTGTAGTCTTGAACGCCTGCAGTGCTCAAGTGATCGGAATCAATGAAATTTTTCAACGCTAATGGAACAGCACTTTGGCCATTGATGAATTTTTCTTTTGGAATGATTTCTTGAAGGGCAAGCGGGAGGTTTTCATATTTAGCTGCCTCATGAGATGAGAAAATAGGTGATTGAACAATCATCCATTTTATTTTACGATCGTTGGCCCAGAGTACAATATTTTGTAATGCATTTACTTGTGATTGGTTGATAATACCGGAGACCTTTGGTGTTTGATGTCTTGCATCAAAGGCCTGATGGCTCTGAACATAGCCACCAGTGATGTATTGGTCGTGGCCAATTCGTTTCGGGTTTTTTTTAGGTTGGAGGTCCAACAACTTTTGGGATAGGGTTCGGTACAGCAACGCATTGTACCACTTTACATCATGGTGCTCACTCCATCTCATGGGGTAGAAATCTGTATTGGCCAAAAGATCTATGGATGATTCTATTCCTTCATTGTAAAACAATGGCAAGTAAAAGTCGATGATCAAACGTTTGGGCAATAAATGATGGGGTAAATGCTGTATTATTTCCCAAGTTTGAATAGGGGTTTGCGCTGTGCTGCCTAAGTTAAAGGCGGCTTTCTGCTCTTGATTGAAAATACGCGGGTCATAATTGCGGTAGGCATGGCTTGAGCCAATGAACAAAAGATCAATGTGTTTTTGGCTTTTGACTTCTTGAAAACGCAGTTGACTGTGTCCTGCACCTCCTTCGGGATAATAAAATTGTGAACCGAATGAAATGGACATGCACTGGCCAATTAGAATCAATAAAAGGCAATAGAGCAGAAAGAAAATTCCTGTGAAAAGAAAAGCCTTTTGAAAGAATGTCCTGGACATGTTTCAAAGATAAGCATTGTTTTATACTAGCTTTGGCACATGAGAAATGCTTTGTTGATCTTCTTGACAGCGTTATTGATGGTGCAATGCCAGAACAATTCAAGCACCACCATTGATCCTAAGTTTGTTATTTACACCAAACCTGGTTGCCCCAGGTGCGAAAAATCCTTGAGCATTTTGTCTCAACGGGGAATTGTCTTTGAGGAAAGAAGCATAGCTGAACCCATACACCAGAGGGAGATGTGGGAATTGATAAGGTCAGAAAAGGATCAACCCACAACAAGGGTCACATTGCCTGTGGTGTATATGGACAGTGTTTTATATTACAACCTGCAAGATTTAGACGGTTTTTTTGGTGGAATTTAAATCTTCAAACTACTCATTCCTCCATCTAGGTGTAATACCTGTCCGGTCATCCATGAAGTGGACTCGGTTAGAAGAAATTGGGCCATATGAGCAATGTCCTCAGCTGTACCCAACTTTTTCAAAGGATGTCTTTGAGCCCCCGATTCTATTTTTTCTGGACTGCCGGTGAGTTTCTCGGACAACGGGGTAATGGTCAGTGAGGGTGCAATGGCATTGACACGAATTAAAGGCGCCCATTCTGCTGCCAAGCTTCTGGTTAATCCTTCAATAGCCCCTTTGGCCATAGCAATAGAACTGTGAAAGGGCATTCCACTTTGAACAGCCACTGTACTGAACAATACGACAGATGGATGATTTGATTTTTTTAAGTGTGCCAAGCCCGCTTGGAGCACATTGACCGCTCCCCAGGTATTGACGCTCATTTCTTCTTGAAATTGTTCCATGGTCAACCGATGAAAAGGCTTGAGCTCAATGGTTCCTGGTAAATATGCGATGCCATCCAATACTTCGGGTAATTCATGAACCGGGAAAGGTTGGTTGTGCGTCCAAGTGATGCCGGTAGATCCTGGCAGTTCATCATGCTGATCACCGCGGCCAGTAAACCAAACCTGATGATTGTGCATGAGCAATTGCTCTACCAAGGCTCTTCCGATACCATGTGTTCCACCGACAATAAGATAGTTGGCCATAATTTAAATCTGGATGTATTTTAAAAATTCGTTTTTCCTTCCCTCTTCCAAAAATGCTCCGCTGAAGGAACTGGTTACGGTAGATGAATTGATGTCTTGGACTCCACGGCTACTGACGCATAAATGCACGGCGTCAATCATGACGGCAACATCCTCCGTTTGCAAAATCTTTTTCAAATCGTTGGCGATTTGAATGGTCAATCGCTCTTGCACTTGCGGGCGTTTGGCGTAGTACTGCACGATGCGATTCAATTTGGATAGACCAATCACTTGACCATTGCTGATGTAGGCCACGTGCGCTTTTCCCATAATAGGGACAAAATGATGCTCGCAATTGGAGAAGAAGGTGATGTTTTTCTCCACCAACATTTCCTTGTATTGGTATTTGTTTTCGAAGAGTTTGATGTCTGGACGATTCTCTGGAAGCAATCCTGAGAAAATTTCTTTGACATACATTTTTGCTACGCGATGCGGTGTTCCTGAAAGGCTGTCGTCATTCCTGTCCAATCCCAGAATATCCATGATGGCAGCAAAATGTTTCTCAATTTTTTCAATTTTTTCCTCAGCACTCAAGTCAAATGCGTCGGCCCGCATGGGGGTTTCAATAGAGGTCATCACATGCTCATCACCTATCTCGTCGATTTGAATTTTTAATTCCTTCTCCATGACTACTAAACCAATAGACCTGACATTTGTTCGCAAAAAATGATTATCATTGTGAAATCAAAACCTTAAAGAAAATTTTATGTCAATTTGGAGAAAGAAGCCTGTAGAGGCTTATCATGCGGATGCAAGCAAAAGTGAGTTGAATCGTGTGTTGAGCAGATGGGGTTTGACCTCATTGGGAATTGGAGCCATCATTGGTGGTGGTATATTTACATTGACCGGAATTGCAGCTCATGATCATGCTGGACCTGCATTGGCCTTGTCTTTCATTATTGCGGGTATTGGTTGTTTGTTTGCCTCACTTTGCTATGCGGAGTTTGCCTCCGTTCTTCCCGTTGAGGGATCGGCTTATGCTTATGCCTATGGTACCGTTGGAGAGTTGTTTGCTTGGTTCATTGGATGGAATTTGATTTTGGAATACATGATGGGAGCAACAACTGTGGCTGTTGCATGGAGTGGTTATTTCAATAAATTATTGCATTTGTTTGGTATTCACATCCCAGATTACTTGACCAATGATCCCGCCTCTCATGGTGGACCAGCATTCAATTTGTTGGCATTTATCATCACGTGGGTGATTACGGCTATTTTGGTGAAGGGAATCAAAGAGGCGGCTAAGACCAACAACATCATTGTAATACTAAAAGTGGCCGTTGTTTTGTTCGTGATTTTTGCAGGTGCCTTTTTCGTTGATCCAGCCAATTGGACTCCCTTTATTCCTGCTGAAACACCGGTATTGGATGCTTTGGGTAATCCAACAGGGGAGGTAAACTTTGGTTTTGGAGGCGTATTGACAGCTGCCACCATTGTATTCTTTGCCTATATTGGTTTTGACGCTGTATCTACCCAAGCAGGTGAGGCCATCAATCCAAAGAAAGATGTTCCATTTGCCATCATAGCATCATTGGTAATTTGTACTTTGTTGTACATCGCTGTATCCTTGGTTTTGACGGGTATGGTTCCCTATACTGATTTGGATTTGAAAGCTCCGGTGGCTTCGGCATTTGAAGGTGCAGGAATTACATGGGCAGTATATCTGATTACCATCGCAGCTACTGCTGGATTGATGTCGGTGATGTTGGTGATGATGTTGGGTCAAACCAGGATTTTCTTGGGGATGTCTAAGGATGGCTTATTGCCTTTCAATATTTTCGGTAAGCTTCATCCAACTTTTAAAACGCCATATCGTTCAACCATTTTGGTAGGTTTTATCATTTCTATTGTGTCAGCATTAACACCCATCAATAGTGTTTCTGAAATGTGTTCTATGGGAACATTGTTGGCCTTTGCCATGGTTTGCGTAGCGGTTTTGATTTTGCGTGTAAAACAACCAGGTTTGGATCGTCCGTACAAGACTCCGTTCATATACTTTGTGGCTCCTGCAGGTGCGTTGTTTAATGTGTTTTTGATGTCTTACGTGCGCATTCACACTTGGTACGCTTTCTTGATTTGGGGCGCCATTGGAGTATTGGTTTATTTCCTTTACAGTCGAAGACATTCTCATTTGCATCCAAAGGGATAAAATACAATTTTTTGAAAGAGCCGTCCTTGTGACGGCTTTTTTATTGCATACCCGATTACCTTTGCCCCGTGATGGAGAAATTTTCAATTCGGAATTTGGTGGCCCAGGGGTATCCCTTTTTAATTGCTGGCCCATGCGGCGTAGAGAGCAGAAATCAACTATTGTCCACCATTGAAGGGTTGTCTAAAGTTCCTCAAGTCAAAGCCATTAGAGGAGGTTTGTGGAAACCCAGAACCCGTCCCAATTCCTTTGAAGGAATGGGAGAGGCGGGAATTCCCTGGATGGTAGAAGCAAGAGATCAATTTCAATTGCCTATCATTACAGAGGTTGCAAAAGCTCAGCATGTCGAAGTATGCCTAAAAAACAACTTTGATGCACTCTGGATTGGAGCAAGAACAGTAGCCAATCCTTTCAGTGTGCAAGAAATTGCCGATGCCCTCAAAGGAGTGAGTATTCCCATCTTCATTAAAAATCCTATTCATCCTGATTTGGCCCTTTGGATGGGTGCTATCGAGCGCATTCAAAATGCCGGCATCACTGATGTTGCGGCCATTCACCGTGGCTTTTCCACAGGGTCCCCTACCATATACCGAAACCAACCTTTGTGGGAAATGCCTATTGCTCTTAAGACTGAAATGCCAGAGTTGCCCATCATTTGCGACCCCAGCCATATTGCAGGCAAACGCGATTTGATTTTGCAGGTAGCTCAGAAGGCAGCCGACTTGAACATGAGTGGTTGGATGATAGAATCGCATTGTTCTCCTGAAACTGCTTTGAGTGATGCAGCCCAACAACTGACACCTGAATCCCTGGGACAGTTGATGGAGGCCATTACCATTCGCGTCACCACCGACGCATTGATTGACGATTGTCCTGAAATGCAACAATGGAGACAAGAGATGGACGCATTGGATAAAGATATTATTCATTTACTCGGTGATCGGATGCGTTTGGCAGAAAAGATGGGGCAGTATAAAAAAGAAAAAAATCTGACCATTTTTTCCCTTAACCGTTGGAAAGAAATTTTGGAAAGTCGCCAGCAATGGGGCGAAGAGGATGGTTTGTCGTTGCGTTTTTTAAAGACTTATTTAGAGGCCCTGCACGCAGAAAGCATTCGACACCAAGTGGACATCATGAAATAAAAAAAGGCTGAAATTTTCAGCCTTTTCTTTTGTGCCCAGGACAGGACTCGAACCTGCACAGATTGCTCCATACGCACCTCAAGCGTACGTGTATACCAATTTCACCACCTGGGCGAGCGCTGCAAAGGTAAGCATCCCGCCCCTTTCTCACAACCAATGCTGTATCTTTCAAGCATGAAAACTTTTTGTCCACTTTTCATCATTCTGTTGAGCATTTGCTGTGCGGCACCAATCAGCAGAGCACAAGTGTATACTCATCCCTTTCAAAATCCAGTTCTTAGCGTTGAGCACAGGGTTCAAGACTTGTTGTCTCGAATGTCCAATGAAGAAAAGTTTTATCAGTTGTTTATGATTGCCCATGATCAGGTGTTTGATTCAACCGCTTACAAGAATGGGATTTTTGGAATTGAAATCAGCATTCAGGGAATGGATGATCAACCCGGTCAACAAATGTTGAACTATAATGAAACTTGGACGGCTAAGCGACAGGTGGAAGAAATCAATAAGATTCAAAAATTTTTAATAGAAAAAACCAAGTGGGGTATTCCAGGAATATTCTTTGGGGAAGCGTTGCATGGTGTAGTTGGAGCTGGTGGAATTGCCTATCCCCAGTCCATTGCCTTGGCTGCCAGTTTTGACCGTGAATTAATGGAAGAAGTTTGTAATGCCATTGCATTGGAAAGCCAACAGCGCGGGTGGCGCCAAGTCCTCTCACCTGTGGTGAATATTGCAACGGATGTTAGATGGGGTAGAGTGGAGGAAACATACGGAGAAGATCCTTATTTGAGTGCTGTCATGGGCGGGATTTTTGTGAAGGCTTTTGAATCACGCGGAATAGTAACTACGCCCAAACACTTTGTTGCCAATGTGGGAGATGGCGGCAGAGATAGTTATCCTATTCACCTTGACGAGAGGGCCCTGGAGAACATCCATTACCCTCCTTTCAAAGCTTGTGTGGATGCGGGTTGCCGATCAATCATGACGAGCTACAACTCGCTCAATGGAGTGCCTTGCAGCATGAATAGTATTTTACTCAACAATGTCTTAAAAGACAACTGGGGTTTTAGAGGTTTTGTCATTTCAGATGCCGGTGCAGTGGGCGGAGCCAATGTCCTGCACAATACCTCTAAGGATTACGCTCAGTCAGGAAAGGATGCCGTGGAGTCTGGTATGGATGTCATTTTCCAAACTTCTATTCGGCATGATGATTTGTTTAAAGATCCTTTTGTTCAAGGCAAAGTGAATCCTGCGGCACTGGATAGTGCTGTGGCTAGGGTATTGCGGGTGAAGTTTGAGCTGGGCCTTTTTGAAAATCCTTATGCACAGTATCAGGAATTGCCCATAGAAAAATTTCAAACTTTGGCTTTAAAAGCGGCTGAAGCTTCAATGGTGTTGTTGAAGAACGATGGTCAAACATTGCCATTGGAGATCAAAGGAAAGAAATTGTTGATTGTGGGAAGTGATGCAGAAGAATGTAGATTAGGCGGATACAGTGGGTCAGGGTTTCAAAAGATTTCAATTTTAGAGGCAATACAATCGCAATGGGGGAAAGAGCTTGCTGTATTGGAATACATTCCCGGACCCGGACGGAGTGAGGTCAATCCATTTGAGGTGGTGTCCGCTTCTAACTTGCATGCCTTAAAGGTTGAGTTGTACAATGGGACAAATTTGAAAGGTGAAAAAGTGAAGGATTTGAAGTGGGAGAATATTGATTTTCATTACACTTTTTATTCGCCTGATGAGAATGTGCAAAAGGATAACTTCTCTCTGATAATCAAAGGAGAATGGGAGGCCCCAATGGATGGAGAAGTTGAGTGGGGATTGGAAGGGAATGATGGGTTCAAATTGTTTTTTGATGGTGCAGAGGTGATGAGTCGATGGGGTAAAATAGGTTATCACAGAGATGTTGTTACCATCCGCATCAAAAAAGGTGAGCGGATTCCTTTCCGCATTGAATTTTTTGAATCGCTTGGCAACGCTGAATTGAAGATGATATGGAGAGAAAAGAAGAGCAATGAAGATGCGTTAAAAAATGCATTGGCAAAGGCGGATAAGGCAGATTTGATTTTGTTTGTGGCAGGTATAGAGGAAGGCGAGTTCCAAGACCGATCGTCTTTGAATTTGCCTGGAGAGCAAGAGCGTTGGGTTAAGGCATTGGGAGCAACCCAGGCACCGATGGTAGTGGCCGTTAGTGGCGGAAGTGCTGTAGAGGTTACTCCATGGATTGACGAAGCGGAGGCGCTGGTGCACATGTGGTATGGTGGGGAACAGCAGGGCAATGCCTTGGTCAATATTTTGAGTGGTAAGACCAATCCATCCGGTAAACTGCCCATCACTTTTCCATTGCATGAAGGACAATTGCCATTGAGTTACTGGCACGAGCCAACGGGTCGTGGAGATGATTACATCGATGGATCGGGATGGCCCATGTATCCTTTTGGCTATGGGTTGAGTTATACCACCTTTGATTATGGTGTTGTAGAATATGACAACCGAGATAAAGATGTTTTGGTATTGCCCATCACCAATACTGGACAAATGGATGGAACCGAAATAGTGCAATTGTATGTGCAAACACGATATAGCAACCTTTTGCGACCAATCATTCAGTTGGTTGATTTTCAGAAAGTTTTTGTTCGCAAAGGAGAGACCATTCAGGTAAGATTTGACGTGCGCAATTTAAAGGGCGATTTCAATTTGTACAATGCGCAACCGGATCAACTGGTGTGGGCGGTGGGTTCTTCCTCAAGAGAATTGAAAACCAAAATTGAGATTCGTTAATCAATGCGAATACTCATTTGCTTTTGTTCTTGTGTGGTTGTCATTCTCAATTGATAAAGTCCAGGTGTAAATGAGGAACAATCAATGGGAGTTGTTGTGGCTGAATGATAAATCACTTGACCAATCGCATTGATAAGTTGTAGGTTAAAACAACCATCGCATTGGATGTTTAGGATGTTTGAAGTTGGATTGGGGTAGGCTATCCACTCTCGTTCTGTTTCTTGCAATCCAACGGTACTGATGCTCATTTGATCAGTGCAACCGTTGGCATCCGTTACTGTAACGGTGTAGACGCCTTCTGCCACTTCAGGTAAAATTTCGCCCTCATAATTGCCCGGTGTCCACACAAAACTGTAGGGCGGGGTACCACCATTGGCTATGGCTGTGGGTTGAGGTGCACCATTGTCAATGAAGACATTAAGAATGTCTGGTTGTTCAAGAATAAAATTAAAAGTCCTTACGCAGCCATCTGTGTTGGTGATGGTGACACTGTAGTTCCCGGCATCAATTCCTGTTACATCTTCGTTGGTTCCCAAATTGTTGCTCCATTGAAAAGAAGTGATGGATTGTTCGGGATCAAAGATTAAATCAAATCCGCCGTCTGATGCACCGAAGCAACTGGGGTAATCAGGAATATTGGTAAAAGTGATGTATTGACCGTCTGGAATATGAATCACATCCTTTTGAAGACACCCCCGCTCATCCCAACCTTGCACCCAATATTCACCGGACTCACTGATTTCTAAAAAAGAATAACCGGATGAATCGCTCCACAATGGAAAATCCAAATTGTGGTTGGTTGTCAAATACAACAACTCATCGACACAGATTAATGAATCGGTGGAGGCTATCTCAAGCGGTGATTGGCAAGGGAGCAGGTTGTATTTGGAGAGATAAGGATAACTGGCACCATTGATTCCGTAGGGTTGTGGCAAAGAATCCGTCCATCCAAAATAGGCGGGTGCTTGGATGCTGCCGCTGGTATTTCCTCCGATATAAAGGTCGTCAGTGAAGGGGCAGTAGGCCATGCCATTGACAAATTGCCAACCGAGGCCTGTGATGCCATCCATTCGATCAATGGAGTCCGTTTGCGTATTGATGCGATAGAACCAACCATCTCGATCGTTCTCAGTACTGGTGCTCACAGTGCCGTATGGAGTATTGACGTGGTCCCGAAGCATTCCTCCAACCCAGATATTCCCTTGTCCATCGGCCTCTAGAGCCAATGTATTACAGAGTTTGGGTCCATGCATCGTCCAATAAAGGTCCTCATTGCCTTCTGTATCCAATCGGATGGCGGTGGTTGCCCAGTCGCCTGGCGGTGTTAAAATAGAATCACCGGCAAAAGTCCATTGACCTAAACTGTTAAAGGAAGTGTACACCCTTCCCAAGTGGTCCACGGCGATATCTTCTACCAAATCACTACCAATGGATCCGCCAGTCCAAGCCCATTGTGGATCCCCATCCATCGACCATTTTTCAATCAACGCATCGTAACCGGCAGAGAATTCAGGGTAGTAGTTCGGACGAATCGTGTCGCCATAAAATGGATATTCACCACCCGCGGTATAACCAATGTAAAAACTGTTATCGATGGATTCCTCGAGTTTGGCTTTTGAGTAAAATTGACTGCTGGAGTGGGTAGGTCCGCAAGATCTAATCCATTGTCCGTTTCCATTGGCATCAAAACGAGCGATGAATTCTTGCATGTACCAGCCTTCAGAGGGGGCTTGCAAAGTGAGGTTTCCATATTGTGCAGTATTGTTTCCTCGACCACTGACAATCACCCCACCATCATGCGTGACCATGACATCTGTTCCCTCTTCATCCCATATATTGGCGCCATTGACAGTCCACTGGAGTATTCCGTCCTTATTGTATTTGATCAAGAAAAATTCTCTACCTCCTGCATTGCCAATCATGGTGGTGTTTTCCACGGTAAGGTTGCCAAAATAATGGCCTGTAATGAATACATTTCCTTCGGCATCGCAGTCTATTCCATTGACCTGGTCCCAATAGAGAGATGAAATTTGGTTGGCCCAAATGGCCTCACCCGAGCTGTCCATTTTAATGATCAGGACATCTTCGACAGCAGCCGAAGTAAAAGTTTCACCAGCTACTGTCATGATGGAGTTGAATTGAATGGCAACATACACATGACCACTATCATCAGTGCATACCGCATTGAAATTGTCCTCATCAGAATCAGTCTGAAACCATTTGGCCCATTCAAAGTTTTGGGAGAAGGTAACAGGGGACAATAGAGTCAACCAAGCGATCAAAATCGATTTGCCTTTCATACGAGAAGTTTTTCCAAAGAAAGTGCTTTTTGTTGAAATGACATGTTAAAGGGGTGAAAAACAAAAAACCTCACTTTCGTGAGGTTTTTCTAGTGATCCCGCTGGGACTCGAACCCAGGGCCCATACATTAAAAGTGTATTGCTCTACCAGCTGAGCTACGAGATCGCCTGTGCAATTTTGCGGGTGCAAATATACACGGAATCATTTTAAATCAAAATCTATTTCAAAAAAAAATATCTGGGCAACCAAAAAGGGCATTAGGAGGTCTACCAATTAGGCCTTATATTTGAAAACTTGTGAAATCAAAAATTATGAAAAACGTATTTCTATTATTCTTCGGAATTTTGACCATCTCATTGTCCGCTCAAGTCAATGTGCCCGATGCTTTTGTTCAAGAAAAAGCCTATACGATGAGCTATCATCCAGAAAAAGCGGCCAGTCTTGAGGACATTTCAAACCTCTTTCCAAATGGTATTACGTGGTCACAAGAGACCATGGCTCAAGTAGAATTGGGGCATTTGTTTGCTACCATTAAACCATTGGATAAATTTCAAAATTTTAGAATTGGCGACAGCGGTTACGTTGTCATGGTGAACAACCGTCAACGAATAGAGCGCATGTACCAAGGCTCTATCAACAAGAAGAAGTAATGATTTTATTGCCCCTCTCGGGGCATTTTTATTTTTAACATGATAAAAAAAATAGCTTTAGGCCTACTTTTGGCCGTTTCTGCTGGCCACGAAGTTTCGAAAACTTCCGCCCAGGTGGTCATCAACGAGTTGATGAATAACCCATCCGATGCCTGCGATGGTTCTTGTATGCCCAGCACCAGTGAATGGACTGAGTTAATGAATTCAGGAAATGTTGCCATTGATATCAGTTGTTACATCATGACAGACGGCGATTGGTCGGTGACTTTCCCTCAAGGTACCATTTTGCAGCCAGGTCAATTATTCACCATTGGTTCAGCCAATTCAGGAATCAATAATTTGGATTTGAACATTGCTACCTGCGGTTGCACGAGCGGTATGGCCAATAATATTGGTGTTTTTACCAACAACAATGAGCAATTGGTTTTGGCAAATCCATCCGGTATTGTAGTGCATGGTGTTTATTGGGGCAATGGACAGTTCGTACAAACACCGTCTTTTACCACCAATGATTTATTTGGCTGTGGAGCGGTAACGGTGAATTTATCCATTGATGATCCAGCCATTTCTCAGATTGTCGGCAGCAACTCAGACGGACAATCTTTCTCAGCCCAATGCGATGGATCTGGAATTTTGTCCAGTGGTGATGCCACACCCACGGCAGGCTTATTGAATTTTTCTGCACAGGCTCTGGTAGTCAACGCAAGTATTCAAAATGAAATTTGCCCCAACACGGGTTCTATTGATTTAACACCTTCAGGAAATGGTCCTTATGAATATGCATGGCAAGATGCTTTGTCTGGTAGCACCTCTGGTCAAGTCAGTGGATTGACTGCAGGAACGTGGACGGTAGAAATCATAGACAACGGACAATGTGGTTACAGTGAATTCATTTCTTTTGATGTTTTGGATCAATCTTCAGGATGCGTTCTGCCTGATTCTTCCGTTTTAGATGGTAATTCAAGTGTGCTGCTTCTCTGCAGTGAAGGAGGTTCTGCTTACATCACAGACAATGGCGGAGCCAATGGTAACATGACGGCTCAACCAGGGCAATCCTACCAAAGCCTTGAAATTTGCAGCGATTCATGGGATGTTAATTCACAGTTGACTTTGAGCAATTGGGTTTTTAATTTCAATGGTCTTTCGGGTGATTTGTTCATGGTTTATGCTGGACCATTCAGTGAAATTGAACAGTACATGGGCAATAACCCTGCTACATTATTGACATCTCCTGCCGCTCAAAACGTGGTTTTCAATAGCATGAACAGCCCAGTTGGTGCTGATTCAACATTGGTGGTTTCCGATACTTGTTACACCTTAATCACCTATCACATACCTGGTTTTGTGCCTTCACCAGGATTTGAGGCCGTTGTTACTTGTATTGAACCATTGTCATGTTTGTTGGATTTGAGTCCCATCATTGTGAACGATTGTGATACGGCCAATCAGATATATAGTATTGATTTTGACATTGTGTTGAATAACACGGTTAATGATGTGTACCAAGTAGCTTTGAGCCTAGATGGTATCGCCGTAGATACCGTTGATGTTCTTTCAGGTGAGGTTTTCTCTTACACAATGTCAGGCATTTCTGTGGATGCAGGAGCCAATCATGTGGTATTTGCCGAGGTGTTGGGATCTCCCGGGTGCAATACTGAGGAGTTGTATGAAAGTGTGGGATGTTTATTTGAGTGCAATACTCTGGCGGGCACAGGCATCACTGGACCCACATCTCGCTTGT
Source organism: uncultured Chryseobacterium sp. (assembly GCA_964420985.1). Classification (GTDB taxonomy): domain Bacteria; phylum Bacteroidota; class Bacteroidia; order Flavobacteriales_D; family Sanyastnellaceae; genus CAMCTV01. The sequence continues at coordinate 59,720 of CAYQUT010000010.1, forward strand.
TGTGTTTTGGACAGAATCAAAGTTGGTCGGCCACTGGAGAGGTGGTACCTTCAGCGGATGTCAATGATCCCAACATCAACTATAACCCAGGCATGGCTTGGGCCATCTTTTCGGATATGCCCACTATTTTCAGTGGAAACGTAACTGCGGATCCAGCCTATGCTGGAATTTGGCCAGCCTCTATTTCAGCGATAGATGGAACTTACCCTTTTAATTTTAACAACAACACAGCCAATGGTGGAGCCATTAATAATATCCTAACAGGAAATTCAGGTTACCCAGCACCCTTGCATTTTTATGTTGCGCCTGTAACTTTGTATGACCAAACAACAGGAACCATTTACGTGCCCGGAGCATGTTCTTCAATCGGAGATGTAGTTGAAATTACCATAGTGCCTGCGATTAATTATGTTTTGCCTACTTCAAACTGTCAAGATGGAACCGTGATCTACAATCCAACACAGGGTAACCCTGCGGTGAATCAAAATTATTTTCAACTCTCAGGTTTGACGCCCAATACTGTTTTTGCTACTCCTATTGGAAATTTGACCAATGGTGCAGATTTGACCATTGGAGGTTTGGTCAACGGTGATGCATTTAGTTTCACTTTGACAGACACCTTGGGTTGTGCAATAACTGTCAATGGAGGACCTTTTGTGGGTGATCAAACTCCAAGCTCTCCTGGTGTTCCAGAAATTTGTCAATCATCAGACCCCGTCCAGTTGCAAGCAACACCAGCAGGCGGAGTTTGGAGTGGTCCCGGGGTAGATGCCAATGGTATTTTTGATCCTGATTTGGTAGGTACATTCGGAAGCTTTACCGTGACTTATACCACAGCAGGTGATTGTGGTGGTGCTATTGACATTGTGGTTCCTGTTTTGACCAATGACAATTGCGTGGAAGGTGAGGTAATTGGTATTGGTGAGCCATTGGTTATTGCTTGTGGTGGTTTCTTGACGGATGATGGTCTTCAACCATCTGATTATTCGCCCAATTCCAATGATACTTCAGTAGTTTGTCCTGACCCTGCTTACCCATTGCCTCAAATTACAGCCTTAGATTTCAATGTTTTTGATTTGGGATTTGGTGACCAGTTGTCTATTTACAACGGTGACAATGCCAATGCGACCTTGATCGGAACCTTTACTGGCGCAGATATTCAAAATCAGAGTTTTTACAGTACAGACCCATCTGGGTGCTTAACAGTGGTATTTACTTCTGACGCCGATGCAAGTGTGGGTAATTTCAGTGCTGAGATTAGTTGCGGAATTCCTTGTATCAATCCGGCAGTTGTGGTCACTACCTCAGAGGGGCCCGCTCCAGCAAGAATATGCCAACAAGGTGAAATCACTTTTAACGCGTCGGCCACGGAATTCTTCAATGATGGAATTTATGAATCCCACATTTGGGAGTTTGGAGATGGAACTGTTGATACAACCAGTTGGCCAATTGTTGATCACACCTTCGATGCGGAAGGAGGATACATGGTTCAGCTGTATGTCACGGACACCAATGGTTGTACGAATTCTGTATTAATTGATTATTTGGTTTTTGTATCTACAACGCCAGTGATTCAGCTGGCTACTTCTGAAACAGACAATAAAATTTGTACCGGTGTTCCATTGTCTTTATTGAGTAATTTCAATGAGGTCAATTGGTCAAATGTTCCTACAAATCCCATTGATGGATACTTGTTTATTCCTGATGATCAATCTCAATGCTTTAGTGATACCATAACATTCCAAGGTTTTCCTGGAAATCCGGTCATATCGTCCGTGAATGATATCGTAGATGTCTTTTTGAATTTTGAGCACAGTTATATGGGGGACATCAATATCACGATTACCTGTCCAGATGGATCTTCGGTTGTATTGCATAACAACGGAGGAGCAGGTACTTTGCTTGGGCAACCGGTGGACAATGATGCGGATTTAACGCCAGGTGTTGGATTTGATTACACTTGGACTCCTCAATCTACAAACGGTACTTGGGTCCAAAATGCAGGCGGAACATTGCCCGCAGGTGATTATGAGCCGGTAGAACCTTTTACCAACCTGTTAGGATGTCCCATCAACGGAGATTGGATTTTAGAAATCTGTGATGTGTTGGGTTCAGACAATGGTTATGTATTTGACTGGAATGTTCATTTCCCTGAGGAATTCTATCCTGATACCATCAGTTTCACCCCTGTTATTGGTATGGCTTGTGATTCTTCTTATTGGACCACTAGCAATAACATAGCCATTGCCAACCCTGGTGGAGAATGTGATTCTATCGATGTAATCGTAAACGCGGCTTCTTCAAATACCTATATCTATCATGTGATAGACAATCACGGATGTGAGTATACAGATGAGATTACGGTTGAGTTTTATGCAGCACCAGTGGTTGCTGTAGACCCATTGATTAATTATTGCAACACCACTCTGCAATTGCCCAATGCTGATTCGGATAACCCATTGACTAATCCAGCCCAAGGCATTACCTATAGTTACACTTGGACAAGTGACTCATTGGAATTCCTTTCAGCCACCAATATTCCCAATCCTACATTGACGGGCTTAACCCCTTTTGTAGTGAATGCGCATCAGGTACAATACAATGTTTTGGTGACGTCCAATCAAGACCCAGAGTGTTTTGCTTCTGATTCTCTATTGGTGAATGTGCCACCATTGCTGGTGCCTGGTGCTGTGATGGTAGACACTGTTTTGTGTCAAGGAGATGAGTTTGAATTGAACTACCCTTATTCGTCATTATCAGATTCCTATGTATATACATGGACTTTTTCGCCAGACTTAGGCCAAGTGGATACCGTCGGTTATGAGTCAAGCTACACCATACCAAGTTTGTTCTCCACAACGTATACTTTGGAGGTTATTGACGAAGATTGTAACTATGTTGATTATTACTATTACACTGTTTTGGGCGATCCTTGTACCATCACTACATATAATATTTTCACCCCCAATGGGAATATCAATCAGGGAGAGAACAATGCATTTGTCATTGGAGGGCTATATCTCTGTGATGAGGATGAGAATTGTGTGATGAAGTTCCCTGGTTCAGTGCTAAAAGTGTACAATCGTTGGGGAACTTTGGTATATGAGAATGAGAACTATGACAATACATGGACGGGTGAAGGTTTGGCTGAGGGGACATACTATTATGTTTTTCTACAAAATTTTGATAATCAAGAAGACAAGTATTTTCATGGTGATGTTTACATCACGAGATAAAAATGTTAATCCCTCTTCGGAGGGATTTTTTTTGAACGATGATGGACAGAATAGAGCAGTTGGCCAATTGGGCTTCAGCCTTAAAGGCTGAGCACCAACATGAACAAGAGTGGAGTCAATCTTGGTTGTCTCAGACATCGCCACAACAACGCCGAGAAAAGGGCATGTCGTGGTATCCCATCAAGGTGGTTGAGGATGGTTATGGTCTTGGAGCTTATCCCTATTTGTTCGTCGAGAATCCACGACCCCAAAAGGGACATGCCTTTCAATCTGGTAATCCCGTTTCATTATTTAGTCAAGCAGATGCATCGTTTGGCGAGCGATTGGTAGGCAACATTGGCTTTGTGGATGATCAACGCATGAAGATTATTTTTCAATGCGATGAACTGCCTGATTGGGTAGATAATGGAAAGTTGGGTGTAGATGTACTTTTTGATGAAAAGAGTTTTAAGGAGATGTTTTATTCTCTCAATCTGTTCATCAATTTGGAAAAAGGAAGATTATTGGAATTGCGAGAGAGTTTATTTGGCAATCGGAAACAAGCCATTGATGAGTTGTATCAAAAGCCAAAAGGTTTAAAGCTGAATGACTCTCAATTAAATGCAGTTTATGGCATTGTTTCTCAACAGGATGTGGCGGTGGTTCATGGTCCGCCAGGCACTGGAAAGACCACTACTTTGGTAGCTGCTGTTGGCGAATTGACCAAACAAGGCAAGAAAGTTTTACTTACCGCACCATCGAACGCAGCCACGGACCATCTGTTACAGCAATGCATTCGGGCAGGAATGAAGGGCTTGCGCATTGGAAATGTTGCCAAAGTGGAAGAGGACAATCAAGCCCTCACCATCGACGCATTGTTGGCCAGAGATCCTGATTTTAAGCGTATCCGAGAGCTGAAGAAGCGGGCCATCGAGTTCAAGAAAATGGGCGCCAAATACAAAAGAAGTTTCGGTAAGGAAGAGGCTGATCAACGCCGACTCTTGTTTCAGGAGGCACGCAACTTACAAAAGGAGGCACGTGATTGGGAGCAATATCTGATAGAGAAACACATTGATGAAAGCCAAGTAGTAGCGGCAACTCTGATAGGTGCCAATCACAGTTTAATCAAGGAAAGGAAATGGGATGTTGTAGTGATTGATGAAGCCGGCCAGGCACTGGCTCCAGCTTGTTTTGTGGCCATAGCTCATGCCGACAAAGTGATTTTGGCCGGTGATCCGCATCAACTACCGCCTACTGTGAAGTCGCATCACATATCCGTCAAACCCCTGCACACCACATTATTGGATGTTGTTGTAAAAAACAATCCGGAGGCGGTGTTCTTTTTGGATACCCAATATCGAATGAACGAGCGTATCATGCATTATTCCAATGCTCATTTTTACCAGGAAAGATTGAACGCGCACGAAACCGTAAAAGACCAATGTTGGCATGAAGGACAACCTCCTGTTGTCTTTCTAGATACAGCAGGTTGTGGATTTGAGGAGCAAAAAGGCGATGAGGGTGAAAGTTTGCAAAACGAAGAAGAAATCAAATTGATTGTCCAGCATTTGGAACGATGGTCGGTACATCATGCGCATGAAGTAGCCGTGATCAGTCCATACCGCGCGCAAGTGACGCGAATGCAAGAAGCTTTAAAAGATATTATAAATGTTGAGGTCAATACCATTGACTCCTTTCAAGGACAAGAATCGGATGTGGTTTACATCAGTTTGGTCCGAAGCAATGCGGAAGGCGAAATAGGATTTTTAAAAGACTATCGCCGGATGAATGTCGCCATGACACGAGCAAGGAAAGGGTTAATTGTGATAGGAGACAGCGCAACACTGGCCAACGACTCCTTTTATGGAAAGTGGATGTATTGGGTGGAAAGCGAGGGGGGCTATGCCTCAGCTTGGGAATACATGGCTTGATTTATTGAAATTCGTCTTCATCCAAATCTTCAGATCTACCTCGTTTTACTTGAAATTTAACATTGTTGCTTTGTCCAAAAATAACCTGCACGACACTCAGAAAGAGAGAAAGTCCCACAGCAGCCCAAAAATTTTTGATTTGAAACTCCTCGATAATTTCACTGGCCAAGAGTAAAATCATTGCGTTAATGACGAGAATGAAAAGACCAAAAGTGAATAGGGTGGCGGGAATAGTCAGCACGATGAGGAGTGGTTTTACGAAACGATTTAATATCATGATGGTCAATGCAGCCAATAAAGCATCAAAGTTGCTGAGTATACGAACACCGTCCATCATCCAATCGCCAACAATCAAGGCTAAGCTGAGCAACATGAATTGAAAACTAATTTTCCAAAAATTTTCTGACATGTGCCAAATGTAATGATGTGAATGGGTTATTTTTGCATGCAAATCTTTAACCATGAAATTTTTTATTGACACAGCAAACCTTGACCAAATCAGAGAAGCCAAAGATTTGGGAATCCTTGACGGCGTAACTACTAATCCCAGCTTGATGGCCAAGGAAGGAATTTCAGGTACTGATCGCGTTTTGAAACATTATGTAGACATCTGCGAAATTGTAGGTGAAGGTGATGTAAGTGCAGAAGTAATCTCCACAGACTTTGATGGAATGGTAAGGGAAGGAGAGATGTTGGCCAGCCTACATCCTAATATTGTTGTTAAGGTTCCGATGATCAAGGATGGCATCAAGGCTATCCGCTATTTCACAGACAAAGGAATCAGAACCAACTGCACGTTGGTTTTTTCTGCCGGACAAGCGTTATTGGCCGCTAAAGCAGGTGCCTCCTACGTATCTCCATTTGTGGGTCGTTTGGATGATATTTCAACTGATGGAATTCAATTGATTGAGCAGATTAGAAACATCTATGACAACTACGGTTTTGATACTGAAATTTTAGCAGCCAGCGTTCGTCATCCCATGCACATTATCCAATGTGCTGAGATCGGTGCTGATGTCATGACAGGGCCTTTGAGCGCCATCATGGCATTGTTGAAACACCCCTTGACCGATAGCGGATTGGCTCAGTTTTTAGCTGACCACAAGAAAGCAGCAGAGGCCAAGTAAGGTCGCTGCCATTCACAATCTTTCGTTTGCAACTCCAACGGAGGCTGGCAATTAATGGCCATCGCCTCCGTTATTTTTACTACAAATTGCAAATGACTATGAAACGTGGATGGATGGCATGTGTGTTGTTGTGCGTGTTTGCCCTGGCGGCGGGCGCGCAACGACCTTTTCAACTCTGGAATGAACAACAGGCTTATCAGCATGCAGTAGATTTGTTTGAACAAAGCAAATTTGCTCCAGCGCGAAAAGCTTTTGAGGATTACAGACAAAAATTTTGTCAAATCAATACCTCCATGGAATGCGCCAATGCGGAGTATTTCATCGCGCGCTGCGCATTGGAGCTGTACCACAAAGATGCTGAGTTTTTAATGGATGTGTTCATTCGGAACCATCCTGATTCTCCTCAAAAAGAACGAGCCTATTTTGAAATGGGCCTTTTCTACGGAAAAAAGAAAAATGCCAACAAGTGCCTAGAATGGTTGGCCAAGGTGGATATGCGCGCTTTGTCACCCAAAGATCAAATTGTATTTCATTACTACAAGGCAGAGTCGCTTTACAGCAAAGGAGACAAGAAAGGTGCACGCGGTGAGTATTTTGTTATTAAAGACAAAGAGAGTGTTTATCAGTTTTCATCCTTGTACATGTACAGTCATTTGGCCTACGAGGACAATGATTACACAGCGGCATTGGAAGGCTTTGAAATTTTAAAAAACAATCCCAACTTCAGAGAGCGTGTCCCAATCTACATCGCTCAGATTTATTATTTGCAAAAGCGATATGATGAGTTGATTAACTACAGCAATGATGTGTTAGAAGCCTCTGCCCAATTGGAAGAGAGTAAGGCTGCAGATATTCAAAAGCTGGTGGGAGACGCTTATTTCAACAAGGAACGTTATGCTGAGTCCATTCCCTACCTTGAAACATTTGCCAAAGTAAAAGGCAAAGCCAAAATGACCAGAGAAGATCAATATCGTTTGGCTTTTGCGTATCAACGCAGTGAACAATGGCAAAAGGCTGTGGATGGATACAGTGGTGCGAAAAGCAATGAAGATCTTCTTGGGCAAATGGCAGCTTACAATGAGGGGCTGTGTTACATCAAAATGGACAACAAACGTGAAGCCTGGAAAGCGTTTGGCGCAGCCAGAGACATGGCTTATGATCTAGAATTACAGGAAGACGCCATGTTCAACTTTGCCAAATTGGCCTTTGAACTGTCCTCAGATCCTTTTGATGATGCCATCACTTCTTTTGAATCTTATCTGGCCAAATATCCAGATAGTCCTAAACATGATGAGGCGTATCAATTTTTACTGAATGTTTACATGAAAACCAAGAACTACGAAAAGGCGTTGGCATCATTGGACAAAATCAAGAAGAAAGACAATGTAGTTAAGGCCGCCTATCAGAGCCTCTCCTACAATAGAGCTGTTGAGTTGTATCAATCCAGAGAATATGATAAATCGATGAAGTTTTTTGAGCAGTCCTTTACTTATCCTATTGATCAGCGCATTTCAGCCAGTGCAAGATTTTGGATGGCGGAAGTAGCTTATCAAAAAAATGATTACGCATTGGCTTTCCAACGGTATGAACAGTTTTTAGATGAACCAGGCGTGTATGAATCTGAATTTCACGGGGCAGGTTTTTATGGTCAAGGTTATTGTAAATTCAAAGAGGCCGGAAAAGAATTGGATCCTGAGGCGGCCAAAACGAAATATTTGGACGCATTGCCATACTTTAAAAAATTCATTGATACCCATGGCATAAAGGATCCCAGAAAGAATTACGATGCCATTCTGCGCGTGGCAGATATTTATTTTGTCAATAAACAATATGAAAATGCTATTGTTTTTTATGACAAAGTAGCGGATGATAGCCAAGGCAACAAAGACTATGCGATGTTCCAAAAAGGATTGGCCTATGGTTATTTGGGACAACCCGATAAAAAGACATGGGTACTCAAATCCATGCTCAAGGAATTGCCAGGGTCAAAGTTTGAGGTAGACGCTATATACGAATTGGCCAAGTCCTATCTCATGGATGACCGTTTGATTGAGTCTGAAGAATACTACAATATCTTATTCAAGGATCATGAGGGCAGTGCATACACCAAAAAGGCTTTGGCCGACCAATGCCTTCTATTTGCTAAGCAAAATAAATTGGACAAACTCAAACAAGCTTGGAATCAATTGGTGGCCAAATTCCCCAATGATCCCATACTGTCGGATGCCATTGCCATTGTCAAACCGTTGTTAATTGAAGATGTTGCCTTTCAACAACAAATAAAGAGTTTGAAAGTACTCAATGTGAGTGATTCTGACATTGAAGAGGAAGTGTACGCCAGAGCTGCAGAATTGGGATTCTCAGAGAATTGTGAAGCCGCTGTTCCCAAATTGCGCCAATACATTCAGCAATTCCAGCCTGCCTTGCATGCTGCGGAAGCCAATTATTTGTTGGCGGAATGTTTGTACAAATCCAATGACCAGGACGGAGCGCTTGATGCCTACAATGCTGTTATTGCTCAACCATTTAATGAATACACTGAGGATGCATTGTTAACGGCTTCAACCATTCAGTTCAATCGGAAAAATTGGGACATAGCCGCACAGCATTATACAGAGTTGGAGCAAGTGGCCGTTTCCAAAAACAATGTGTTGGAATCCCAAGTAGGCTTGATGCGTTGTTTTTATTACAAGAAAGATTTTGCTCATGCCCAGGAATACGCCAACAAGGTCATCGACAACCAAGGCATTCCAGAGGACGTAAAGAATACCGCATACCAATGGAGAGGTTTGATGCGTGCTGAGAACAAGGAGTATGATCTGGCCAGAGCGGATTGGGCTGTCATTATTGAAAAGGGAGGACGTCAGGCCGCAGAAGTAAAATACTTGCGGTGTAAATCGTTCTTTGATCAAGCCAATTTTGAAATGGCTGAAGCGGAAATCTATGACATGGTAGATCAGTTTGGTGGGTTTGCCGAACCCCGCAACAAGGCCTTCCTACTCTTGGTGGATGTCTACATTGGCATGGCGGATTTTTTCCAAGCCCGCGCTACCATTGAGGCCATAGAAGCCAATGTGGATGATGCAAAAGTCAAGGACGAAGCCAAAGCAAAGCTTGAAATCATTGCCTTGAAAGAAGCAGAGGCGGCTGAGAAGTTAAAGCAACCCGAGGTCATAGAGGAAATAAATATTGAAGAAAGTAGCCCTGTAATCGAAAATAAGGAAGGAGGTAACAATGAATAAGATGAGTCATTTTGTTGGCATGTTGTTGTTTTTATGTACAACAGCATTGACGGCGCAGGTAGACACGTCCATGGTGCAAAGTGCGGAATTTGATGGTGAGTTAAAGATTCGCTTGCGCGATGCAGGGAAGATAAGTTCCAACCCCGTGATTATTGAGCAGAAGTCGAAAATGGAAAAAATTAAATTTCAATTTCTTCCAACGCCGTCAGTTGCCACACAAGATCCAGAAAAATTAGCAGCGGCCAAAATCAATGTGATCGACAAGTTGCCCAATTTGCAAAACGGATACATTATTGCGGGTATGGGCAATTATGTTACTCCTGTAGTTGATGCCCATTATTCCTCTGGTAGAAATAAAAAGGGAGATTGGGGAACGCGGGTCTATCATTTAAGCAGCCAAGGCGGTGTTGTCCCAGATAGCAACCTCATTCAAAGCAATTACAGTGAAACCAGAGGGCAATTGTATGGACGTTATTTCTTTGATCACTTTAGCATCAAAGGTGCAGCGCATTATTCTCGTCATGTCAATCAGTTTTATGGTAACGCATTGGATGTTGTGACAGATTCCATGGTTCAAGTTTCAGGTAATCGTCAATTGTGGCAATCCATGGGCGGTTCTTTTGATTTGGATAAATTTTCGAGAGACTCCACAGAGCTCAATTACAATGGTGGATTGCGCTTCAATCACGGGACAGGCAGATATGGAGAAAAGGAGGAGTGGTTGGATGCCAAATTGGGTTTGAGTAAGATGGTGAAGACCGAAATTTTTGCTGTAGACCTGGGCTTTCAATGGAATGCTTTTACAGGCAATGGAATGAACTACAATGCCCTTGCCGTTGCAGCTACCGCGGATGATTCAATTATTCAGTCTCGCAAACAAGACAACATGATCATTCGTTTTCAGCCCAGTGCCTACACTGTATGGAATGACTTGCGTGTAAAGGTGGGAATGGGAGTGTTCATTGAGCCCAATGCAGAAAAACCCGCCAATTTCTATCCGGAATTGGAGTTGAAGTGGAATATTTTGGATGGCCTTTTCCTGCCTTACGCCGGAGTGAAGGGAGGGGTTGAACTCAATACCTTTCATGGCTTGATGGAGCAAAATCCTTTTGTAATCTCCAATCCTTTATTGAAGAACAGAAACAACAAACTAGAAGCATACGCGGGAATCAATGGTGTAATTTCCTCTAAAATGGGATATGAGTTGGGTGCCAATTGGAACCGTTATGAGAACCAAATGTTTTTTGCCAATGATTACAACTCGTCCTACGGCAACAGATTCAATGTGTTATATGGCAATATGGACCGCATCGACGGCCATGCCCGTTGGATGATGCGCAGTGGTGAGCATTGGGATTGGGATTTGATAGGACATTATTATTACTACAAAGTAGAAGGATCCAATAAGGCTTGGAACTTGCCGACTTGGAAAGGAACAGCGACGGGTCGTTTCAAATTCAATGATCAATGGAATATCGCAGCGCAAGTGCATTACATTGGTGATCGCTTCGCTCTCGGCATTCAAGATTCTCTGGCCACTGAACCTGCAACGGTTGAGGAGTTGAAATGGAATGACCGACGGATTAGCGAGCAAAAAATGCGTGGCTTTATCGATGCCAATTTGGAGATCAAATACCAATACAACAAACAAATTGCGGCGTGGGCAAGGGTATACAACACCGTAGCTCAACGCTATCAAATTTGGAATGGCTATGACCAACAACGGGTGCTCTTTCAGTTGGGTGCCGCCCTTTCTTTTTAGGGTTAATTTTTGTTGATGAAATGTGAACAAGATTCGGGGGTTTAGCCCCCCGTTTTTTATGCCTTTTTTTCAGGTCCATTGTATCTTTGAAAGCCTTGTTAATGAAGCATTGTAAGGCATTGCGAGACGACAAAAACCAAACAAATATTTATAGTTATTACCATGAGTGAAAGCAACCCCAATTCGGCCAATTATACCGCCGCCAATATCCAAAGCTTGGAAGGGATGGAGCACGTGCGCATGCGCCCTGCCATGTACATCGGAGATATCGGCGCCAGAGGGTTACACCATTTGGTGTATGAAGTAGTGGACAACTCCATTGACGAGGCTTTGGCCGGCTATTGTGATACTGTGTATGTTACCATCAATGAAAACAACAGCATTACCGTAGAAGACAATGGTCGTGGTATCCCAGTAGACATGCACGCCAAGGAAGGGGTGTCTGCCTTGCAAGTGGTCATGACCAAAATTGGGGCAGGTGGTAAGTTTGACAAAGGCTCCTACAAAGTATCAGGTGGTCTGCACGGTGTTGGGGTGAGCTGCGTAAATGCACTTTCAACACATATGCGCACTGAAGTGTTCCGCGAGGGAAAAATTTATGCGCAAGAGTATTCCATTGGTAAACCACTGTTCGCAGTGCGCGAAGAAGGAACAACGGATAAAAAGGGAACGCGCCAAACTTTCCAGCCGGATGCTACCATCTTTGATGTATTAGAATACAACTACGATACTTTGGCCAACCGCATGCGGGAATTGGCTTTCTTGAACAAGGGAATCAAAATACAATTAACCGATCGCCGTGAGACCAATGAAGACGGATCTTTCAAAGGCGAGTTGTTCCAGAGCACAGAAGGATTGTCAGAGTTTGTTCGCTTCATTGATCAAAGTCGTCCCAACATCATTCAAAAGGTCATCCACATGGAGCGCACAGACGGGCCTATCCCTGTAGAAGTGGCCATGGTGTACAACGATTCTTTCAATGAAAATATCTATAGCTACGTCAACAACATCAATACCCATGAAGGGGGAACGCACTTGCAAGGTTTTCGCCGTGGTTTAACCACCACCTTGAAAAACTTTGCAGAGAAAAGTGGATTGTTGGACAAATTGAAAATTGAAATTTCTGGTGACGATTTTCGTGAAGGATTAACCGCCATTGTTTCTGTTAAGGTTCAAGAACCACAATTTGAGGGACAAACCAAAACCAAGTTGGGCAACAAGGAAGCGGTTGCTCCCGTGAGCCAAGTGGTTTCGGAAATGTTGGAAGCCTATTTGGAAGAGCATCCCAATGATGCCAAGGCCATTGTAGGTAAAGTTGTTTTAGCGGCCCAGGCACGTGTAGCAGCGCGCAAGGCGCGTGAGATGGTGCAAAGAAAAGGAGTGGGAACAGGAGGTGGCTTGCCAGGTAAGTTGGCCGACTGTTCAGAGAAAGATCCAGTGAAATCAGAATTGTTCTTGGTAGAGGGTGACTCAGCCGGTGGAACAGCCAAACAAGGTCGCGACCGTGTGTTCCAAGCCATTTTGCCATTGCGTGGTAAAATCTTGAATGTCGAGAAAGCCATGCAACACAAGATTTTGGAGAATGAAGAGATCAAGAATATCTACACGGCCTTGGGTGTATACATTGGCACGGAAGACGACAGCAAGGCGTTGAACTTGACCAAGCTTCGTTACCACAAGATTGTCATCATGTGTGATGCGGATGTGGATGGATCGCACATTGAAACATTGATTTTAACCTTCTTCTTCCGCCACATGAAGGAGTTGATAGAAGGTGGACACATTTACATTGCCACGCCACCGTTGTATTTGGTGAAAAAGGGCAACAAGGCGGAGTATGCATGGAATGAAGAGATGCGTGATAATTTGATTGCGGAAATGAAAGGGGCAGGGCAGGAGAGCAGTGTCAACGTTCAGCGATACAAAGGTTTGGGAGAGATGAATGCGGAGCAGTTGTGGGAAACAACCATGAACCCAGAGAAACGCACCTTGCGCAAAGTAACCATTGAGAATGCTGCAGCATGTGACCACGTCTTCTCCATGTTAATGGGAGACGATGTGCCACCACGTCGCGCCTTCATCGAGGCCAACGCCAAGTATGCCAAGATTGACGCGTAGACTTAAAAGACAACAAAAGAAAAAGCCCTGCAATGCGGGGCTTTTTTATTCTGTACCATATGGGCACCTGCCCCGCGTCTCGCTTCGCTTCCCGCGGGTCACCGCGCTATCCGCTCTATCTTGGGCTCACTCGGGTCACTCCGTTCCCCTCCCTCCCCCAAGGATGCCGCTGCTATCGCTGGTGCAAAATCGAATATGAAATTCCGAATGAAAGGAAAAAATGGGTAATTAATTTGCGAATGCTTAAATGTTTCCTTTTATTACCTCCCTCACCAACTCCCTCAATACCCTCTCATCCACATCTTTCATCTTTCCAAATCGTATGGCATATCCTGTTATCTTGGCTTTACCCAGTCGAGTGCCCAGAAAATCATTCAGAAAATTTTTGTCTTTTAAACCCAAAATGTGAATGGAGAGTCCCGTGCTGTTGGCACTAATGCCCAATCTAAATGTATCCTGGTGCCTGCCATCAGCATAATGCAATCGGCAGTTTCCAAATCCAATCGTGGGGTTGGCTACAACCTTTCCCTCCGCATTCTTTCCATCAAAGAAGTGCAGCTGAGCTTTTGGGATTTCATTCCTTATGAAATCAAATAGTAGCCTTAGCTCTTCTCCTTTTTCCTTAGGTAGAGCATTGAGATGATGGTCTATTTGTTCCTCAATTTTCATTTTGTTTTATTTACCCAAAACACATCCTCTAGCGGATTTAGTCCCCAGTTGTTTTCGGATTTTATTTTTTGTCTGTTGACTTTAAAACCAGCTTCCTCTAACCGTTGAACATAATCCAATCCATATATTCTGACATGATCACGCTGTCCAAAATGTTGCTCACGATCCTCTGGAGATTGTATAGTCTTGTCCTCGAAAGTCTTTTCTAGGATGAGCGATATGGGAACTTGCAAAACCGCGCTACCTCCCGGTTTGAGTACCCGGTAAATCTCACCCATCGCTCGTTGATCGTCCTCTATGTGTTCCAAGACATGATTGCAGATAACCCAATCAAAGGTTTTGGCCTCAAAGGGAAGTTGCGTGACATCCATGTGTAGAACAGTAGCAGGATATTGATACCCTTCCATGTGTCGATCTCCTTGTATGTAGCTAAGGGGTTGTTGCTGGGCAATCCACTTTGATAAGTTGTATTCTGGTGCAATGTGCAGAATTGTTTTTTGGGCCCAATCTTGGCTTTTCAATTGTTGGTTGAGGAAGGCAAATACCAATCGCTCACGATCATTGCTGCCGCACTGATGACATACGTTTTTCCTTCTCCCTGCTCCTATGATGTCCAGTGATTTATTCACCTCTGCATCCACCCCTGAATAGGCCCAATCCCTGCATTTATAGTCACACAACGGACAAAGATAGGTTGTTCCTGAGTACAATATTTTTTTGATGATTTTTTTGATCATGCCGCCCAATTCAAAGTCAATTATATGAGAAACCAGTTTCCATGCAATTTATGAATTTCTCCGAGAAAGGAAAGGTATTGTCGAATGGGGTATTAAAAAACCCGCCGAAGCGGGTTTTAACAAGAGCGAAGTTTACTTCTTTTTCTTAGGATCTTTTTTAGGTGCTGCCGCAGGATCCGGTTGTAGTTCTGGCTCAACCTTAGGTGGCATTTCAAGCATTTTTTCTTCCACAGTAGGAGTGTGATAGTAGGTCAACTCGTCCACAATGTTCTTGCCTCCCATCAATTTCTCCACAACAAACAACACATAACGGATGTCCACACAGATGGTTCTTTGCAAATCTTTTTCATAAGCAATGTCTCCACTCATGGCCTCCCAGTTTCCGTCAAATGCCAATCCAATCCAATTGCCATTGGCATCCATCACAGGACTTCCCGAGTTTCCTCCGGTGATATCCAAATCACCAATGAAGCAAGTTACCAATTCGCCTTTTTCATTGGCATATTGACCAAAATCTTTGTTCTTGATCAACTCCACCAATTTGTCCGGAACAACAAATTCAGGATTGCTGTTGTCCCATTTTTCCAATATACCATTGGTGGTAGTGTAATAATCATAAATCAAAGCATCCGCTGCCTTGTAGTTCTTGATTTTACCATAAGTCACACGCATGGTGCTGTTGGCGTCAGGCGCCAATTGTCTGGTTTCCATCTTGCGATAGCCCGCAACAAATTCACGGTATCCTTTGTTGAATTTTCCAATAGGATTCTTGGCTCTAATTCCGTCAGCAAACTCAGCTGAGGCCGCAGCAATTTGTATTCCCAAATCTTTATTCAAAGCCTTTTCTGATGGTTCTGCCAAGAAGTTCTTCAAGTAAACATCATTCATCACCATGCTGGTTTTGAATATCTGCGCAGCCAATTTGGCCGTGTTGTTTTTGTATTTCTTGGCCAATACTGTTGTCATCCATTCAGGATGTTGCGCCGCATCAATGTTCTTTCTGAACAAATCCACCAACGCTACAAAAACAGCCTCGTCTACTTGTGCATTGTATTCTTTTTTGAAAGCTTCCTGTCCTGCTAAAATTTCTTTTTCCATTTCAGCACGCTTGGCCTTGTCCATTTCTTTGGCATAGGCAGTCAATGCTCCTTTCAATTCTACGGCATGTCCCATGAACTCAGCGCCACCAGCCAAACACAATCCGGCATAAGTAGACAATACAACTTGGCTATCCCATTCGCTGTGGTACTCTTTGATGTTACCCAAGGCATTGCCATATTGTTTTTTACGATCCGCATCACCCGCCTCAACCCAATTGTGAAACTGATTTTCAATCTTTAATTTCTTTGATTTAACATCTAACTTTTTCAAACCTTGTGTTTGTCCAATGTAGTATTTCCAGGTATTGGCGATGCTGGCATACTTGGCCGCATACATCAAACGGATAGCAGGATCTTCATCCATGAATTTTTTCCAAGTCTCAAGCTTGGTACCAAAGCCATTGATGATGGCAGGATTGCGACCATTGATTGCTTGCTCAATACCAAATGAGGTAAGGTAACGACTGGTTCTTCCTGGATATCCCATGATCATGGCATAGTCACCTTCCTTCACTCCTTCAATATTGGTCTTTAAGTGGTACTTGCTTTGGTAAGGTCTGTTGTTCACTGAATAAGGCGCAGGCTCATTTTTCTCATTGGCATAAATGCGAATCATGCTGAAGTCGCCGGTGTGTCTTGGCCACATCCAGTTGTCGGTATCACCGCCAAATTTTCCAACGCTTTCAGGAGGATTACCTACCAATCGGATGTCATTGTAGGTTTGGTAAACAAAGAGGTAAAACTCATTGCCATAGAAGAATGATTTGACTTCAGGCTCATACTTGCCATCCATCTTATTGCGACCAACAATCTCTTTAGATTTTGCTGCAATGGCTTTGTCGCGCTCTTGCTCTGTCATCTCGGGTTTAACTACTCCCAAAACTTCAGCAGTAACATCTTCCACGCGGATCAGAAAGCTAATAGCGAAATTGGGGATCGGCAATTCCTCTTCAAAAGACTTGGCACAGAATCCATCTTGCAAGTAATTTTTATCGACAGTAGACAAGGTTTGAATGCCATCATAGGCGCAGTGGTGGTTGGTAAAAACCAATCCTTGCGCACTCACTACTTCTCCAGTACAACCACCATAGTTCAATCTTACAATGGCATCTTTCAAGCAAGCTTGATTGATGTTGTAAATTTCGTCTTGTGTAAGATTCAGACCCATGTTGGTCATCTCAGCGTGCTGAATGCGATTCAGCAACGCCACCACCCACATGCCTTCTGTAGCACTGGCCAGCATAGACAACGACACGGCTATCGTTGTCATCCATAGTTTTAATTTATTCATGATTGTTATTCGGGTTAATTAAGTTCCATTTTGTTTTTTCTATTTCACCATCCAACCAAAGGGCAAGATTCTTCAACTCTTGAGGAGTTTGGTATCGGCACTTAATGGTGTGCAAATGGTTTCCCTTGGTGTACCCAAGGTACATGGAGGGCAAATCCGTTACTTGTGGGTTGTCAAACTTCGTGGGTAAATCATAGAAATGAAGCGCAGCCATTTTGTCTTCCATCGCCTTCAAGATATCTACGGACCATTCAGACTTGAAGTCCCCCAATTGGGCTACATTTTGTCGACCATTGTAATACACTTCACCATCCATTTTAACCACCAACGTAAAAGTGGGGCATGCACCAAAACAGGGTGTCTTTTTGTACAACAAAAGAGTGTCGTGCAAATCAGTAGAAGGTTGTAAATAACGTTCCATGGGTTGTGGTGCATGTTTCGCTTCGTTTCGTGGCAAACGACCACTGCGCAGACAACCAGTGGATAGGCTCGTTACCACAAGCGCAATGGAGAGAAATAAAATGAATGGTTTCATTATTTTAATTTCTTCTTTTGATCTTCCAACTTTTTCTTTTGAGCGTTTTGCATTTCCTCTAATCGCTGTTGAAAGCTGGATTTCTTCACAGGCTTTTTCTTGTTTTCTTCAATTGAAGCGCGAATGGCGTCTTCATCAATGAAATATTTTTTGATGGCCCACATTTGACCAATCGACATCATGTTGGCTACGAAATAATACATGGTCAAGCCGGAAGGCATGCTATTGAAAAAGAACAGCATCATAAAGGTGAAGATGTTCATCATTACATTCATGTTGGGCATTCCGGGCTGAGTCATGGCCGGTTGTGAACTCATGTTCATCTTGGTATAGATGAAAGTAGAGGCCGTCATGAGCAGGGTGAACAAGCTGACGTGGGCTCCATAAAAAGGAATATCAAAAGGCAAATTCAAAATGCTGTCATAGGCTGCCAAATCCTCAGCCCACAAAAAGCTTTTGCCTCGCAATACAATTTCTGCAGGGAAAAAACGGAACATGGCATACAACACCGGCATTTGAATCAAGACAGGAATACATCCAGCAAAGGGACTAACACCTAGCTGCTTGTACAATGCCATTTGCGCCTGCTGCTTTTCCATCGGATCTTTGTTCTCGAACTTCTTATTCAACTCATCCAACTCCGGTTTGATGGAACGCATTTTAGCGCCATTCAATAAATTTTTCCAAGTAATGGGGAATAACACCATTTTGATAATCAAGGTAACAATCAAGATGATGATTCCAAAACTGCCAATCCACGAGGAAAGGAACCAGAACAAAGGACGAACGGCATATTTGTTCACCCATCCAATGATGCCCCATCCGTAATCGATGATGCGGTCAAACTCGGCCACTTGTGTAGCATCCAATAGTCCTTGCTCATTGGGTCCAAAGAAAAACTGAATTTGATTTTGCCCAGTGCTGAGATCCAAGGGAAGTTGTGCACTAAAAATTTTGGTGTGAAGCGTGTCATTTTCGGGTGACATCACACGAAGCAAGGCATTTTCTCCAAATCCATTGTTGGCCACAACAGCAGCGCTGAAATAGTTTTGCTTGAAAGCTACCCAATTGATTTTTTCTTCCACCATCTTTTCATCTCCTGCCGTCTCACTCAAATAGTCGCGGTCTTTTCCCATTGGGGTAAAGAAAATCGAGCTACGGCTTCTTTCACTTTGAATTCCTTTCTCATTGTGCATACCCGCTGTTTGCCAGTGCAATTGAAACGAGTTGGAGGCATTTTCCCAGTTGTTGTCCAAATTGGATTTCTTGACATTGCATTGCAGCAAGTGTGAACCTGGAGCCAAACTGTAGGTAACCGCGAATTGTTTTCCGGAGCTATCGGCCAATGTCAAGGTTAATGACTGTTGACCATTTACATCTTTCACTATTTCGTTGGCTTTAAAGACAAAACGCCAAGATCCTTGTTCGCCTTTCTGTTTGTCTTTCCAAACCCAATTCATCTGATTTTGGGCAGGATCCCACAATTGAATGTCTTTTTTACCCCAATAGGTTTTGTATTCCGCAGACTTGAGTGAAACGTCATGAATAGAGGCTCCTTTGTGGTTAATGACAACCTTAATTTTGTCATTCTCTAAAACGGATTGCCCCGCTTGGGCAAAAACCTGGGCACCAAACACGCCATATTTTTCAGTGGCTTGTGAGGAAAGGACAGAGGGAACTGCCTGAGAGGTGACCTGAGCATTATTGGCGGATGGAGAATTGGTTGTATTGGCTTTGACCTCTTTGGGCTGGTTGGCCGCTGCTATCGCCTGTTGTTCTGCCTCTTCCTGAGCTGTTTTGGCGTTGTACCAAGAAACACCAAAAGCCAAGGCCAACATAAGGACCAGACCAATGATGGAGTTTTTATTGAATTCCATGTAATCGTTAAAAAATGAATAGTGTGCAAAAGTCGTAATCTTCGCGCCTTTGAACAACTTTTTTAATCAACTTTGTGACCCAGATGCAAAACATTTCCAAAAGAGTCATTTTACCCCGCTTGATTATATCGATGATCATGGTTGGCCTTTTGTTTGTTTTGTCTTTGCTCTACGGCGCTGCTGGGTGGACATGGGAGTTGGAGCATTGGTCATCTCCTATATTTTGGGAACTTCGATTGCCCCGCAGTCTGATGGCCTTATTGGCCGGCGCAGGATTGGCATTGGCGGGTTTTTGGATGCAGCTCTTGTTTAAAAATCCCTTGGCTAGTCCATCTGTTTTGGGCGTAACCAACGGAGCCTCGTTGGGAGTGGCCTTTGTGACCATGGCCGCTGAGCGAGTTTGGGGGCATAATTTCCCGGAGCTTACGCTAGTGGCCGCGTTTGTGGGTGCGATGTCGGTCTTGCTCCTTTTGACCGTGGTACGAGCCCGTTTGAGCAATCTGACCTCTCTGCTCATCTTCGGAGTAATGCTGGGGCATTTGGCAGGGGCATTGGAAACTATTTTTCAAAGGGCCGCTGCTCGAAATGATTTGCCCAATTTGATTTATTGGTCCATGGGTAGTTTTACCAAAGTAGCCATGTGGCAAGTCGTGGTATTGTTTTTCTGCTTGGTCGCAATGGTCGGTTTGGTTATCAGGAGACACCGTGATGTGGATGTATTTTCTTTGGGTGAGACCATTGCGTTGTCGATGTCAATATCTCCAAGAAGTGTTTCAAACCTTTTGATATTTTGTTCAGGTGTGTTGACCGCCTTCATCACCGCTTTTTGCGGTCCTATTGCCTTTATTGGATTGGCAGCGCCTCATTTGGCCAAGTTGTGGTGGCCTTTTAGAACACAACGCAAACTTATTCCTGCCATTGTTATTACGGGTATCATTATCGCTTTGTTCTGCGATGTATTGGTTCGGTTTACAGATTTGCCCATTAATGCCATTACCTCGCTCATTGGAGCACCTTGGGTGATGTGGTGGCTTTATCAAAACAAGAATCAAAAGCATGGATAGTTGTGTTAAAATACCACCTCTGCATCAGGCTCAATCTGATGGGGCTCTGCGTTTTGGAGGGGCTGAACTGGAACCAGGAATGGGTGTTGCCATAGCAGGTAGGAATGGTGCGGGAAAGTCGGTTTTACTCAGATCCATTTTGAGAACAATGAAGGGCAACATAGGTTGGGTAAGCAATTATCGTGAACCTTTCTTGGACATGCGGGTACAGGAAGTCATTGAAATTGTTCAAACACAAAAAAATGACATGAAAATCGAAGCTATTTTACAGACCTTCTCATTGATGGCCCTGAGGCATCAGGCTGTAAACACCCTAAGCGATGGCGAATTCATGCGTTTAATGTTGGCCAGAGTAACGGCACAGGATCCTTTGCTTTTTTTGCTCGATGAGCCCGATGCCCATCTTGATTTTTACTACAAGCAAGAATTGAAAGATATTGTCGCAAGTTGGCTAAAACAAGGAAAGGTCGTGATCTATTCCACCCATGACGAGTCTTGGGTGCAAAATGCACAACAGGTCTGGTGGATAGAGGCAGGCAATGTACAATTGCAAAGCCCGGGACAATTTGAATTCCAAAAAAATCGTAATTGAAAAATCAAACCATAAGAAACAACTATTTTAGGAGCATGAAAAGAATAATGTTGGGTATATCCTTGATCGCCATGTCAATGGTCACATGGGGACAAAAAAATGAAAAAACCATTTCGTCAAAAATAGAGGAGGTGGTTGTTTTTACAACAGGCGCCCAGGTAACGCATGTTGGCCAAGTAAATCTAAAGGCGGGAGAAAATATTATTCGCATCAAAGGATTGCCCGCTGGTTTGGATCCGCAATCCATTCAAGTGAAAGGGAACGGAGCTTATACCATCATGTCTACCAAGCACCAAGTGGTGTATGGTGATGAGTTAATGTCACCTCGCGTGAAGGAGTTGAGAGACAGCTTAGAGGAAATGCAATTCAAATTGGCCGAAATTCAAATGCAGCGCGATATCATCAATCAAGAGCGAACACTTTTGGTGAATAATTATTCCATCAAAGGAGCCAATTCTGTGATTACAGCGGAGGATATTACTGAGGTAGCCGATATGGTAAAAGAACGATTAAAAATCAATGGCTACAAGGGAATTGAATTGAATAGCAAAGAATCCAAGGTACAAGAAAACATTGCGGCCATCCAGAATAGATTGGCTGTTTTGCAATCCAATTCTAGCAACAACCCTAGCGTGATTGATTTGGTTTTGTTGTCCAAAAATGAGACGCGCAGTGAGGTAAAGTTCCAGTATTTTGTGGCCAATGCAGGCTGGGTACCCAGTTATGATTTGCGTGCGGATGATGTTAGTTCGCCCATTGACTTTTCATACAAAGCGCGGGTTTATCAAAGTACAGGATTGGATTGGGAAGATGTGAAGTTGACCATCTCCACCGGAAATCCTTCTGTGAGTGGTCAATTGCCAGTCTTGAATCCATGGTGGTTAAACATGTATGATCCAGCAGCACTTCAATACAGGACAGGTCGAAAATTGAAGGCAGAGGCTTATGCTCCAGCAGCTCCTTCTATGCAGCGTGAAATGTCCGTGGCTATGGAGGACAACAATGGGGCATCTTACAATGAATTCAAAACAAGCGCCAGCTACACTCAGGTCAATAACAATGCGGTGAATACAGAGTTTTCGATATCTATTCCATATGATATTCCCTCAGACAATGATGGGGTAGAGGTGGTGATGCAGCATGACGCGGTAAAGGCTGACTACCGTTATGTGGCTGTGCCAAAACAAGATCCAAGTGCTTACTTGATGGCCTTCATGACCAATTGGGCACAATACGGATTGTTACCCGGAGAAAGCAATATCTATTTCAGAGGAACTTTTGTTGGTCAAGGTTACATAGACCCTGCCATGGCGAATGATACGTTGATGTTGAACATGGGGCGGGACATGTCTGTGGTGGTCAAAAGAGATATGGTCAAAGATTTTTGTAAAAACGGTACTTGGGCAGGAAAGAAATGGGTGACCAAAGCCTATGAAATCACTGTGAAAAATCAAAAGACCGTTCCCATCAAGATTGAAATTGTAGATCAATTGCCCAAAAGCAACAACAGCGAGTTGGAAATCGTTACAGAGGAGACCAGCGGTGCCAAATGGAATGAAGAAACAGGGGAGCTGCGCTGGTTGATGGATTTGACGCCCAATCAAATTGAGAAGAAAACCATTCGATTTACCGTGAAGTATCCGAGGAAAATGATGGTGAATTTGTAATGAATAACAATCAAAAGGAAAGGCCCACTCATTGGAGTGGGCCTCTTTTATTTCAATATTTGATGTTGTGCAATAAAACAATTGTAATAGGAAATAAGTGATGATGAAAAAGGACTTGGTCAATCGTTTACGTGAAGTATTATTGGATGGGAAATGGATAGCCAATACCAACTTGAAGCAAGAGATAACCAGTTGTCATTGGGAGTCAGCTATTATGAGTGTGGAAGGATTAAATTCAATTGCTTCTTTGACTTTCCATCTCCATTACTATTTAAGCGGTGTGCTAAATGTATTCCTAGGAGGAAATCTTGAAATAAGTGATCAGTTTAGCTTTGATATGAAAAGTATCGACTGTGAGGAGGAATGGCTTGAATTGGTCAATGATTTTTTGAAGAGTGCAGAATTGTATATACGCTGTGTAGAAGTTATGGATAATGAAAGGCTTTCCCAGACATTTGTGAAGCAAGAATATGGTAATTATTGGCGAAATATTGAAGCGCAAATTGAACACAGTTACTACCATCTGGGTCAGATTGTTTTGATAAAAAAAATAATCGCGCAACGAAATGTGTCAACGGAATGGTAGAGAAGAAAAAAGCC
>CAYQUT010000011.1:0-83043 GCA_964420985.1 uncultured Chryseobacterium sp.
TGGTTCAGGGATGGGTGAAGGAGTAAGAGAGGAAAGTGGGAAAAGGAAAGTGGGAAAAGGAAAGTGGGAAAAGGAAAGTGGGAAAAGGAAAGTGGGAAGTGGGAAAAGGAAAGTGGAAAGAGTGTTAAGGCCTGATTTGGCTTGACCGCCTCTATATAGCCTTGATAAATCAAAACATCGTTAGCTCTCGAATCCGACGCTGTTGGAGCGGCATATTAATATTTTCGTGGGATGATCCTCAGGATGATCCTTGTTGTGAATGGCTGTTTAATGGTGATCTTTGAAATATAAAAAATCATATCGCAATCCAATGCGTCATCTTGCTTTGGCGAATCTCACTTTTTTCAAAATAAACTGGATCAACTTTCAGAAAAATCCCGACCCTCTGGTGCTCAATAACAAATAACCCTTTTCCCTCTTCCCTCTTCCCTCTTCCCTCTTCCCTCTTTACTCTTTACTCTTTACTCTTTACTCTTTACTCTTTACTCTTTACTGTTTCACCACCTGAACCTTGACAGGGAATTGGCCAGCTTTTGCTCCAATATCCCCTACCCTCACGGTATAGATGCCAGAAGCCAAATCTTCTGTGTTGATGCGATGGGTGTTTGATGTCAGCAATGCGGTTTTGATCAATTGTCCATTGTTGTTGAAAATCATAGCCATTTGTCCGATGTTTTCATTGTTGACTTTTAATTCAAAATAATCCGAACAAGGATTGGGATAGGCCACCATACTTTGGGTGCTTAGCTCACTGACTCCAACTGGTGCTGCCTGCGTATTGAAAGTCCATGGACCAACCCAGTTGCCGTAATTGGCTCCATCATTGGTTGCGCGAACTTTCCAATAATAGGTTGTACCCGGTGTCAAATTGTTTGCACTCTGCGCACTGGCTGAAGGAAAATATGTGAAAGGTGCATTGTTGAAATTGATATCTGTGTCCAACATAAAATGATATCCTGATGCTCCCGCATTGTCCGTCCAATTGAAATTCACGACATTGTAGGCCACATTGTTAGCATTGTTCGCGGGAGTAGTCAAATTAAATGCATTGAGACTCAAAGTTGTAAATTTCCATGGCCCTACAAATGCTCCCCAATTCACCCCATCGCTGGCCCTTACCCTCCACCAATAGGCCGTTGCAGGCTGTAAATTGGTCAAGGTACCTCCTAGAGTGGTTACTTGCCCCGTTGCAGCAATGTTGGAAAAATTGATATCCGTTGCCACCTCTACTTCATACAGAACCGCCCCAAAAGCTTCCGTCCAACTGAGGTCCATAGAGGCATAATTCTGATTGACACTATTATTGGCCGGAGTAGCCAAATTGAAAATATCCAATTGCGGCTGCGCATTGCCAATGTATCGACAAATGGCGATATCATTTCCTGTGTAACCCACGCAAACGATCTTGTTGTCATTCTGTACAACCACATCCCAACACTCATTGAAGGTATTGCCATTGAAGGAAGTCATGACCCGTCCGTTGTTATTGAATGAATAATCGGCTTGTAAATCACCAGGGGTCAAAGCGCGCAGCGTGCCAAATGACTTGGCATTGGCTGTACCAGCCGAACCCGATAAAATATACTTTCCATCCATGTCAACGGCCATGGCATAGGCGATGTCAATGTCTGTACTGACGTAATAATTAGATGAACTATTGGCGATGGTTCCTCCGCTAGCAATAGTCAAAATTCGGAAATCATTGCTACCGAGATAGGATCGGGTACCGACTAAAATGATGTCCTGATTGGCGGTCAATTCCATGGCGTATCCGTAACAAGACCCTCCCACTTCTGCATAAGCCACAGCGCCATCAGTTGAGAAAGTATTGTCCATTGTACCATTGGACAACACCCGACAGGCCCAAAATTCTGAAGAGATCGAGGTACTGATGTACTTTCTCCATCCCACTGCCGAAATTTTCCCATTGGGTGAAACTTCTAAATCTTCCACCATGATGGTGCGCTGCAAATCACCGGAAGTAACTGTAGCGGATAAAATACCTGTGCCATTAAACGTGGTGTCTAAGTCACCATTCGACAGAAAGCGAGCGATGATGGGCTGCGCGATGCTCGATGTTGAGGCACTCTGTCCACCAATGATGATTTTTCCGGTTAATGCATGGTGTTTAACCACTTTGATTTCATCCTGCTGATTGGTAACCAAATCAGTGATAACCCTTCCTGCATTGCCAAATGTCTCATCCAATAAACCATCGGCCGTCAATTTTACAATGGCCGCATTTCTGTTGATTCCATCATCTGAGTTTCCAGCCAAAATAAATCCCCCATTGTTGTCCATGACCACGCTGTGTGCAATATCATCACTGCCCAATTGAACATCAATGGCTGTAAAACCATTGTTACCAAAAGTGTTGTCCAATGTTCCGTCCTCCAAATATCGCGCAGCAAAAAAATCCTTGCCGGTTGCTGCGAAGTTGATATAACCAGCAATCACAATCTTGCCATCCGATTGGAGAATAACCGCTTTGGCTTCTTCACCCAAATTAGAGAATGAAGTAACCACCTTACCTCCAGTACCAAAATTGGCATCTAAACCGCCTGCAGGTTGGGACAACCCCATCAAAGTTGTCAAGGACAACCAAATCCCAAAAATCATTTTTTTCATCAACAATTATTTTGTATCCAAAGACAATCTTGTGCGTCTGTCAGCATGTGCAACACCAAACCCACACCCCACCATCTTGTTTTTGGTAAAAGTAAAAGTAAAACATAAAATCCAATTGCCCATGATGAATGTAACGGATGATAACCGATGCTGCACCGGCAAGGATCAAACATGGGATTGGCCAACAAGTGGTCCAAATCGACCAACATGGTGGACCACATAATCAACAGGCATTTCAACCAAAGTTCCCCTCCCCATCGTTTGGCAATAAAAACGGGAAACAAAAAATGCAATCCATAGTGCACCAAGAAACGCAAAACCTCAGTCATCGAATCCATACACGACCCGAATTTCTTTCGCTACCCATAAAATACTGATATACGTAAATCCCGGAGGTAAGTCCGATTATACTGATTCGACTATTGTTCATTTGAGCCGCAACCCTCTCTCCTGCGACTGAAAACAATTCAATCCTGTCTAAATTTTGCGTTGTATTCCAAAACAACTCATTTTCAGTTTGCATCAACACGGGAAAATGTTCTCCGTATTGGACACCAAGGCTTTGACAAGGATAGCTCAAGGCACAGGTATCGGTATCATAAACAAAATAAATGGTACCCTGAAAATTGGGGTCGTAAATATTGAGAGCGGGATGATAGGTAGTGGTAGTACCTCCAATTTGTCCAAAATATTCCATAGAACCAATGGCCACAATTTCTCCATTGGTATTGACCATTTGGCTGACATAAGGATAATTGATGAAGTCCGTTTCTACACCGTCAAATACAATGTCAACATACCATAATTCTTCTGTGGTATTCAAGGTGACATTGGTTACACAAAAAAGGTCACATCCAAAGTTACTTTGGCCGAAAGAAACCAGGCCAGTGATCAAAAAAACAATGATCAAGGAACCTGTATTAAAGAAAATTTTCATGTCACTAAAATAAAGCAAATGACCACAGGACCTCAGAAAATTTGGGATGAACGATACGCACAAGAAGACTTTGTATATGGCACCGCTCCTAATGCATTCTTTGCGGAAAATATTAAAACCCTCCCAAAAGGAAAATGGCTCTTCTCAGCGGAGGGAGAAGGTCGGAACGCTGTTTTCGCAGCTGAACTTGGACATGAAGTACATGCCTTTGACATTAGCGAAGCAGGAAAAAAGAAAGCCGAACAATTGGCTGAATCTAAAGGGGTGAACATCGAATACTTGGTTTGTGACGCTTTTGACTTTCCCATTGTCCCCTATGAATACGATGGCTTGGCCATCATTTTTAACCAATTTTCCAAACCACTTCAACTTGAAATTTTTTCGCATCTAACACGTGGAATAAAGCCCGGTGGGATCGTTTTGTTTCAGTGCTTCTCTGAAGGACATCTTCCTTACCGAGAAAAGAGCAATGTGGGTGGACCTCCAGAGATGGAATTATTGTATAACATACAAGAAGTCAAGCAATTTTTCGAAAGCTTCAAGACACTGCATTTGGAAGAGCACGAAGTTATTTTATCCGAGGGTAAATACCACGATGGTTTGGGATTGGTGATCAGTGGAATTTTCGAAAAATAATATTGTCCGAGATGAAGCTTCCTCATCTTTGCGGAAAATATTAGGATGAAAACAGCATTGATAACAGGCGCTTCCTCGGGGATTGGAAGAGCCATGGCTTTTTTGTTTGCCAAAGACGGCATTGGATTGGTCATCACCGCCCGCAATGAAAGTGCATTAATCGATTTACAAAAAGAGATTAATGCGCAATATTCAGTGCCTGTAACAGTTATAGCTTGCGACCTATCGGAGTTCGGTGCTGCTCATGCCTTGCATCAAAACATACTATCCAAAGGCATTGCCATTGATTACCTCATCAACAACGCTGGCTTTGGTGATACTGGATGGTTTGATCAAACGCAATGGAAAAAAAATGAGCAGATGATTCAATTGAACATCACGGCGCTCACCGCTCTATGCCGATGTTTTGTTCCTGAAATGAAGGAACGCCAATTTGGTCGCATCTTGAACGTGGCTTCCACAGCCGCTTTTCAGCCTGGTCCCACTATGGCGGTTTATTTTGCTACCAAATCCTATGTGCTGCATTTCTCAGAGGCCATCAATAGTGAATTGAAAGGAACAGGGGTGAGTGTTACAGCCCTCTGCCCTGGCCCTACTGAGACCAATTTTGCCAACGCCGCAGGATTCAAAGACGATGGTATATTTGACAAGAAGCAAAAATTTCCGAGTGCAGAGGAGGTAGCTATTTTCGGCTATCAGGCCATGATGAATCAAAAATCAGTTGTTGTACATGGGCTTAAGAATTACATCCTGGCCAACTCAGGAAGATTGTTTCCCAGAAATTGGGTTGTAGCCATTACCAAATGGATGATGACGAATTAAGACTAATCTTTGTCAAACAAATCATCGCCCATGCCCACCAAAAAAACTTTTTGCTTGCTCCTTGTCATGGCGGTGTACATCCATCTGTTCCATTCATAAGCAGGGGTATCCGGCGCGATATAGCCTGGATCAATGAATACCGCAGACCATTGCCCACCTTGTGATTTATGACAAGTTATGGCATAAGCAAATTTCACTTGCAATGCATTGTAGTAAGGGTCTTGCTGCACCTTTTTTCGCATCCTAACAAAGCCTTCCTCTTCATAATCCTTGGCCACCAAATTCCATAACTCTTTCATTTTCTCTGAGGAAAGTGACGGAGTTTCTTCATAAATGGGATTGCACAGCAAGATCACTTCCAATTCTGGCAAATCAGGATAATCTACCAATTCCATAATGGCCTTGCAGAAGCGAAAAGGACCGCGTTCTTCAAATTTGAGAATGCGTTTGATTTGAATGGTATCGCCATTGGCAATAAAGCCAATGCCTTCATGTTCTTTTTGAAGCCAGTAGTCACTATTGCGCAAAACCATCATTCTGTCACCTGAATTGATCTCGTCCTCTAAACCCAAAATGCGCGTTCTTATTTGTTGATTGAATAGATTGGCTCTCTTGTTGGAACGGGTAATCACGATGGTATCATCCATACCGTATTCACTGTACATGCTCTCTATCAACGGTTGCACATCACTGTCCACACGAATAACATCAGAATAACCTTTGGCAATAAAATGAGGCAATTGCTCCGCACGTTGTACAATAAGATAACGCAGCAACGTGGCATTGTACAGAATACCAGAATCTTGTGCTTGACGAATGACCTCTTTCAAATGAATTTCAGCCAAGAACAAATCATAATTCAATCGCAAACCATCCGCCACAAGTGCGGGGCTTCTGTCACTGCCAACTGGAGGAAGCTGCGCTTCATCCCCAATTAGCATCAATTTGCAACGCTCACCGCTGTATACGTGGGTAATCAAATCGTCCAACAAATCACCACTGGCCAAATCATCAAATTTAAAATTCATGGCATCAGCGCCAATCATAGAAGCTTCATCGACAATGAAGATGGTGTCTTCTGATTTATTCTCTTTGAGTTCGAACCAGATTTTCCCAGAACGATCTGAACGTTTATAATAAATCTGACGGTGTATCGTGGAGGCGGGTCTTCCAGAGTAATTGCCCAAAACCTTGGCAGCTCTCCCTGTGGGCGCTAAAAGAACAACACTCAACCCATAACTTTCTAGTGCCTTCACCATGGATTGAACCGTGGTTGTTTTTCCGGTACCAGCATATCCTTTCACGAGCAATACGCACCGAGGCTTGGGAGTAGCGGCAAAGCGACCAAAAACATGAAGCAATCTACCCTGCCCTTCTGTAGGTTGGAAAGGAAGAAAGGAGAGCGCCCTCTCTTCAAACATTTGACTCAGGTTGGATTGACTCATGGTGAAAATTATTTTGCAAATAACGGAAAGGCGCAAGGATTATGTAGATTCGCAGGACGAATAAATCATGCGAATATTCAGATGACCCATGTGCCAATTATCGATGTGCCTGAAAAATGGTTGAAGCAATCAGATCAGATGCATCTGGCATTGCACATTCATGGGGAGGGCCTTCAATTGGCATTGTTTGATTATCAGAATAGACAGCCTGTGCATTTGTTTCGATTGCGGATTCAACCTTGGGAAATTCCAGCATTGATTTCGCAACAAGGTTTAAATCAGTATCTATTTAGAAAGGTCAGTATCACTTATGACAGCGATAGTTGGACATTGGTTCCTGAGTTGTTTTTTGAAGAAAGTAAGATTGAACTTTGGATGTCGGATCTCCCCGCACATCAAATGCACCACACTATGTTAACTGATGAGCGCGTCATTTTGGTTGATCGCCACCATCAATCCATGGAAAGTATCGCCTTGCTCTTTCCTCAGGCATCCGTCAAAAGTTGGGTGCACCCCTGGTTGCAACTGACCTCTCCCCAACACGAAAAAGGAGAGATCCTGTTTGCCAACTTGGAAGCCCAAAAAATCAACATTCACCTGATCAAAGGAGGAAAGCGATTATTGGCCAATCCATTTGAATCCAGGAGCTGGGAAGATAGTTTGTACTTTATTTCAGCAGCACTGCAAAACTTTGAGTGCTCAGAAAAAACCATGGTAGTGGTTACGGGAGAGGATGTTTCTGAAGAGCTCATGGAGTCCTTAAAACCATACATTGGTGGATTAAACTTGTGGCTGCCTCCCATGGGATTGCATTTGCCAAAAAATGAATGGTTGCCAGCGCAATGGCACAGTGTTTTGATGCATACATTATGCGCATAATTGGAGGCATATACAAAGGACTTCCCATTGAGGTGCTCAAAAAATTCAATGGACGTCCCACGACTGATTTCGCACGTGAGGGATTAATGAACATCTTGCACCACATGTTGGACATGGAAGGAGCCACCGTGCTGGATTTATTCTCCGGAACAGGAGCGTTAGGTTTGGAGTGTACTTCACGGGGTGCAGGACACATCACCTCCATTGAAAGTCAGGCTGCACACGTTTTACAAATCAAGAAAAACCATCAAAAATTTAAGGTTAAAGGAAATGTCGTCAAAGCAGATGCATTGACTTGGTTGAAACAAAATACAACAAACTTTGATTTGATCATTGCTGATCCGCCATTTGATTTGGCTCAAATGATGGAACTACCCGACCTTTGTTTGAATCTCTTAAAAGAGGGCGGACTATTGGTACTAGAGCATGGTAAAGAACACACCTTCGAAACGCATAGCTCATTTTTAAAAATGAAAAAATTTGGGCATGTTCATTTTTCATTTTTTCAGAATTTATCCATATGAAAAGAATTGCCGTATTCCCAGGATCCTTTGATCCCATCACCAAAGGTCATGTCAATGTTGTTGAACGAAGTGCTCACCTATTTGATGAAATTGTCGTTGGCATTGGAACCAATACTTCAAAGCAATACATGTTCCCATTGGAGCAACGTTTGAAATGGTGCAACGAAAGTTTTGCCCATTTGCCCAATGTACGAGTGGAGACTTTTCACGGATTGACCATTGAGTACTGTCAATCCATTGGTGCGCAATACTTGTTGCGCGGTATTAGAAATGGAGGAGATTTTGAATACGAAAGATCCATCGCCCACATGAACAAATCTTTGCATCCCAACATAGAAACCGTATTGATGTTTACTGATCCGCAATACGCCTTTGTGCACAGCACCATTGTTAGAGAGGTGCTGCGAAATAAAGGGGATGTTTCTTCGTTCCTTCCCTCTGTGGTAAAAGTTTATGATGAAAAATAAAAGAGCATTTATTCTACTTTTTTGTTTCTTGAGTTTGTCTGCTCCCATTTGGAGCATACAAATAACAGGGTCATTTCCTTTGGGAGTAAACCAAACCATGACTGTCGAAATATGCCATGATTTTATTTCAGAAAAACGAGAGGTTATTGGTAGAATTCCCATCGATAACGCTGGGAATTTTTCACTTGATATTCCGATACAAAAACCAGCCCATGTATTCTTTTTTCGATTGGGTCGATGGGAAGGAATATTTTACGGTGAGTCGGATGGAAGTTACCAAATTGAAATACCCACATTAAAATCCACGGGTCCCATTCAATTTGATAAGACCGACATCCCCGTTTTGTGGGTCAGCGGTTCTGATGATTTGCACAAGCGCGTATTGACTTATTACAAAGACTACAATAACTTTCTAGAAGAACATTATTTTGACTTTGCTGCTGAAACGGCTATTGGAAAGGAAGAGCAACGTGTTCACTTAAAGAAGAAAGGACATGAATTGGACATGTTGCCCGAAAGCAATACCCGGAGTGACAGTGTTCAAATTGCGCAATTTGCTCAGATTGTAAAATCCTTTGACGATTCATTGCAACTGGCTCTTCCACTGGGTCAATTGAAATTTCTGAGTACTCTGCATCGATACTCCATGGCGAGATTGTATTTAATAGCAAAATCACCCCGAACAGAGTTGATGCTACAATACTTTGGGGGCAGTAACTCACCAGCCTATTACCACCCTGCTTACGTCCAAGCTTTGGAGTTGTATTTCAGTGATTTCTTTATCACAGGGCCCAGTAAGTTTGTTCAGGATAGCAAGAAAGTACTCAGTAATCCCATTGACATTAAACGAATTGAACTCCATTTAGACGAGTACCAATTGTTGGTTGCATCTCCACACAGAATGGCGGCAATCATCACCTTTCTTCAACATGGGTTTAACAATCAAAGCATTGGATCGATGACTTATCAAATGCTGTTACAACAGATTGCAGATAAAGGATTGACACAATCACCGGATTTTGACAATCCCGAGAGAACAGTATGTTTTGCATTGTTAGAGAATAGCCGTAAATGCGTTAAAGATTGGGCCATGCCAGACATTCAGGGCAAAGATCTAAAGAACAAACATTGGGACATGACCTTGAATGCAGGGAAATTGACTTATGTTTTGTTTTATGCCACTTGGAATGCATATGCTATGAAGCAATTGCAAGCCATGGAAAAATTGGCCATCAAATTCCATGGTGCTGCACAATTTGTAGCAATATGCATGGATGAAGAGGAATCCACCTGGAAAGCTGCTGTACAGAATAAAAAATGGAAGACACAGATGGTCTATATGGGAAATCAACCCGAAATGAGAGAGGAACTGTGCTTGAACAATATTCCATTGAGTTTCTTATTGGATGATGAAGGAAAATTCATCAACGACTACACCCGATTACCTGAAGATCCGCAAATCGGGGTTCAAATTGAACGTTGGCTATTGGCCCATCCAGACAAGGCCGGAAAGGGTACTTGGAAAGAAAACTAACACCTCATTTTATTTTCAAGAGGAAATAAATTATTTTTCTAATACATAAGAAAATTAGGTATATATTTGCGCTATGCATTCATCAGAATTTATCAAAGGCACTTTAAAAACCCTTATTCTCAAATTGCTCAAAGAGAAAGGGAAAATGTACGGATATGAAATCACCCAATGCGTGAAAGCACTATCCCGTGACACCATACAATTAACGGAGGGAGCGCTCTACCCTTCGCTGCATGCCTTGGAAATGGAAGGAATACTTACTACGGAAAGTGAAATAGTCAATGGACGTGCACGCAAATATTACAGCTTGACACCTGAAGGTAAAACAGCTGCAAAAGAAAAAATTGCCGCATTGCAATCCTTTCTTCAAACGGTTCAGGAAATTATCCTTGCCGACAAGAAAACCATTCAGTCGATATGAGCTCTGAGGAGATTAATGCCCTCAAAAGGAAGATCTCAGAGCACTGTCCTGAAGATCATGTACTATTTGATAGCGTTGTCGATCACATTGCCTGTCTGATAGAAAATGAAGACGCAAACCTCTCATTTGATGAAAGAATGCAGAACGCTTGGCAGTCTTTTGACGCCTCTGAAATTATCACAATAAGAAACCAAATAAACACCTATAATCAAATGAAAACGCAAAAAATAATCCATCAAGGATTGATGTACAGCATGGTATTCAGCATTGCTATGCTATTTACGGGAATGGCCATCAAAATTGCACATGGACCAGGGGCACTGGCTTTCATTTTGCTCTCGCTCATCACCGCAACAGTTGTTGTCTTTCCACTAACCTTAATTAAAATATACCAACAAGAAGGCGTTCGATTGGTCAAATGGAAAAATGTCACATTGGTCGTTTCAATATTGCTATTCTGCACTGGCGTTCTTTTCAAAATTGCTCATTGGCCAACCGCTACCTTTCTGATGATGAGCGGTATCGCCATCTTTTGTATCCTGTTCTGGCCATTTTCATTGATTGAAAACTGGAAGAATAACGAGCAACGTTGGACTGTATTGTTACACCACATGTTGATGATTTTGGTGGCGCTCATGATTTTTGGATTGTTTAAAGTTTAGTCAAAAATTTCAAAAAGCCTAGTGCCCTTATTAACTTTACTTTATGATTACCATAGAAACCCTCATCAACAGTAGCCTTGAAAACACTTGGGATGCCTATATGAACCCAGATCGCATGACCCAATGGAATTTTGCAGGAGATGATTGGCATAGCCCATCAGCCTCCAATGATATGAACATAGGAGGAAAACGTTTTGTGCGCATGGAAGCCAAGGACGGCAGTTTTGGATTTGATCTGATTGGATTTTATGATGAGATCGATCACCACCAAAAAATCGCTTATCACTTAGAGGACAATAGAAAAGTTATTGTGACTTTTGAGGCCAATGACTCCGGTATCAAAGTTGTTGAAAGTTTTGATCCTGAGGGTGAAAATAGTGAAGAGATGCAGCGGATGGGCTGGTCAATGATCTTAGAAAATTTCAAAAAACACGTTGAATCAACCCAATAACTTCCAGATATACGCGGCCAAATAAGGGTTGACGGACTCATCAGCCCAATTGGCTTGAACAGTGGTTTCTTTCTTCAAGATAGCCACCAAATGGCGACCATTGGTATTGTCCAAATCGGCCTTTTTTATTCTCAATTTGGCCCATTGTTGCATCCACTGTGCCGGAATCCAATCTTTTAGCATGCTCTTTAGTTGCGACTTCCATGAAACGGGATTGTCGTTGATCACATGCGGAACACCCAATGGCTGAAATAAAAATCGATTGGCTTGACGCTTAAAATGAGACCTATTTTGGCGTTGTTCAAAATGACAACCATAACAGTAGGCCAACCATTCCACATCCCACAGCGGCAATCTCCATTCTATTCCAAAATATTCAAAAGTCCGCAAGCCATTCAATACATACTTACTTACTTTCTCCTTGATGAACCAACGTTCATGCCCCCTATTCCAATCTTCAAAAGTGGCGTCTTGACTGGGTTCAAGGTTCGCATAAATTTTGGTTAATAGCAAATCTTCAACACCACTACCACGTGCGAACACGAGATGTCGGTCTCTTATCCATCGCCTGATGGTTCGAGTATTGACCTTTGACTGAGCATTTACATCCGTTAGAACATAACTTCCGGCAGGTAAATCTCCGCAGTAACCTGGCAATAGGACATCTCCCTTCCTGATTACCCCTCGCCTAGTCAATTCCAACAATGCAAAGAATTCTTGCTCTTGTGGTGAAGAAATTCCTTGTGATGCATAATGCAGAAAATCTCGACCTTTTCCGCCCAACAATTGCCTTATCAAATCAGATGTGTAGGAAACAAAGAACCACTCGACATTCAGTTCTTTGGCGATGCTGGCCGCTATTTTCACTTCGGAACTCTCCTCATTGCCGTATGTGTACGCGATGATGTTTTGGACACCGCTCAAAATCAAACTACACAATAACTGCCTAGAATCCCAACCACCGCTCAGTGGAACAACATACTTCCCTTCAATCTTTTTAGAAAGTAACCGATTGACCATACGCGTGTTGGCCTGTTCAAAATTCAAATTGAATTTGGGTAAGGTTGCGAAATCTGTTAAAGAAACTTCTCCGTTGGCTTTTAAAACAACCCGTTCATTGGCTTGCATTTGACTAAGTCCTAACCAAGGTGTTGAATGGTCTGGACAAAATGAAAAAGCTTCAAAGTGAAAAGCCTGTATTTCATCCTTCCTCAATTCCAACTTCTCAGCCAGGTTCCAGCCATCGTCTCCAATATGCCACTGATGATTCTTGAAACCAAATAGCATGGTAAAACTCCTACCCCAATCAGACAACATCACGCATTCCTCTTGATAGAACCGCACAAACAAAAAAACTCCATTGATAAATTGGCGTTTGTCATTCAACGCACGGTTAATAAACTGCCAAGCTTCTTCATTGATTAAAAAACGATCTTCATCATCATAAACATAACCCCGAAAAAGTCCCTCGTCATTTTTATACCAGGGATAAACAGAATGCTCTTGAAGATGAAGTGCTATCGCTTGATTCATGTGTTATTTATTGTTCCAACGGTAAATCCAATCACCGATTAATAATGTTCGACGTGTGGGATTGAAAATGGAACGCCATTTCATTCGACTTGAATGGCCTTCTTTCTCCGTTGCCTTCGATACCATCATACTTGAAGTTAGTTTTTGCTCTTCCTTTCTAATTCGATGACACTCTTCTGTCCAAAGTGAAAGATAATCTTTGGACTCCCATTTGGATTGAAGATCCGTTAACCATTGTCCATTGCCCACTGATATGATCCCTTTTTCATTGTCCAGAACCAATGGAGTCCAAATGGGTTCGATTCGATCTGCAAAGAAATTCAACTGTAACAATGCACCTTGCTCTATTTTATTTCGACCGGATTGCTCGGCAATGTCAAATATAAAATTGCCCAATGAATAAAAAATCCATTTTTTTCCTATGCGCTGCTCGGGCTGAACGACATGGGGATGGTGGGCAATGATAACATCAATGTCTTCATGTATTAATGACAATAACCGACGTTTCTTGAATGGAAAAGGAATATCGCTGTACTCTTCACCACCGTGGTAATTTAAGACAATGTAGTCACAATTGGAACGAATCGTCTTGAGGTGGCGGCGCAATTTCAATCGATCCAATTTACGCTCATCCTCCTCAACGGCCAATAATGCGACCGTCAAACCATTGAGACAAATGTATTGGGGCGTCCAATCCCATTCACCCTTGGTATTTAAACCCAATGGCATTTCACCAAGATCCAAAATCTTTTGAGTGGTATTGCCTGCGCACTCAGCGCCCACATCCAAAATGTGATTGTTGGCCAAATTAAAAACATTGATATTGCGCTGGATACAATAAGTCAAAGCTTGGAGCGGTTGCGCAATGGAATCACCTCTTCGTCTGTCTATATTTCTATCCGTACAAGCTCCTTCCCAGTTGATCACAGAAGCCGCTGCATCATTGAATAATCGTTGAACATCGTGGGACCAAATTTCTTCATTGTTGGCTAATCTCTTTGCGTAGCTCCCAGTAAAAGCAACATCCCCGGTAAAAACAATCTTCAAAGGTTGAGGATTCAATGTGGAATTTACAAGGGGCTCACTTTTCGATTTTTTGCTCAACCGCCATAACCATGATGCCATAAAAAGGGCCGCCAAGAGGCCAATGGTTCCAAATCCGGCCACTGCGGCTTCAAAACCCATCCATACGCCCATTAGCCACAGAGACAAACCTCTCAGCAGCAATACCATTGAATTATAATACAAATGTTGTTTTAAGGCATGGTGCACGTTGATCAAATGTGAAAGTGGATTGATCCAGTATAAAACAAATATCCATGGAGCCAAATAAGCGGCAAAGGTTCCTGCTTCTTGGTATTCATCACCAAAGAAAAAACGGAAAAGGTCGTTACCGAAAAATATTATAATGAAGAGCGGGATAAATGAAGACACCGTAAAAATCCACAACCAACGTTTGGTCCAGTCATGCAAATCACCGCCATCCCTGTATCCTTTGCTCGACTTCACATTAAAAACTTGGGTCAAGGAGGCGCCAATAAAGGCAATGGGTGCTGATAGCACTTTATGGGCCAGTGTAAAATTCCCCATCAAAGCAGCATTACCGAAAACGGGCAAAATAAAAAATGGCAACTGACGTGAAATGGAATTGAACAAAGAAGAGATCATGGAGGGCAATGGAAAATGAGCATAGGAGGCAAAAGCCAAATGCTCCGGTTCATGATGAACATTTTCAATTTTCAATTGGTGCTTTAGGTTCCAGTTGAGCCATACATAGGCAGCCAACTGTCCTAAAACCCAAGCAAAGACCAAAACACCATTGTACTTTGGAACAACAAAAGCCAAAACGATACTCAATCCCAAAGAAACCAATGCTTGAATCATACGTGACTTTGACATCACCCCAAAAGCTTCCAACCGATTGTTCCACTGCATGGTGGACAAAATGCCCCCTTCTAAAAACACACTCAAACCCGTGAGCAAGACCATACCAACAAAATAATAATCACTGAAGTATTCAGGAAAATACCACAGGCCAATAGACAATGCCACAGAGGCCAATGCACCAAGATAAATACCCCATCGGCGAGCGATCCGCCAGAGAGAATAGGCGGCACCATGTTGATCGGGTAATAGAATGGCTGATTCCAATCCACCGCATGACCAAACAGAAAATACACCCACAAAGGCACTAAAAATTCCCAATGTGGCCCATTGTTCTGGGGCCAACCAAAGCGTTAAAATGGGATAAGATGCAAAAGTCAACAATTGAGCGATTACAGAACCACTCAATAAAGTTGCTATTTTTTTGATAAAAGACAAAGGACCTACTCCCAAGAATATTCCACCATTTTGTTCTTGTCATCATTGACAAAAACTTTCACCTTTTTGCCGGATTGCGCACGCAATGGTTTCAAGTCGAATGCCAATTTCTTGGTAATCAATGATCGACAATTGTCACCATTCCCATGATGTTCCAAATACAATGGCAATTGAGGTGGCAAACTCTTTAACATATTGCCATGGGTGATCATTTCAAAAGTATGATTCTGACAACCGCCGCTGTATTGAACAGCTATGAAAAGAGAATCTCCTGTGATGTTCATATCATTGATGGTGAAAGCATCACCTTTGGCTGGCCCTGTGTAGGTTTTATCCACAGTAATAAAACCTTCATTTGCAGTCAACAATTCTTGCATCATTCCCAATCCATCTTCTTCTTTAACGATGGGTTGTTTTGTTTTACAACCAAAAATAGTTGTCAATACGAAGGTGGCTAAAATCAATTTTCTCATGCTGTAGTGGTTTCTAATTGTTTTTGCAAGTTAAACATTTCATCACGTAGTCGAGCGGCATTCATAAAATCCAACTCTTTGGCGGCTACTTCCATTTGTTTCTTGGTGGATTGAATCAATCCCTGTAACTGATCTTTGGATAAGTATTGATGCACCGGATCGGCAGCCATTGCAGCATTCCAATCCGTTGGTTCAGTATACACTTTTTTGGATGCCGTGCTGATATGATCCTTTTTCACTTGACGTGGCACAATGCCATTGGCTTCATTATAGGCCAGTTGCTTCAAACGTCTTCTCTCCGTCTCACGCATGGTTGATTTCATGCTGTCGGTTACTTTGTCTGCATAGAAAATCACTCTGCCATTCAGATTTCGCGCCGCACGACCGGCCGTTTGTGTCAACGAGCGATGACTGCGCAAGAATCCTTCCTTGTCTGCATCCATGATGGCAACCAAAGAAACTTCTGGTAAATCCAAACCCTCACGCAAGAGATTGACACCAATAAGGACATCAAACTCACCTTCTCTTAGGCCTCTTAAAATTTCTATTCGATCCAATGTTTGCACTTCACTGTGAATGTATCTGCACTTAACGTTGATTCGATCAAAGTATTTTGCCAACTCCTCTGCCATTCTCTTGGTCAATGTAGTGACCAATACCCTTTCGCCTTTGTCTACCGTTTTGCGAATCTCTTCCAGCAAATTATCCACTTGATTTTTGGTTGGTCGGATTTCAATAGGAGGATCCAATAAACCCGTAGGGCGAACTACTTGGTCCACCACTACACCTTCCGATTTCTCCAATTCATAATCCGCGGGAGTGGCTGAGACAAAGATTACTTGGTTCTGCATTTCCTCCCACTCATTGAATTTGAGCGGGCGGTTGTCCATGGCCGCCGAGAGTCGGAAACCATGTTCCACCAAATTGACTTTTCTGCTTCTGTCACCGCCGTACATGGCGCTCACCTGACTCACGGTCACGTGACTCTCATCAATCACAAACAAATAGTCCTTTGGAAAATAATCCATGAGGCAGAACGGACGTTGGCCCGGTTGGCGTCGATCAAAGTAACGGGAATAATTCTCAATGCCGGAACAATATCCCAATTCCTTCATCATTTCAATATCGTAGGTCACACGTTCTTCCAATCGTTTGGCCTCCACCTCCTTACCTTCTCGTTTAAAGGCCTCGACCTGCACCACCATGTCTTGCTGAATCTCCCAAATGGCATCATTCAACGTCTCCTTGGAGGTTACAAATAGATTGGCCGGATAAATACGAATGGTCTCATACTTCATTATTTTCTTTCCTGAAGCAGGATCAATGCTATCAATGGATTCAATCTCGTTGTCCCAAAACACAACCCGAATGGCATGATCCGCATAGGCAAGAAAAATGTCCACCGTATCGCCACTCACTCGGAAAGTCCCTCTCGCAAAGTCAACCAATGCCCTACTGTAAAGACTTTCCACCAATCGATGCAAAAATCCCTGACGACTCATCTTTTGTCCTTTGGCCAAATCAATGACGGATTTGTTGAATTCTATCGGGTTACCGATACCATAAATACAAGAAATAGAAGCCACTACAATAACATCACGTCTACCGGAAAGCAATGCAGAAGTGGCACTGAGTCGCATACGTTCAATTTCCTGGTTGATGGCCAAGTCCTTCTCGATGTAGGTATTGGTGACCGGGATAAATGCTTCCGGTTGGTAATAATCGTAATAGCTTACAAAATATTCTACTAGGTTATCCGGAAAAAAGGCTTTGAATTCCCCATACAATTGTGCCGCTAGGGTCTTATTGTGGGACAGAATTAAGGTTGGCCTTTGCGTTTGTTCAATGACATTGGCCACCGTGAAAGTCTTTCCTGAGCCCGTGACACCGAGAAGTGTTTGAAATTTCTCATTGGTTTCAATTCCCCTTACCAGTTGTTTGATGGCCTCGGGCTGATCACCTGAGGGCGTAAAAGGAGATTGAATTTTAAATTGCATATACAAATTTAACGGGGTCTGTGTACAAACGCGCTTAATCCAACATAGAAATTTCTTTCTGGAGAAGGATTGTAGTATCGGCCACCTGCATCATTTAGCTGATGAAAAGAAGAATACATGCTATTTAACGCATTGTTCACCCCTATCATCCAATGCCAGGATAAAGATCGATTTTGAGATTCCCTGCTAAACATATTTCCAGACAGTCTAACCTGCATCAAGTGATATGGATTGGACCAAACGGTATTGGCATTGTTAAGAGCCATTCTGTCGACCCATTGATCGGAAATCGTGAATTGCCATTTTTCGTTCCATTCAAA
Source organism: uncultured Chryseobacterium sp. (assembly GCA_964420985.1). Classification (GTDB taxonomy): domain Bacteria; phylum Bacteroidota; class Bacteroidia; order Flavobacteriales_D; family Sanyastnellaceae; genus CAMCTV01. The sequence continues at coordinate 18,052 of CAYQUT010000011.1, forward strand.
ATCGCATCCGGCCTGAGCTGTATGCAATGCGGTTCCTGGCATTAATTGACCTGAAAAATTCTCCCCATCATTGGTATATTCTGTAAAAACATAATCGGCCTTGTGGCCATTGATCCATCCATTGCAACGAAGAAACTTAGATTCGCCAACAAAAAAATTGTATTGTAATACTACCTCCCAACCGTTTTGCGAGGTGCTACCTGCATTGATAAAACTCTCTGGAACGGATGAACTCACAGCATTGGGTAGGATGATATTGGATAAGGTTTGTTGATAGCGCGCCAATTGCCATTCGACACCCTTTAGCGCTCCCTTATATCCGCATTCCCATTGATTTCCCAACTCTGGTTGCAGAGAGACATTGAATTGACCTGCGGTATAATCCACTTGTTCAAAGACGTTTGGATTTGAAAATCCTTCTCCATAATTGGCAAAAAGGTATTGATCTTTGAAACACATTATGCTTGCTGCCACCCTTGGGGTCCATTGGGGATCCCAAGAAATAGATTGCGTAGTCTCTTCCTCTGAACCATAGGCTCCAGAAACTTGAGCATTGGTTTGGTGTTGCGCTATACCTGCTTGTAACAAAGCCCAATTTCTGAATTTCAACAATCCTCCAAAGTGTGCAAAAGCTTGGAAAAAGTTGACATCATAGTTGTATTTTAAGTCACCCCGTTCCCCGTTGGTCAAATTGAATTCTTCAATGGTGAAATGCTCTTGTTGCCACTCCAGACCAGACTTCAAAGAAAGAGACCAGTCTTTATTCTCCAGAATCTGATAACCAAGTTGTGCTCTTCCATTCCAACCTTTGTTGGATTCATCTTTAAAGCCGGCAAAAGCAGCACTGGTGCCGTAAGGGTTGATTTTGATGCTGCTCTGATAACTCACCCTCCAAATGGCTTCCCATTTGCTGTTCCAATTTCTATCCTGTCCAAAACCCATCATCCAACGTTTTCTTTCTAAACGGGTGTCGTTGGCCAATGAAAAAGGCCGCGCTGCTTTGCGATTGGATGCCAACTCCTTAGCGTTCAAACTTCCGGGTAAAGCCCAATGGCCATTGTGGTATTGAAACTGTGTGATGTTGCTGCCAATCACATGATCATTTCCCCTGTTACCCCAATTAAAAAGATTCTTCACTTCTTTGTGAGCGGTCAGGAGAACTTGTTCTCTATTGTTGTATTCTTGATCCCTGTAGCCATGGGTTCCTGCTTTGACATAGGCCAATGAGAATTGCCTTCTATTGATTCCAATGGGCAATGCTACATTCACCGCATACTGAAGACGATTGTAACCCCAGCTTCCCATGATTAGGCTGGACTTAATGGTGTGCGTCATGTAATTGGGACGCAATCCTTTCATTAAAACCACCCCACCCGTTCCGTTGCCATATTCAGCCGCTGCAGGTCCCTTGATGACCTCTGCTTCTGACACCCACATGGGATCAATGGTTTCCATTGGGGTTGTACCGTCTGGAGAGGTTAAAGTAAAACCATTGAAGTACATCCGCACATTTCTGATTCCGAATGTGGAGCGCAACATGGAACCCCTGATATTTATTCTTGGACTTCCTCCTTGACCTCTTGATTCCAGCATCACACCTGGAATGGCATTTAAACCTTGTTGCAACGACGAGCCATCTGCATTCCATTGCTTAAAGTTTAAAATTCCAATCATGCTGGGTGCCCTTTCATTGCGAACGTTGGCTGAAAAAGCCGATACCACCAATGGATTTTCCAAATGATAATTGGGCTGAAAAAAATAATAGACCGTTTTTTCAAGACTACCCCAAGAAGCTGAATGGCTAATATCCTCTTCGCTGAAAACCCATCGATTGCAATCATTTCCGTAGCAAACCAGGACCACGTCTTGGCTCTTCAAAATCATTGGCGCACCATTCTTGGGGTTAAAATTCTTGGTTTCACCCGTAACCCAATTGCTCATGCGCCACATAGCTGAAGTTGTATCCAACGACAAATCATCATCGAAAAGCACAACGACCTTATAGGTACTTCTTTCAGCCTCTTGGGCATGAAGAGAAAAAAAACAGCCCACCGTAAAAACGAGGGCTGTCCAAAAAGATTTACTGATCATTAATGCGCAACTACAAAAGTTTTGGTTACCGTTCCTTTGCTACTTGAACAACGTACAAAGTAGCTCCCTGCTGCCCAGTCTTGCACATTCCATTTCATGGTCTCGTTGTTTACGGTTGAGCTACTAACCGTTTGGCCATTGAAACCAATGACTTCTACGGTACTTCCCATAAAAGTTGGTGAGAAATTTAACGCCAACTCATTGGAAACCGGATTAGGGAAAACAGTAATGTTTTGTTCTGGCTCATGACCCAAGACAGAAGTATTGGTATAGGCCAAGTTTCTGAATTCCTTGATGATATTGGGACCAGAACCAGGATAAGATGAACCATTCAATGCCATATACAACGCGCCTGTATGGGGATTGACACAAAAATCACGGATACGCTGATTGAATACTTGGAAATAGGTGTCTTGCGCATCATTGCAAGTTGCAGTTTGACCATCGGCACTCAAGTGAATCACGGATAAACGCTCGTAAGTTCCACCAAGGCCTCCCAATACTGCCATTAGAATACAATTCTGCCATTCTGGTATGGCAGGATGCACGTAATATTCAAGACCATTTACTGCCCTGCAAGGTGACCATTCCAAGATGGGTTCCTTCACATTGTTGGCGGTGCAATACGTTTGTTCAGCTGTGGTATTGCAAGCTCCCTGAACCGTAGGCCAACCATAATTTCTGTTGGGCTCAACAATGTTCAATTCATCAGATGCGTTTTGTCCATGCTCACTTTCATAAATAATTCCATTGGGCCCAACACACAAACCTTGTCCGTTGCGGTGACCGAAGGAGTAAACATAAGAGTTGGGATCTGGGTTGTCAGAAGGAATACTTCCATCAAGATTGACACGAAGAATTTTCCCATTCAACGAGTTGATGTTTTGGCTGCTCACCCCCTGATCACCATTGTCACCAGTTGTCATCATGATCTTGTTATCTGGTGTAATGATTATGCGTGAACCATTGTGGATGGCTGCACCGCCAATGGCATCAATTAAAATGGTCTCGTTGACCAGTGCTGTTCCATCATAATCAAACATGGACAAACGCTCTTTGATGGTGTTGGCACCTTGGTTGTAATTGTATACAACGTACACTTTAGGGTTGGTTAAAAAATCAGGATGCAAACACATGCCCAACATACCCGGTTCGCTACCTCCGTTATACGGCACTGTTTTGGTCAACAAAGTTTCATAATTTCCTGTCGCGGGGTCGATGCGCAAAACATTTCCTTTGCGGGTGGTGCACCAAATGTGATCATCTTGACCCCAAACCAATTCCCAAGGAATTTGCACTCCTGTCACCAAATCAAATTCTGTCAATGTTGTATTCCCAACTTGATGGGTATTCTGGGCATTCGCAGCATAGGCGAATAACATGCTTATAACAACGGCTATTTTTTTCATCTTGGGGTAAAAATAGCAGGTCTGACGGCACACGACAAATTTTTAACGATTAACCATCGTGCTATATGCACCTTATATGCTGCTTGTTTTTTATTTCTGGTTAATGAAAATTTGCAAAAATAATATCGTTTGAATCAACCCAGCATAATAACACGTATATTTGAATACAAAAACACACGTGTTATGAAAGTCAAGTTAACCTTAACCATAGAAAAAGAAATGATAGCCATGGCCAAGAAATTTGCTGAAAGCAGTGGGATGAGCGTATCCCAATTGACAGAAGATTTTTTCAAATCACTCACATCAAAAAAGATGAGTAATGAAGTATCCCATCCCATCATGAATTTAAGAGGAAGTATCTCGGCCCATCAAGTAGAGGATTGGCAAGATGATTATGCAAATCACTTGATGAAAAAATATAAAGCATGAAACACTTCTTTTTGGACACCAATGTGATTCTAGATTTTCTAATCGATCGTGGAGAGGCAACAAAATTTGCCGATGCACTCATTCAAAAAGCCATTGGTAAAAAATGCAAGCTTTATTGCAGCGCCCTCACCTATTCCCATTTATTTTATATCACCAGAAAAATTCATGGTGCTGCTGCGGCTAAAAAAAACATCAGAACCATGATGGATATTATATCAGCAATGCCTGTGAACGAATCTCACATCATGGCTGGTCTCGGTTCCATACATCCCGATTTAGAAGATGGAATACAATATCATTGTTGTCTTCAGAACAATAAAATTGACGCCCTCATTACACGAGATCGAAAGGCATTTCCTCGAAAAAAAATAGCCATTCTACATCCTCAATCTGCCTTGTCGTTATTAGAGACTAATGGATAACAACCAATCTCACTACCCCATTACCTGAGACAATGTTGTAGACTCCAGATGTCCATTGATCTGTTTCCACAATGGCTGGCATCATTAAATTGGCGATCCACTGACCTTGGTTATTGTACACTTTACCAAAACCTCCCTTCCAATAAAAGTAATCTTGAGCGGGATTGGGGTAAACCTGAATGGATGCGTTGGCAGGCTCTTCTATAAAAGTAGCCACATTGCTTGCCGCCGGAGTTGAGGCACTGACCATTTGCCATGGAGTTTCTCCATCCGTCATTCTGGCGTAACTCACAAGACCATCGACCGCAGGGAAAGAGATGGAATCCAACCAATGAAAATCACCATTGTCCCAATAGGAAATGCCAACAAATTCGCCATCGCCATTCAATTTAAAATTCAAATGACTGTTCCCTTGCGTTGGCGTATCATCCGCCCAAAACGTCAAAAAGGAACCTGAATTGATATTGATGTCATGCAATTTCCACTTATTGGGATCTCTTGGATTATCGGTGATCCAGATGTTATTCCACAGGAAAATTGAGCCGGGAGCTCGATAAATCTCAATCCAATCATTCTGCTCATTGGCTGCATCCCCATATCCTTGTGTGCCATTGGGCGCAATTTCATTGATGAAATAACCTAGATTTTCAGTACCTATGTGGGTAACATAAACTTGGCATGGATTAGCTGTGAGATTCTGGCCTGCAGGTACCACCTGCCATTCAATGGTTCCTTGAAAACCTGCTAGCGGCAGAGTCACCAAAATAGAATAATCCCATATGGATGAACTGACGACATTGGCGGAAAGCAGATTCCAATTGGATGCACCTTCAATTCGGTAGCCCACACTTGGGGAATTGGAGGTTGACTTAAAAGACAAATGTATGGCATCACCTGCCACTTGACTGGATACTTGATAGATTAAATTGGGATTCGCAATGTTATTGTCCAATTGACTCAATGCAGAAGAAACGCGGGCATTGATGTACTCCAAAATTCCGAATGTAACATGATCTCCCCAAGCACTGTCCAAGGCATTGGTAAAATCAGTGTTATCAAAACCGTAATCCAAAGTTCGGTAGGTATCATTCAAAGCGGATGGGGTGATCATGGTCTGCAACGACTCCACTTGAAGTGTATAGTCATTGGAGCTCATGTAATTGGCTACCGATTGAATGTAGAAATTATATATGGATCGAAATTCTGCAGTGGCCATCATCTTGTTGTACAACACCAAGTTGGCGCTTCCATCCCAATTATAAATATTTCGGGTGCTCCAATTGATATTGGACCAATCAATTCCAAAAGTATTGTCTGTATCGTAAGGTAAAAATTCCAATCGGTGGGTGAGATCATTTTGATAGAGGTAGAAATTATTTTTATTAAAATGCGCGCCATCCCAATTGCCCGTCATGACATCTATGGCCATGTATTGTAATAAACGATCAACATTGAAAATCTTTCTTAACTCACAGGGTAAGCTCGAGGCAGGCGTGTTGTTGATGACTTGAATAAAATCCGCCAGATCTTGAAAATCATTCAATTGGGTATTGTTCTCCAGACCATAAATGACAGAACCCCATGGTGAAAGCACCTGATAATCTGCCCCATTGGGTCCTAGATATTCCAAAGTGGCGGGATATAAGCATTTCCAACGGTTACCTGTTTTTTCATTAAAATACAATTCTGTAAATAAATCATCCACAAACTCTACATTGATATACAACCCTTTGTATTCGCCATTGATGTACAACTCGGTATAACTCACCCGTGATCCAGGCAACCCAAAATGCCGACACAAATCCCAGTACAATTTAGCCCGCATCAAACTGGGATCATTGTGATTGCCATTGAGATTGAGCTCACGTAAGCCTTGCCACTTGCCCACCCCAAGTGGCACATTAAAATCTACTTTAAAAGATTTCTTAGCTGCTTGTAGACTTGTGTTTCCACGAGATCTAAAACCGACGTTGGCCAATGAGTCCATAAATCCATCGGATTCAAAAACAAAAGAGGCGGGAAATTCATGACCATTGCCCAAATAATCATCCGACAAAAGAAGATTCAAAGAATCGGGATGAATATAAATTTTAATCTTGGTTACCTCTGATTGCGGAAAAACATTTCCCCATTCAGGAAGTTGGCCATAAACCTGTCCCATCCAAAAACAGAGAACGGCAATTATCAATGCACTGCGCATGGTTAAGACTTTGTCAGGTGAAGCATACACCAACCCTCTTTTACGGTTTGTTGGATTGGTTTTCCACTTGGAAAGGCATTCATCAAAATGGGTACATCTTGTTCGTAAAAACCACTCAATAAAAGATGTCCACCGGCAACCAAATGTTCCCAATATATGGAACCATCTCGGGTAAGAATGTTTCGATTGATATTGGCTAGAATGATATCATATCTCTGATTAATCTTTTCTGCGCCACCTTGAATCGATTGTATTTTAGAACAATTGTTCCGCAAGGCATTTTCATTACAGTTTTCAAAAGCCCATTCATCGATATCGATTGCATCCAAAGATGAAGCTCCCTTTTTCTCGGCTAAAATGGCCAAAACTCCAGTGCCACTTCCCATGTCCAAGACTTTTTTATCCGTGAAATCCATGGTCAATATTTCGGACAACATCAGGTGCGTAGTGGCATGATGACCAGTACCAAAACTCATTTTGGGCTCAATGATCAATTCAAACGGTACGTTTGTTTTATCATGAAACGGAGCACAAACACGACAATCGTCAGAAACCTCAATGGGTTCAAATTGACTTTCCCATTGGGCATTCCAATTTTGCTGTGCAATTTCCTTCCATTGATAATTGACCTCGCAATTCTCAACATTCCAATTTTCGATGATCAGGGCCATGCGATTTTCATCCCAAGCATCTTTCTGAATGTAGGCCGTTAAGCCATCTTCTTCCTCAACGAAACTTTCAAAATCTATATCCGCAAGGTAAACCGTTAACACATCCCGATATGGAATAACCGGATTAATCTGAAATTTTACTTCAATGTAATTCACTTTGCTGCGCTGATAATGATGGACATAAAATCATTTGCTTTCAGACTTGCGCCTCCTACGAGACCACCATCCACATTGGGACAGGCAAACAGCCCATCTGCATTTTGGGGATTGACGCTTCCTCCGTACAATATTCTGACACTTTGGGCAACCTCTGCGTTCCATTGCTTTTCTAAACACTTGCGAATAAAAGCATGCATTTCCTCGGCTTGATCATTGCTCGCTGTAACACCCGTTCCAATGGCCCAGACAGGTTCGTAGGCGATCACCACTTCCGTCATTTGTTCAGCGGTCAAGGCGGATAAAGCGGTTAAGACTTGTTCTTCAACCACTTTTTCTTGGTCATTGGCCTGACGTTGAGCCAATGTTTCTCCACAACAATAAATGGGTATCACGCGATTGGAAAGACATTGTTGTACTTTAAGACCAATCAATTCATCGGTTTCATGGTGGTACAGTCGTCGTTCACTATGACCAATTATTGCAGCATCTACACCCATTGCGTGCAACATGGCCGCGGAAATCTCTCCTGTGTAGGCGCCCTTATCGTGGATACTCACGTCCTGTGCAGCAATTTTTATTCCCTTGGGTTTCAAATCCAATAACCTTTGAAGATAAATGGATGGAGCTCCAATGATAACCTCCGCGTTATCGTTTACATTGGTCATATCGTGAATGTACTGATCCACTTCATGTACCAGCATATTCATCTTCCAATTACCTGCAGCAATTTTTTTTCTCATATCAATTGATTTCTAAAACTAATCCTTTTAAATATTCTCCTTCTGGATGAAACAAACTTATGGGATGATCCTCTGGTTGATGCAGTTGATGTAAAATTTTCACCTCCCGACCTGCATCAATCGCTGCAGCTAACACGGCTCCTTTGAAGGTTTCCTTGTCAACCGCTTGAGAACATGAAAACGTAAATAGTATTCCGCCCGATTTAATTTTTCTTATGGCCGCTTCATTGATTTTTCGGTACCCTTGTACAGCCTTGTGTTTGGCACTGAGGTGTTTTGCAAAAGCGGGAGGATCTAGGACAATGACATCATAATCACTGCCAACGGTTTTAATGTATTCCACCGCGTCTGCTTTGATGACCGCATGTTTATCCGTTCCATATCCATTCAAAGCCACATTGGTTAATGTCAAATCCAAGGCAGATTGGGAACTATCCAAACTATCCACATGAACGGCTCCTGCTTGCAGAGCGGTCAATGAAAATCCACCGCTGTAACAAAATGTATTCAGAATCTTTTTTCCCAAAGCGTATTTGCCGATGAGTTTTCTATTTTCTCTTTGGTCAATAAAGAATCCTGTTTTCTGTCCCGTCTCCCAATCAATGTCATATTGTAAATCCCACTCTTTGGCTGAGATCTTGGTTTTATTTCCAAGAGCATAATACGGTGCTAGACTTGCATTTTTCTCAGCAGGCTTCACGTATATGGCCTTCCATTCCCTTCCCACTTTTTGCATTGCATTAGCGATATCATTGGCATTCAACAACATACCATGGCTGTGGGGTTGAACCACCGCAACATTGTCATACACATCAATGATAAGACCTGGTAAACCATCACCTTCACCATGCACCCAACGAAAAATATTGGTACTTGAACTGTCCACAAGACCTATGTTAACGCGAGACTGCCATGCCTTTTGCAGGCGGGTTTGCCAAAAATCGGGATTTATCTCATTGTCTTTAAAGTCAATTATTCTGACACAAATGGAGCCTTCATGAAAATGGCCTTGACCCAAGAATTGTCCTCGGGCATCCACTACCCTTACCCATTGGCCATCGGTTGGGATTTGATTGACACTGGCTACAGCTCCTGAAAAAACCCACGGATGCTTTCTTCTTAAAGAAGCTTCTTTTCCAGGTTTTAATTGTATGGTTGGAACGGATATACTCATGATTTGTTGTTTTTAAAGTCACCCCACAAATGTTGCATCCACTGCTGAGCGGATTGCTCTTTGCTATTGTGAGCGGCTTGATAAAATTTTTCTGTTCTGATTTCTTGCGGAAGATAATCTTGTAAAATAAAATGATTGGGGAAAGCATGTGCGTATTGGTATTGCTCCCCGTAGCCCAGTTCTTTCATCAGCTTGGTTGGAGCATTGCGCAAATGCAAAGGAACCGGTAAATCTCCGCTCTCATGCACCTTTGCAATGGCCGCATCAATGGCCAAGTAGGCTGAATTGCTCTTCGGAGACGTTGCCAAATAAATAGCACACTCACTCAATGGAATTCTGGCCTCTGGCATACCAATCTGATGAACGATATAAGCTGTGGATTGAGCAATTAAAAGGGCATTCGGATTGGCCAAACCGATGTCCTCCGCTGCTAAAATCATCATACGTCGTGCGATGAACATGGGATCCTCCCCGCCTACAATCATTCTGGCCATGTAATAGACTGCAGCATCAGGATCGCTACCACGAATGGATTTGATAAAAGCTGAAATAATATCGTAGTGCTGCTCGCCATTTTTATCGTAGTGAACGGCATTGGAATTGGCCCATTTGTCGACCAGTGCATTGGTTAAAGTTGGAGGACTTGGCAAGTGATCGGCTACCAATTCCAATATATTCAATAGCTTCCTAGCATCTCCACCGCTGTGTCTAATCAACGCCTCCGTTTCTTGGACTTGGATATTTTTTGATTTCAACACATCGTCTGTTTGAATAGCCCGATGGATCAGCGATTCCAAATCCGATCTGGAATGGCTTTCTAAAACATACACTTGACATCTAGAAAGCAATGCATGATTGACTTCAAAGGAAGGATTCTCCGTTGTAGCACCAATCAAAGTAATCCATCCTTTTTCCACAGCGCCCAATAACGCATCTTGCTGAGATTTGGAGAAACGATGAATTTCATCAATAAATAGAATGGTTGACTTTTGAAACAACCCAGATCTTTTGGCCTCATCAATTACTTCTCTTATTTCTTTTACTCCGGAATTGATGGCTGATAATGCTTTGAAAGGTCGATCCACGGAAGCTGCTATAACGGATGCCAAAGTAGTTTTACCAACACCAGGAGGTCCCCACAAAATCATACTGGGAATGCGACCTGCCTCAATAGAGCGCCTCAGCGGAGCGTTGACTCCCAACAACGCCTTTTGTCCGATATACTCGGACAAATGGGATGGTCTCAAACGCTCTGCTAATGGTATCATACAATTTGAAAGTACCTCATTGCTTTTTCATTGGGGGTGATGATTTCAAAAGCATATTTCCCTGAAGGCATATCAGTGGTTTTGAAAACAAAAGAATGTTCTCCTGCGATGGCCTCTTGGTCGTGAATCACTTCTATGACTTGGCGATTATCATTCAAGACTGTAATTTTCAGGGGCATGGATTGCAATAAGGTCAGTCGAATCATCGCTTGAAGATCATCTTGAAATGTTTCAGTGTCCAACGCCGGATATTTGGCCTGAACATTTTGACGTCCCATCATGTGCAATAATCTTTTGTACAAGATAAAAACCAAGATGGCCACCAATGAAACCAATAACGCGTCTCGAAATAATGCTAGTTGTCCCATATTACAAGCTAATAATACCTTCTAATTTTCCAACGGCTTCGTAACGTGAAAATATACTGTCCGCATCCATCATGATTTCCTTGATGGTCAAACTGGTATATTTACCTCCACTGCTCTCTCTGGTAATGAATTGAGCGCTTTCTCCAAAAATCAATTTTAAAGAAATCACTTTATCTGGATTGGTTTCAAAAATAAATTTGTACATATATGTACTGGGCCAATGGTGAATGGCATTTAAACGTTCTCGCAATAGATTTTTTTTCTCCTCATCCATGCTGCGAAAGTACGAAATATAAGGGGTTGAGCTAACGCAAACCCCGCATGAATTCATCAATATTCATGCGTTTTTTTCCTTCCCATTGAACTACCGAAGGATAGAACCATCCATCTTTTGTTTTAAAACGCAATAGCCCCTCTTTTGTGTCCTCCATCTGACCCACTGCTGTTTGATCTTCTGACCATTGATGAGTTCCGGAGAAAATCTTCAATGTTTTGTCACGAAAAATTGTCCATGCGCAAGGATAGGGCGACATTCCACGAATGAAATTGTGAATGGTCAAACCAGAATTGTCCCAGTTGATTTGAGCAATCTCGCGCGACAATTTCGGTGCGTGACAAGCTTCACTATCCAATTGTTCTTGAGATTGGGCTGTGCCATCCAGAATCATTTGGACCGTATGACAAAGGGTTTGGGCTCCGATGACCATCATGCGATCATGCAATTCTCCCGTGGTTTCATTATCCCCGATTGGAATGATTGTTCTCTCAATAACATCACCTGTATCGATATTCTCATTGATAAAGAAAGTGGTAACTCCCGTTTGTTTTTCGCCATTGACCACTGCCCAATGGATGGGCGCTGCTCCGCGGTATTTGGGCAACAATGAGCCGTGCAAGTTAATTGTTCCCGATGCTGGCATTTTCCAAACCACTTCAGGTAACATTCGAAAAGCGACTACGACAAACAAATCCGCTTTCCATTCTGACAAGTCTTTGAGAAATGTCGGATCTTTCAATTTTAACGGTTGAAGAGTCGGAATTTGGGCATTGTCCGCAAAAACTTTGACTGCACTTTGTTGTATTTTTTGTCCGCGGCCGGCGGGTTTGTCAGGAACCGTGACTACCCCAACCACATTAAAACCTTCCTCCACCAATGCTTGCAATGAAGCAACTGCAAACTCTGGTGTTCCCATAAAAACGATTCTCTGATTATCCATGATCATGCGCATAAAAAAACGACCTTTCGGTCGTTTCAAATTCATCATTACTTTGTATTAGTCTATCAAAATATCATGTAAATCCAGAATATTACCCCTGAACTCGTTGTAATCGACATTGCCCGCAATCCCTGTTAAACGATGACGATCGGTCTTTTGCCAAAACGTCCAATTGCAACCGGGAGGGTTTTTTCTGTAGTCTGCTATCCAAAGATGGTACTCGTCATTTAAAACCGTCTCCAAATGATCGTTGTACATTCTACATGGACAATAAATAATGGGTTTGACACCCAATGAGTCTTCAATCAAATCAACCCATTGTTTTACATTCTTGGAAATCCAAGCGGAGTTGGGCATCTCCTTCTTAAACTCAACATCTAAAACCGGTGGAAGATCTCCTTTCTGAATGTGTGCTGTTTTTAGGAAATGTAAAGCCTGATCTTTTCCTGAGGTTGTGTAAGAGAAAAAGTGGTAGGAACCAACTTTGATGTCACGCTCTGCAGCCTCGAATTTGTATTTGTGATAAAGACGATCAACGTGGGTTGTACCTTCAGTAGCCTTGAAGAAAATGAAATAAGGTTTATCACACTCCATCTGATCCCAATCTACTTTGGTTTGGTGGTGAGAAAGATCAATACCCCAAACCAAAGCCGTTGTGTCTAAAAGAGAATCCACCGGAGCATTGTTTTCAGGCAAAGTTCCATGTGTAGTCATAGAAGTATTACCAATAAATAATGCTGTCGATAAAGACAAATAACCAAGAGCTGCAATCCACTTTTTCATATCCTAAACGAGGTTAAAAATAAACAATCTTTCCTACTTTTCAAAACAAAGAAAAAAAACAGACAATATTGCTGAAGCCCATGGATAGTTTTTCACAATTGTTTCGTGAATAATATCGTTGTCGTTTGAATAGCATTAGATTTGAATCAAATCTGTAAAATGAAAATTGATATCACTTTTTTAAAAACCATCTTATTTTGGATTGCCTGCCTGCACATGAATGTTGGTCAATCTCAATTGGTCATCAATGAAGCTTCGAATAAAAACTTTAATCTCATCATGGACGAAGATGGCGAAGGCCATGATTGGTTTGAACTATACAACAATGGTAGCTCGCCCATTGACCTGTACGGATTTGTCATTTCCGATAACAATAACCCAGCTGGAGGTTTCACATTTGGACATTACATGCTAGATCCTGATCAATATCTTTTGGTTTTTTGCAGTGGAAAGAATAGGCAATATGCAGAGCCCTTTGTTTTTGTTCATGCCACAGATGGATTTGTGCCACAAAATGGTTGGAACGACCACAATTTTTCTACCGCATATCAATGGAATGGGGTAAGCAATTTGATTGTCAACACCTGCTCCTACAGCAATACAGGGTATACAATCAACAGTATATTCAATCAAGGATATACTCCATTTCCCAGTTCAACGGTGGCCTTTCAAGATGGTGGAGATGGCATTTGCGGCGCCCAATCGGGTGAAGTACACAACGTTAGACCCGTTATGAAAATCAATGGAATCACCATTGGAAACTATGATTATGTCAACGGAACTACAGATTATCCGGCACCTTATGGCAATTGGTATTGGGCGGCAAGGAATCAATTCTTGATTCGGGCTGAGGAATTAACTGCAGCCGGTATATCACCCGGTGAAATTCAACAAATCTCATTTGACGTGAATTTCACTGACCCAACAGTATACACCTACTTTCATGTGCAGGTCAAGCAAGTGGAACAGAGTGAAATGACAACGCAATTCATCAACAATGAAGGTGCCTATTTTCATACCCACTTTGGACTCAACTCCTCTGGAGATTCTTTGTATCTCTTCAATCCTCAAGGGGAGTTGATAGATGATTTCTACGTCAATTGTCCGACATACAATATCAGCCAAGGGAGAATTCCGAATGGCATTGGAAATGAGTTGACTTTTTCTACCCCCAATCCTGCAGCGTTTAACAGCAACGATGTCGTGGTATCTGGTATGGCGAGCGCACCTTTGTTGTCAGAGAACTCAGGAGTCTACAGTGGTTTACTTTCCGTTGATATTTATGACACCAATCCCGATGGAGCTGATATCTACTACACCACCAATGGAAATGAGCCAACATTGAATGACAATTTATGGACAGGAAGTGCTATCCCTATTTTTCAATCTACTGTTGTCCGTGCTAAGGCCTTTGTGAGTGGCATGCTCCCAAGTGCAATGACGAGTGCCAGTTATTTGATTAATGTTAATCACTCTACACCTATTGTGAGTGTCACTACAGATGCAGAAAATTTATATGGCGATGTTGGCATATTTGACAACTGGTGGCAAGATTGGGAAAAGTATGCCCAAATGGACTATTTTGATTCCACCGCTCAGCATCAATGGGTATTCTCAAGGCAAGCCGCAATGCAAATTGATGGTGGAGCTGGTGGAAGTCGTTCCAATCCGCAACATAGTTTCAGATTGGAATTTGCGAAATCCATTTTCAATGAAACTCCTGTATTACTCCCTTTGATTCCTCATCAGCCCGAAAGAGCGGAATACGATAGACTGTATTTCCGAAACGGAAGCAATCAGTGGCTGCAATTGCCCTACAAAGATGCCGCATTGACTGAAATGACCACGCGATCTAACCATGGATATTACTCCACCATGCGTCCTGTCAGCGTTTATTTGAATGGACAATATTTTGGATTGTATGAAATGAGGGAAAAGTTGGATGACGAATACTTCCAACACCAAGACAACAGTAGTAAAAGCAGCATGGATATATTAACGCTTAGCTATTGGAATGGAAGTGTACTTAGGGCCACTGCAGGTGATGCCAATCACTATTGGGAGGACGTTGGATATGTATGGGGATTAGATCCCAATGCACCGGAATACCTCACTACGGTTGATTCCATTTTTGACATGACCTATCTAACGGATTACATCATTGGAGAAACCTTTGTTACGAATTATGATTGGCCCTACAACAACATTAAAATTCACCGCAGTGATTCCACCCAAAACAAATGGAGGTTTGCAACGATTGATTTAGAATTGAGTTTACAACCCAATGGATGGAGCGATTGTAACTCAAACGGTCTAGAACACGCCATGGGCAATGGACAAGATAATCCTTTCATTCGACCTTGGTGGCAGAGTTTAGCCAATCCACAATACCGTCGATATTTTATCAATCGGTATGCTGATGTTCTAAATTCCAGTTACAACATCAATCGGTTGTTAGATGTTGAAAATAACTTCTTCAATATATGGACACCAGAAATGCCCAATGAATACCAACGTTGGGGAGATCCTTGGAATGTTGGAGGTTGGATGCAAGACTACTACAATAGGCATTTGCAATTGCGTGAAGAGTTACAATGCAAGACGTCTGGCATTCGAGGACAAATTCAAAGTGTCATGGGTCTTGGCAATGCAAGAGAAATCACTTTGAACATTGAACCTTCTGGCGCTGGGACGATTCATCTGAATACATTAACCATTAATGATAGCACATGGAATGGATATTATTATGAGGATGTGGATATTGACATCATGGCCAACGCGCAACCTGGATTTCTTTTTAGTCATTGGGAAGTCAACAATGTCATTGAAGACACACTCAGCGCATTTTGGAATGGGTTCATCAATGAGGACAACTTGATATTTACAGCACATTTCAATGTGGATACTACATGGGTCAATTCCAACACGGAGCATGGCAGCATTGACGTTCAACTTTATCCCAACCCATCTTCAGACCGGATTCAGGTGGTCTCTTCATCATTGAATAATCAGCTGCAAATTTTTGATGTTTTGGGTAAGGAGATATTAAGGAAGAACTATATTGGAAATCAAATCAGTTTGGACATTTCCAGCCTGAGTCGTGGTATGTATGTAGCCGTTGTTCAAGGAAAATTGGGTGAAGGCAAAACCACTATTTTGTTTGCAAAAGAATAAATCAATACGATTTAAATTTGTTGTCTTTTAGCTGAATAAATGGTTTTTCGAAATAACGGAAGGACAACCAAGCCGTAACTATGGTAAGAGCAAATACTGCGATGTAAGCCTGTGTTTTTATCACAATGGATGCATGCCAATCTGGAAGATAATATTGAAATCCGGATAACACAATAAACATGACCAAGGGGTGGTAAACGTACAATCCAAATGAAATTTTCCCCAAGAATATCATTTTTGGGAAACGCCTTGTTTCCCACTGCTTACCGATGGAGAAACGTAAAATCATCAATAAACCAAAAACGCCAAACAGATAATCACTGATTTTGATTCCTAATCCAATGGTAAAAAAAGACAAAATCACAAGCCAACTCGTTACATTATACGTATTGAATAGTTTCTCTAAAGTTGACAAAAACCGATAATAAAATAAAGCCGCCAATCCCCCAAAAGCCATCCAATAAAAGGGGAAATGCCCCACCCAACTTGCCCAAGGTGTCCCGCCTGGAATCCTTACCAAAACAAAAGGGAGAAAAGGCAATAGTGCCACGGACAAAATAGCCACCAATTGAATACGGGGCCAAGGAATGAAAAAAATCAGCGGCCAAAACAAATAAAATTGTTCCTCAACACCAATCGACCAAAGATGAGAAGCACCCGCTACGGCTGGAAAAAACTCCAGCGCTAGATTGGGAATAAAAAAAAGAAAGTACAACAATGGGGATTGGTGTTCATTCTCCAACTGATGGATAAGGCTTGGATAATAATCAAGCGCATTTAAAAAATCAAACGACCTCAACAACAACGGAAGAACAAAAAAACCGATGCCCACCGTCAAGAAGTACAGTGGCCAAATTCTGAAAATCCGACGCATATAAAACTTGCCCAAAGCTACCTTTCCCAACTTGGATTTTTCTTTGATCAACAGAAGCGTAATTAAAAAACCACTAAGCATAAAAAAAACATGGACCCCACGTTTTCCTATGATGTGAATAGCCGCATTTTGGATAATTCCTATTTCATTTGCCGTAGCGAATTCTCTATTGATGGTCAATTCAAAGTGATGAACAATTACCAAGATCGCAGCTATGGCTCTTAAAACATCCAGTCCCTCAAAATATTTTTTTTCCATTTGCGATTAGGACTCAATCAAATTTCTCAAAAGAACAATCAAATTGATTTTTCTTCCAATTCGCTGTTCCAATCAATTTCCATTGATTGTTCTTCAAATCGCGATCAAGAACACCAAATTCCCAAGTTTCGGGAACGTTCATTGACTTATGATACAACATGAAATGCCCGTTCAAAGGCCCTCTAAAATTCTTTTTCAACCAAAATGCAGTGTAGCGTTGTATTCCTTTCACAAAATGAGTGGAATCCACCGTTGAATTGAGAACGCGAAAATTCCAATTTACCCAAGAGCTACCAGAGACATAATAACCAGGACGACCGTCCTCTTTTGTCATGGGCAATAACTCATGCTTACCATTTTGATGAACAAACTCAATTTTGATCAAGTCATCTCTTTCATCAAAGTGATAATGTCCAAATACAGCGTGATGTGTGATTCCTAAAAAACCTTTGCTTAAGTAATGAACGGCCTGATAACATTTATTCAATGTCCCATTAAATGCGCTGTTCTTGTATCCAGTCGGAAGCGCTTCTTGAATGGGATGAGCCGCATAAATCATAAAAGATTGTGCAATAATGCAAACCAATAAAAAACACATCACAACGTGATATTTTAGATCATTCAACGTCAAAGTTTTGAACAATTTAATTTCTTCATCTTTTTTAGGCAAATCGACAAAAGTGATTCCACAACTCTCGTCTGTGCATCGTTCTGTGATTCTATTTCGCGAAACCAAAAAATAAATTTTGTTGCCGATAAATGAAACTCCAGGGATAAGGACCAAGAGATACAAAGGCCACAATAGAGCATTGGCCCTGAAAACAGCACGATAGGTGTTAAAACCTTTATAAACACGGCCGGAATTATCGACCGCATGAATGTCATCCAACAAATCATTCAAATCTAACTTAGAGATAACCGCGTCCGTTGAGTAAGAGGATTGAACGGTCTTGAATTGTATCCAACCAAAAAGATCAAAGTGTTCTAAAATAATTTTCGTTCTTGCACAAAGAGGGCATTCCCCATCATAGTAAAACGTTACACTAGAATTAGCTTTTCTCTTCTTAAATATGTTGAAGAAACCCACAGGTAATAACAAGATATACAAGGCAACAACCGCCAAAGCAAAAAAAGGAATCGGAAAAAAAATCAAGATACCCAAGTGCAACCCCATTCCTATGGACCAGAAAATCCAACGGAAGGATTTAAAATAAAATAAAAAGATAAAGACCAATTCAAAAATGATGGTCAGATATCCTAAAAAGAGCATTAACCATTTTTGATTCAGCACTTCTGGCAACGCGATAAAAGAGGCACAAACATGTGATGCTGGCCACCACATCCCAAGACCCTTTAACCAAATGGGATCAGTCAGTTTGAAAAAGATTGAATCAAAATAAACCAGCCCAACACCAACAAACAAAGGGACCCAATAGCTAAAAACACTTGTTGTTACAGGCGGATGGTAATGAAATTTTGAATTGGAATATCTAATTTTCAGAATCAATCTATCCAATGACCATACACGGGAGACGGGAATAAACATGATGAGGAAATTCAGACCCATGTATGCGTAAAACACATGGTATTCAAAGTCGCCTATAAACCCAATGAAAATAATGGAAAAAATATAGTTGATTACCGCGGAAATTCTTGTCAGCAAACCAAAAATCAAAAAGAGAATGCTCAATAGCCAAAGACCAAAAGCTAAATCCCAATTGATATCAGAGACATGAATGAATGGAACTTCTTCAAACATTAAATTCTTAAAATCCCAAATACGTTTTACTTCAAAAAATAGAACCATTGAATACACTATACGGAACCAAGCAAGTCCCGTTGCATCTATTTCTTGATTGTACTTGTTTTTACACCAATTCAAAAAACGCTTCATCATACTGCTACAATAATTTTTACTATGCGCACAATATCTTCTTCAGTCAATTCAAAAAAGAATGGCAGTCGGAGTAAACAATCAGAGAATTTATCGGACTGAGCCAAAATACGGCCATCGTGTTTGTCTTTGTAGAAATCACTGCTGTGCAAACTCAAATAATGGAAAACAGCATGACAGTTTTCCGCTTTCAATCGGGAAATAATTGCCGTGCGCGTGTTTAAATCCTTACAAACCAGATAAAACATGTGCGCATTGTTGCTTGCATAATTGGGTATCGTGGGCAAAGCAAACCCAACACTTTCAGCGTGAGGCGAAAGCAATTCATGATACAAACTCCAAATGGACTTTCGTCGCTCTTGAATGGCATTCAAATTCTCTAGTTGCGCATATAAAAATGCTGCGATGACATCAGAGGGAAGAAAAGATGAACCTGTATCCACCCAGCCATATTTGTTGATTTCGCCTCTAAAAAACTCAGCACGGTTGGTTCCCTTTTCCCATAAGATCTCAGCTCGTTTTACAAATTGCTCATCATTAATGGTCAACATACCGCCTTCCCCAGCAATAATGTTTTTGGTTTCATGAAATGAGAAACACCCCAAATGGCCAATGGATCCCAAAGGTCTTCCTTTGTAGTATGCGTCAATGGCTTGTGCCGCATCTTCAACTACATAAATACCGTGTTGATTGGCCAAATTCATTATGGCATCCATATCACAAGCCACACCCGCGTAATGCACTGCGACTATGGCCTTGGTTTTTGGGGTTATCAAATCAGCCAACAATGTAGCATCGATATTAGGATTTTCCTGCTCACTATCCGCAAAAACAATTTTTGCACCCTGACGTACAAACGCCACCGCGGAGCTTACAAAAGTGTAAGACGGAACAATTACTTCATCACCATCTTTGATGTCCAAAAGCATGGCGCACATTTCCAAAGCATCTGTGCAACTGGTTGTGAGCAAAACCTTTCCAAAGCCATACTTAGATTCAAAAAACGCATGGCATTTTTGCGTAAAAACGCCATTTCCCGAAATCTTACCTGAAGCAACGGCTTCTTGGATATAATCCAATTCTTTTCCGGTCAAGTAGGGCTTATTGAAAGGCACAAATTTCATTTTTCACTATTTAATTTTTCGAGCTGGAACCCCAACGTACAAACCTGGCTCAGTGATATTTTTATGCACCAATGCACCGCCCCCTATTTGTGTTCGCTCGATTGTTTTTACATTATCAATTACATTGGCACCAATGCCAATAAAATTTTTTTCTCCTATCACTACAAAACCTGCAACATTGCAACGAGGTGCCAAAAAGGAGTGTGCCCCAATTTGACTATCATGTGCAATCATGACTCCTGTGTTGAGCAAGACATTGGAATTCAACACCACATTTTGATCTAAAATACAACCTGATAAAATCACACTTCCCTCACCCAACTGGCAAGTTGGATCAACGATTGCTGAAGGATGCACTACCGTCGCAAATGGAATCTGCCCTTTAAATCGATCATAGAACATTGCTCTGGCATCAAAATGCTTGTATCCAATGGCTATCAACAATTGCTCAAAGTGATTCTGGTTGTAAAAATCAAGAATCGCCAAAGTTCCGGACAAAACCGGAATACCATTGATCAAAACACCAGGCTCCGCATAATCATCAAAAAAACCAACAACTTCAAAACGCCCTGTTAATAGAGCATGATGGGCTATCAACTGTCCCAAATCACCTGACCCAATTATGGCTAGCTTAGTCACTGACATGAATTAATTCCTCTAAGCTATGGATTTTTTTCCCTTGGTAAAAAGGATAATCATGATTTCTGTCGATTAAAATTGCGTTGATTCCTAAATGTAAAGCAGGAAAAATATCCAACTTTAAAGAATCTCCAACGTAAGTGATTTGAGATGGATCCACATTCAGTTCGTTTATGGCCTTTTGAAAGAAGGCGGTATTTGGTTTTCGCAAACCACTCAAAGCAGAACCAAAAACGGCCTCAAATTGGCCAGGAAAAAAAGACTCTACTTTTTCTTTGACACTTTCGTCCCAATTGGACAAAATGGCCTTAGAATCATGAATATGTGCAATGGCCTTGGTATCCTCAAATGGCTGCCAAGGCAAATAGGTGCATGCGGCAAAAATTTCATCCAATAACATTTGTCTTGGTTCAATTCCCATGCTCAGCAATAACTTGCCGTTAAATTCTTCGTAGAATGACTTACTCGTTTTATCTGGAAACAATATCAATTCGGACAACCATCGGTGTCGGCAGGTAAACTCACTTACAGGAATATTAACACCATGCTTGTGCAGCACCTCCAAGAAATTTGTATAAAAGGAAGGTTTATACAACAGGGTGTTCGCCAAATCAAAAAGATAAATCTTACGCATTTCCGGCCTTAAAATAAATAAGCATTTTCTTTCCCTGAGCCTATTTCCCTCAAAGTTTTTTCGGGATAAATAATATCCATGATAACCCGGACGGCGCAACCCATTTGCACATTTACTGGAGGAGCAGGTTGATGAAATAAATACTCCGCCAATAAATATTGAACATCATCAAAACCAAATTGTGAACGAACAGAATTGGTTCCTGAAATACGAGCATTCACTTCAAAGGGTACAATCCCATTTGAAGTAACAATGGATTGAAGATTCAAGCTTCCTACCAAATGAAAATGTTCATTCATAGCCTTGATAATGGGCTCAACCAACTCGTCATATTCTTTGGTAACCTCACACTCCATTGTTGTTCCGTTCTGCAAACTTCTCGACATTGTAATGTGTCCGTGCAACTGGCGATCCTTGTTAATGTAAAATGCCGTAGTAATCTCCTTTCCTTCTGCCCATTCTTGGATCATATACTCTTCTCCCAAATCTTTCCAATCGACAGGCTGAAACAACAAGCCCCTCGACCCCCGTCCCATTTTTGGTTTGGCCAAATATCGCGCAACTTGACCATTGAAAGCTGACACCTCAAATGACTCTGCAAATGGTATACGACATTTTTTAAATGCTTCAAAAGTCTGCATTTTATCTAAAAAAATACCCGCTTCAAAAGAGGGACAACCGACTACAAAAGGCAAATCTTTTGCTATCAAAGACAAATAATAAACCTCAAAATCAGTGCTGGGTATAATCAGATCGACGTTGTATTCTTTGACCAAATCAATACTCTTTTGATGAAAACCGACATCCCAAGCAAAAGGCATTTCAACAACGTGATCACACCAAAAATTTCCAGCAGATACCGTATTTACATTGGATCCAACAATCCTCAATTCAGGAAAACTACTCCGTATATTCCGGAGGATACCTTGCCCTACATTCCCTCCAATTCCCGTGACCCAAATGGTCTTTTGTTGCTTGTTCTCAATCATAAATATCAGTTAATACAACACCTTTGGGCGTGTAGCCCAAAGCGCCGTAAGTGAATTGGGCATCATAAATATAAGATGGTGAGCAATCCGTTCCTACGTGATTTATTTTTGCATTGTAATACGCAGCCAACGTTTCAGCAATTTCCATATTTGAAAAAGAGCGCGGTGCAACGGACAAAAACACCCCAACTTTCTCTTGTTGGATGATGGCCAAACACATTGCGGAAACATCATCTACATGAATATAATTCTGCAGTCTGGTTCCCTCACCATACAATGTAATAACACCGTCATCTTTGGCCTGTGAAATACATCTAGGGATAAAGGTACTTTGATTCATTCCACTCCCAAAAATGGAAGAACAGCGAACTACAGCGCTCCGATTAAATCCCTTTGCTACCAACTCGCCGGCCAACTTGCTTTCTGCATAAGCTCCTTGAGGCAGTACAGGACTATTCTCTGTTATTGCCCCCTTTGATATGGCATAGACACTGACAGAAGAAATGTAAATAAAATGAACCTTTGGATATACCTTTCGAATCGCAAAGTTGTTGATGGCGTTTACAAGAAGCATCTCATCATTGTAATCATCCATGTGACCATATGGTATAATACTCGCCGTGTAAATGATGGCATCAACGTTCAATTGGGCATCCAAAAATGCAGTCCAGGAAAGGCTCTGAACATTTACATTTTTCCAATCATACTGCGATTTATTATAAACGGCTATGACAAAATAACCTTCATTTAAAAGCAGACTTACCAACGACTTGCCAAGAAATCCATTGGATCCAATAACTGCTATTTTCTTCACCATCCTGCTTTTTCCTTGATGATGTATAATGGTCTTTCTTTGGCCTCGTCGAAAATGCGACCAATATACAATCCCAGTAATCCCAAATTGGCAAACACCAAACCTCCGATAAAAAAAATGGCTACCATGATGCTCGTCCATCCCAGCGGAATATCAAACATGAACTTTCGGACGGTTAGGTAAAGACCGTAGGCAAAGGATAAAAAAGTCATCAGAAATCCGAACTTAATCGAAATACGCAAAGGCTTGTTGGATTGAGAAATGATGTTCTCTATGGCTAAATCAATCAATTTGGACAAATTGTAACTTGTTTTGCCTTCAAATCTCTTTTGGTGCTTGACCTCGATACTGGCTTGAGAAAATCCCAACCATCTGGTAAAAAGGACAAGAGATTGACCACGCTCTGAAATTTGCTTATAGGCTTCAATCACCTTATTGTGATAAATAGCAAAATTCCCAATCGATCCATCAATGTTGGTCTCGGTCCAATAACTGTAAAAAGAAAAGAACATTTTGGATGTCAATCTCTTTAGAAAACCATCCTCTCGTTGATGGCGTCTTGCACTCACAATATCAAATCCGCTCAATGCCTTTTGGTGCAAAGCCAATATCTCATATGGATTGTCTTGCAAATCACAATCCATCACTACGATGTACTCACCAGAAGCATGATCTACACCGGCTTTGATGGCATAATGCTGCCCAAAATTTCGAGATAGATTAATGACACGTAATGTAGGATACGATGTCAAAAGAGATTGCATAACGGTCCATGAATCGTCCGGAGATGCATCATTGACCAAAACTATCTCATAGGTCAAAGAACTTGATGCCATAGCGTCCGTCACTTGCCTCAACAACTCAGGCAAGATCTTTTCTGCCCTATAAATGGGCGAAACTATAGATATATCAATGGTTCTTTTTTCCATGAATCGTTTCAAACAAAAATAAGGCAATTCAAAGTTGTTAACAACGATATCGCTGGCTTAATTTATTGATCTCTTTTAATGCTTCGGGGATTACTTCAATCCGACCTTCCTCGGTGGTATTTAATCTGCACTTCTGATCGAGCCATTCCAATGCGGCCAATACTTCAGTTGTGTAATCTTTGGGGTGACTGACCAACGTAATCAATGATGACGGCACTCTTCCCGCGATGCGCTCCACCTCGTCCCAATAGTCTTGTACGTTGTACCCTATTGTATGGGTATTGTATTTGGACACCAAAAAGAGCATGACATCATTCAATGATCTCTTTCCATCCGTGGATTGAATGATAAAAACATCGGTAAGAAAAGCCATCAGAGCCCCTTCATTGTATATGGATACCTTCCTGCCTGGTGTTCCTTGAACATATCCATCAACCCACGTGTCAATGGAACTGTCTAACAGAGACGAAGAGAATCTTCCGGCATTATTCAAGTGGGCATTGAGCCATTCTAAAATACAATGCATCATTTTTTCCCAAGACCAAACACCTGACTGCCATAACATCAATTCTCCATAGTAAGTTGTAATGCCCTCCGTGATAAAACCAGTGGCACTGTATTGGGCCTGTGTAAAATCATAGGGCAGCAAGTCCTTTGGACGACAAAACTTTACATTCCAAGTATGAAACAATTCATGCGAGGATATTGACAAGACCTCGTCATAATATTCGTCATCACTCACCTCGCCCTGGCCCATGACAATCATGGTCGAATTGCAATGTTCTACACCGTGCCTCATTCTGTGAGGTGTGAAAATATAGAGATAATGATATTCTTTGACGGGCAAAGCTTCCATCTGTTGGATTTGAAAATCCGTGAATTGTTGAATTTGTGAATAATCACCCGTTCTCCATTTCAATGGCAGTTCACCAATGCTATGACAATGAATAGTGGTATTATTACATTTCCATTGAATGCTCTGAATGGAAGATGAAAACACCAAAGGGCTATCAGCCAATTCATCAAAATTTCTTGCTTCAAAAGTAAACTTTCCCTTTGCATCACTTTCTTGAAGGACAAGTCCACCTGCATACTGCCAATCTACATCCAAAACTACTCTAAGAAGAATGGGCTCCAATTCACGTTGCTTTATATAACAAAAGAGATTAACAGGATTTATGTAAAAAAGGGAATCTGATAAAAAACTACTTCCTGCATTGAGCTCATGGATACACCATTCATAACTAACAGAAATGACTTGCTTTACATTTGATTTGATAACCCAATGATTGGGGGCTATCTTCTCTATTTTTATGGGGGATGTGTTGCCTTGTACTTTGAAATTTCTCGACCACTTCACAAAATTTCCAGGCTCATATCTACCGGGGCGCCAGAAGGGATAATATAAATCTGAAATGCCACTTTCAATTAAAAACTCAAGGGAAATGGCAAATGCTTTATCTGGATTCGTTGATGACCTCGAAATTTTGTATTTATTCATGGCTATAACTTGGCGTTAGACAGCCTGATGGTCTCTCAATCATCATGATGTCGCAGATAATCGGGGCGATATCCGTAATATGGAGTTGATTGTTGGCCATGACCCTGTAAATTTTTTCTGGAAATGCCCAACTCCATCCACCAAAGACAATGAAAGGAACGTGCGTATCATACTCATAACCTGATCCGTGTGTAGAACCTTGTTTTCCATACTCTATCCAACCTGGTTTGAGAACATAAATGACATCACCGGATCTGTTCTGATCAAATCCCAATTGAACCCTTTGACTAAAATCCTCTCTTAAAATTTGATAGGATAACTCTGAATGAGTATAGGCTGACTGCACCCCATCAAAAGAACATGCCCACAAAGCAACTTCTTGTTGAATAGACTTTAAAGACAACTTCTTTTGTTCAATGAATGCTCGATTCAAGAAAACATTTTGATTGGATTCATTGATAATCCAATCCCCTGAGCCATATTTCTCAATGATTCTACTTTCCAGATACTCCTCCAACTTATCTGAAACAAAATTTCCGGCCGACAATTTTCTATCCAACATCATGGCTGGATTATTGGCCACTCCATGGTCCGCCGTCAGAAAAAGGAGATAATTCTCTCGACCAATCACAGTATCCAAAAAATTGATAAATCCGCCCAAATCTTTATTCAACCTAAGATAAGTATCCTGTGTTTCTCTGGAATGCGGACCAAATTGATGACCCACATAATCCGTTGCTGAAAAACTCAAACACAACATGTCTGTATTGTTTGAACGCATTCCCAACTGTTCACCCACAATGGCTGCTTTTGCAAATTCTACAGTCATTGTGTTTCCAAATGGGGTAGCTTTCAACAAATCATATTGATTATTTAAGTTGGCCAACTCAGACAATTTGTAGGGAAAAACAGGCTTGATCATCCCTTTGAAAGGAGCTTCGTAAGGATTGTTATCAGGAAGGCTTTCATTGTATATACTGTCCGGGTAAAGCAAATCCCAATCTTTTTTCAACGCATCTGCACCATAGCCTTTGGTGTTAAAATCCTTTACCCATTGGGGCAGTTCTGTCATACCGTACCAAGATGAAGTTGCCCATACATCCTCCTTTCCTCCAATGTACCAATAGGCTGCATCAGCAGAACGGCCTGCCGGTAAAATGGCTCCTCTGTCCTTTAAACTGATACCTATGACCTTTGACGTGCTGTTGGACAATAACTTCAATTCATCTCCAATGGTATTGGTTTGAAGGTGGATGGGAGACATTTTTCCTGCTTCACTTGATGTCCCAACACCGTGAGCCATGGTATCCTTAGCGCAATATTGCAAAGCATTTCTTCCTTTATCATACCAATCATTGGCAATGATTCCATGCGTTCCTGGAGTTGTTCCAGTAAAGATACTTGCATGTCCCGGGCCTGTGTAGGTTGGTACGTAATTGTAATGCATATTGGAACTGGACAAGCCCTCAAACATCAAGGTAGAAAAACCAGTTGGATCCAATTTAAAATCATTGTCAAAACGCGTTAAGTATTCGTATCGCATCTGGTCAACCGTTATCCCTATCAGCAGTTTTGGTCTTTCAAAGGGGGGTAATTCCACCTCAGATGTTACAGCTTCATACTCAAAATCAGGGATTTCACTAATATACTCATTTGTCTTACAAGACAACAATGCCGTTACTAAAAATAACAACAAGAAAAAATTTTTCATGACTCAAAAATACAAGATTGAGTGCCAAAAACAGGAGAATTCTTTAAGACTTCACTTTTAGTTTTTGAAGCTCCGCACGTATTTCAAATTCTTCTTGAAATTGAGAAACTGCTTTCAGAACAGACTGGTTCAAATAATCAGGTTCCCATGGTTTTCCCACGTACCTAAAAAGCTCCAAGTGATGTAAGACTTTTAAAACATTATCCACTTCTGCTTGACCAGTCAGCATCATCTTTTTTGATCGAGGACAAATGTCATGCGCCTGAATCAAAAAGTCTGAACCGAGAAGCCCCGGCATCAAATAATCTGATATGATGAGCGCCAATGGTTGATCTTGACTGTTGCATAATTCCTTCACCAACTCCAATCCTTCAAATCCGCTTGATGCACGTTCAATGATAATATTCTCTGGGAGAACTCTTTCTAACTGAATCCGAAGAACCTCGAGAATAAAAGCATCGTCGTCTACTAACAATATGGAGTACTGCTGTTCCATTAAATTGAACGGTCATTTTGTGCCAATGCGTGATGAATGACCTGAACCAAATCTTCTTCACTCCAGGGTTTTAGCATTACCTTATCTATGGTTTTGTTGTCTACCAGGGCTTGCGCTTTATCCTCTTGGAGTTGACCCGAAAGCACAACGACTTGTATTTTGGAATTGATGGCTTTAACATGCTGTGCCAATACATCTCCATTTTTAGAGGGCATAATCCAATCAGAAATAATGACTATTAATTCAACACCCGTTGAGCTAATCTCATCTATCACCATAATGGCTTCATCAACATTTTGGGCAAATTCTAGCAAATGGCTTTCACCAAAGTGTCGCTCTAACTGAATTCTTAAAGAGTTCAGAACCAAAATATCGTCATCGACTGAGAGAATTGCCGTTTTCATTCTTCCGATTTTTTTGGCAAAGTAATGACAAAACGGGTTAAACGCTCTTCACTTTCACAAACAATCGTTCCGCCTTGCTTCTCCATAATTTTTCGCACGATATTCAATCCTAAACCTGTTCCTTCTCCGCGTGCTTTAGTGGTAAAAAACGGCTCAAAAATTTTCTCCAAAATTTCATTGGGAATCATCGGCCCGTCATTAGCGACATTGATAATGTGATGTTCTTCCGTTTCTGCATATTCAAATGCGATCATGCAAGTATTACCTGAAGCCTGCAGTGCGTTGTTCACCAAATTGGTCCATACTTGAGACATCTCCTCAGCCAAACCGTAACAAACAACATCATCTGGAATCGCATTCACTACCCGCGAACCTTGTTTGATCTTGTTCCACATGATGGTCAAAACCGTATCAACATTTTCCTTTAAGTTGAAATGTGATTTTTTCGCCGATAGATTCCCATGGGCAAAACTATTGAGCGCTTTCACCACTTTACTACCTTGATCAGAAGAGGCCGTGGTGGTATTGATGCTTCGGAGGATAAGTACAAAATTTAGACTCAATTGAAAAATTTGTTCAGCCTTTTCCAATTTGAGCCACTGCTTAATTTCATCATCGATAGTGAAAATTCCTTTCTGAACAAGCATCCTGGCCATTTTAGATTTTGTTCTTTCCTCTAATTCCAAATCATGCATCTGGGCCACTACTATTTGTATATAACGCCTTTCCTCCATGGTGGAAAGGTTGATAATTTGTGCCCGCTCGTACAGTCGAATAGCCAAGACCAATTCAGCAGGATCCATTTGGGCAATGAGTTTCATTACCCCTTCAGTGAACAAAAACTTTAGATTTTCACCAGATGCTTTGATGGCACCCAAAGGGGTATTGATTTCATGAGCAATGCCCGCAATGAGCATCCCCAAGGTGGACAATCTTTCTTTACTGATGATTTCCGATTGCGCTAGCTTTAATTCGTCCACAGATCTTTCCAGAGCCTCCGTTTTCTCTCTTAACTCAGATTCTGCGTGGGTTAATTGACCTACGAGTTGAGAAAGCTTTTCTTCATTCTGTTTGCGATCGGTTATATTGTGCAAGTAGGCACGCAATAATTTTTTCTCTTCTAGCATGAAAAGATTAATCTCAAATATTAATCCCTCATAATGGAACTCACCTTTTTCTTGCTCTTCATCCAAATCATGTTGCGTTATATTCAATGACAACATCAAATCAATGAACGGCAATTCCAATAATTTACCAAGAATTCTTTTTGCCGCAGGATTAACATAATTCAACTTGGCGTTGAGCATATCAAACTCAATGACAGGATTGGGATTTTGCTCCGGGAAAAGTGCGAGGTTAGCTATGTGTCTTGTCTTCTCTTCCACTGCTTTTTCCAAGCCCTCGTTGATGGCTCTTATTTCCGCTCTGGACTCCTCCAATAGTTTGACATATTGCTCACGTTGCAATTCCATTTCTTTGCGATCCGTGATATCATTCTCTACGGCCATGTAGCCTGTTACATCCCCTTTGGCATTCACCAATGGCACTATGTTAATGGACAACCAATACTCCTTACCCGATTTTCCTCTATTCAATAATTCAGCCCAAACTGATTGACCTTTTGACAAGGCCTGATTGATTCTATCAATCTCCTTTCTATCTGTTTTTTCAAACTGAAACATCCTTGGAGATTGCCCTATAACTTCTTCTAGAGAGTATCCCGTTATATTCACAGCACTGTCATTCACCCATTGAATCTTCTTTTCTCTGTCCGTTATGATAACAGCATTGGATGTCTTTTTGGCCACCAATGACAAAATACTCAATTCCTCCTGGGCTTGAATTTGATCCGTGATATCCTGTAAGACACCTGCCAACTTAAAATCATTGGTTGTAGCATCTTGCACGAACTCCCCAATACATTTCACCCAAATGATTTCCTGATCTATTGGACGGCGCAATCTAAAATTCAATTCAAATCTCCCTTTGGATTGAAATGAATTTTGAAAAGTAAATTCTACTTCTTCCGCATCTTCTTGATGCACGATGGCCATGAAGTGGTTGTAGTCCTTGATAAAATCATCTTCTATGCCCAAAACTGATCTCAGGTTGTCACTACCCATCCATGTGTCGTTTTCCAAATTGTACTCAAAGCTACCTAGCTTTGAAATGGTCTGGGCAACATTCAGATCATCCAAAGCTTTGAACAGATTGTTGGTTCTAAGCTTGACCTCCTCCTCCAGTCCCGCGGTTAACGCATCATTGGTTTCTTTCTGTTCCTTTAATGTTTGGGATAGGGAAAGCAACGAATCTTGCAGTGAAATTAATTCTTTGGCTTGATAATTATTTTTTGCATTGACCAACGTGAAATTACCCTCTTGTAAAGTTCTCGCATTCTCCTGAACCAATTTGATGGGATCTGTGATCAAATTGGCAAGGAAGTAAACAATCACCAAAATCATGGCCGCAACAATAGTAAGGAACAAAAAAATCGGTCGATTCATTGCACTTACATCTTTTCTGAATTCCTCTTTGCTCACGGTGAGGGCAATATACCCTTTCATGGAAGGATGTGAAAAAGGATGCTCAACTGTGAGGTAATGAAGGGTGTCCAACTCCAATTTTTCATGACTCACTGAATCCGGGAATGTCAAATACTCCACTTGCTGAAGAGAGTCAAATGAGGCAATGGATACGGCTTTTAACTGAGCGTCGGACTGAAGATGATTCATGGTTTTGGTTAACCCTTCAAAATCATCTCGATCCAAACTCAACTCAACGCTTAAAGCAAGCGTTGAAGCTTTCTGACGAAGCTCTGACATTTTGTACTCGCCCAATAGAGCGCGTTGTCTTGAAGGGTAATAAACAGCCAATACCCCAATTAGCACCAAAACAATGATGGTATATGGCAACCAGATTTGGGTAAATATGCTGGATTTAATTTTCATCAATTGGTAATCGCGATAAGCTGGTGATTGGGTACCAAACTTTTCTTGTCTGCAGACAAAACACCTATAGCCCCTGGAGTTCGCTTAATGTAATCCACCATCTCTTGATCCGTATCAAAAAACATGGGCGATTTGGCACGACCCTGAAAAACCAATGACAACCAAAATTTCTGTACTTCCTTGACCGACTTATTGTACACCTTGCTATAAATCTCCTCAGCCTTTGGAGATTTGGTTCCAGGTAGACATATCACCACCGACTTTCCATTTTTCCACAAAGTTTCTTTACCTGTAAAAACCCTCTGGGCTTTTGCATTTGGCATTGCGGTTAGGCCTATTTCATTTCCAAAATAAACCACAGATTGAGCCATTGCCCATTGTGAAACCATCCACAATGAAGCTACGAAAATCCATTTCAAAACTTTAGAATCCATAAGCCAATTGGAATTTAAAGTCATAACGCTCCACATGTAAATCCCCATGATGATTCAAATGATCATCTGCTGCAATGGTTCTTTCCACTTGAAACTTGATGTTGCATGTCTCACTGAATTCATATTTGTATCCAATGGCGGTTTTCAATTGCTTACCGGGAGCAGCATGTAAATCCTTCTCCGAAATATGCATATAATCTGCCAAGGCATAAACCGTATTTACATCTTTGATTTTAACACCCAGGTAATTGAATGAGGAGAAATTCTCTGCTTTACCCAAACTATCTGTGGTATTCACCCCGTATCCAGTTTCGCTCATGAATTCATATTGATTCGTAAAACGCTTAATGGATAAACTATACAATTCAAAATTCAAAGGACCCGTATAACCGCTATTGTAGGATGAATGTCCACTGTGCACACCCGGTTTGTTGAATGGCATGTAATCATTGTAGTAGGAAACTCCGATTCTGGTGAATTCATCTGGCCGGATGTGCATTCCTGCCATTACTGCTTTGTTGTAACTGGCATCATAGACATCTGTGGATGAAATGCCGTTTCCGATGACCAAATCATAACCAAAATTCAAACGCCCCAAGTATTGTCCTCTGAACGACACACCTGAGGTATGTACAGGTACCATGGTGCTAAAAAACAAGGGGCGATCAATGGTTGGAAAAAACAATCGGCCATGGTGGTATTCATCATTCCAAGTATTCACAGGGGTGTGAATTTTCCCCAAAATAATACAGTGATTGCCGAAGTAATCCCATTTCA
Organism: uncultured Chryseobacterium sp.; assembly: GCA_964420985.1. Lineage (GTDB taxonomy): Bacteria > Bacteroidota > Bacteroidia > Flavobacteriales_D > Sanyastnellaceae > CAMCTV01. Next base: position 50,583 of record CAYQUT010000011.1, read on the forward strand.
TCTGCGCGCGTTCAATGCTGGGCGCAAACTTTGCAGACGTCGCCGCATCATACTTCACAACCGTTTCTCCCAAGAAACTAATTCTATCGGTCAATTTAGCGGTCACAAAAAAGTCCTGTTCTCCCAAGGAAAAATAAGAATTTTTATCTTGATCAAACTTGTCTAAATTATACTGGATATGCCCGTACAATTTCAAATCGACATTGCGATCTGTCTGAGACCAACTTAACGTTGATTGTAACAAAACACAACCTGCCAAAATTAATTTTTTCATATTTTATTCTGTGTTATCAAATATAGGTATTTCCGTTATTACAATTCTCAATAATAGAATGACGCAGTGAGGGTTTTGTTCCAACCATTGGTCTCCCAATCCCACAATTTCATTTTCTCCCGATACAATCCAAATGAAATATCCGCAGAATGACCCGCGCCCAGGGGAAACTCAAAACCCATCTGAAGTCCACCTCCCACTCCTGTAGCCGTTCGTGGAACATATCCATAGGTCTGATTAAAATTATCTCCGCCAATAAAAAGATCATAAGACCTGTCTGCAATATAGGCTTTGTTGCTCACCACTTTGATTCCGGCAATACTGATACCCGGCTGTATAAAAAAATCCAACCCCTGGTTTATTTCCCATCCTTGCCTGTATCCCAGGACAAGCTGAAAGCGTTGTTCATTGCCTTCTATGGTAAACAAACGGATATCTTGTTGTGCATTTTGTTGGGCCCCAGTTCCTTCAAAAATGACTGAGTACTTGTCAACGGTTTTCAAACGGGTTGTCAAAAACTGAAAGACAAACGAACCATAACGATCTAAACGATAACGCAAATCCAATCCCAATGAGATGGCTGGACTATAGCGCATGGCTGTGGGATAAGCGTAATTATCATAATAATTGGGGAAAGAGAAACTACTGGAACCGTAATAACTATTGATGTACTGGGTTTCAAGTGGATTCCAGTTCACTCTATCCTGTATGGACATGGCCCTTACCCCTGCATAATTAGTCCCTTGTTGCAAAATCCCTGAACCATTATAAAAGTTAGCCGTGGTATCTGAAGCAAAATAAGCTCCTATTCTTAATCCAAAGGAAAACCCTCGGTATTCATCCTCCTGCGCCTTTGAACAAATTGGACTTATTATCAACATTAGTATGGCTATTCTTGTTTTCATTGTTATTCCTTATTCTATTTGCGTCCTAAAGTTAAGCATAATGCGATTTGCCATCACCGATATTGAAACCGTAGGTAGCCAACCTGGTCAGGGAACCATTATCGAGATTGCCATTTGCATTCATGACGGCGAAAAAGTCATTGACAAGTATGAAACACTGGTCAATCCTGAAAAAAAAATCCCCCCTTTTATTGTTTCCCTTACGGGCATTAATGATAAAATGTTACAACATGCTCCACTTTTTGAAGATGTGGCGGATGAAATCTTTGACCTTCTGAAAGATTGCGTTTTTGTAGCCCACAATGTAAACTTTGATTACAACTTCGTAAAAGCTGAGTTGTCCGCGGCAGGATACCAATGGAAACCAGAAAAACTCTGCACCGTTAGATTGGCCCGAGCTTCATTTCCAGGTCACCGCAAATATGGATTGAGCTCGATGTGCGAGTTTTTCGAGATTCCCAATTTTGCGGCTCATCGCGCAATGGGAGATGCACAAGCCACTGCAATACTGTTTGATAAATGCATTGAGGCTCACGGATTTTCATTAATCAATGATATGCTGAAGATAGGAAGTGGAGATTCTTTCCTGCCCAACCATATCCCCAATGAAGAATTTCAGCAATTACCCACCACCGCTGGGATTTATTTTTTCAAAAACGAAAAGGGCGAAAACTTGTACATCGGAAAAGCGTTGAACATCAAGAAGCGCGTCAGGTCTCATTTTAATCCAGATGGCGGAGAACGTCAACAACACTTTTTGAAAGAAATAGCTCACATAGAATTTCAAGAAACGGGTACAGAGTTATTGGCCTCATTAATGGAAGATGCCGCTATTCGCAAGCATTTTCCAAAATACAACAAAGCGCAAAAAAAGAAGGCTCATCCATTTCATTTGATTTCATTTCATGATCAAAAGGGCATTCATCGATTGCAAATAGTTCGTGGAAAAACCGCACAGAGCATTCATAGTTTTACTTCCATGAAGGCCGCCTACCAGTGGCTGAATGCACTTAAAGATGAGCATAAAATTCAAGGCCGCTGGATTGGTCTTCACCATTTTCAAGGCGAAGAATTGCAAGAGGAGATAGAAGTGCATAACCAAGCGCTTATAAAGGCTTTGGACTCCATGTTGGCCAAGCAGCCCTCTTATCTGGTGATTGGTCGTGGCCGAAAAGACCATGAAAAATCTTTGGTATGGGTTCAACATGGAAATTTAAAAGGCTATGCCTTTATTGATCGCGATCAAAGAATTGACAATGAAGATGAATTAGATTGGATTATTCAGCCTTTGCCATCTTCAGAAATAACACCTTATTTATTGCGGAGTCATTACGAAAATCCAAAGCAATGCTACATCAAAAATCTTTCTGATCCTGTTGTGGAATCCGATAAATGGTGATTTTCTCCAATGAATTTACCGGGTTCAAATGATGAAGCAATTGATCAAAAAAACCGGGTTCGATGGTTGTACAATAAGTCAAATGAGGAAACTTTGATTTCCAATTCCCTACTCGCTTTTCCAAATCGATGTCATCATAAAAGAGAATATAGTTAGGATAACTTCTTCTGTGCACGTCATGCTCATAGGTGGAATCTAGAATAGAAAACAATCCGACAGTCTCCTCGAGTTTTTGATGAATCCCAAACGTGTAATACTCATCCCATACATTGGCATAAAATCGGGGCGCTAAGGGCACGCCCTCCTTATGAGCATGTTCTTGCACAAAATTTTTAGCATCGCCAAATTCGAACAGGGCATGCATGCTTTCAACACGAGCTCTTTTGGGATATATAAATGAGCTTCCGATAAGAAGGATTGAATTGACAATCCAAAAAAACTTCCAACTCTTGACCAACCATGGTTTTGCCCCCCAATTCTTCCATTCTACCCAAAGATTCCATCCGATTACTCCCGTCACCAGTAGCAGAGGCAATACGGGAAATAAAAATCGCTCTTGCTTATTGGGAAACATCAAGTGGAAAACAGTAAATGCCAACCATGCCATCCAAATGCCCCAGAAGGCACTATGTCGCGGAACAACAGCCTTGTTTCGCTTAAAAAAAGGTGTCAATGCACCCCAAAAAATGAATAAACTTATTGGAGGAAGAATGAAATAAGATAACCATGACAGATAAGCCAAAGGCGAGTTGGGAAACTCACCAGCATGTTGGGCATTGTATTCAAAGTAACCCATCACGTGTTGGAAAGGCTTTCCGCCCCAAAGAAGGATATCATCGATTTGGGTGAGAAAAAAAGTCACTCCTGAGGAGATTGCTACAATAAAAAATCTGCGCCAATCCTTGAGGAACAATGTTGTGATGCCCCATCCAATGGGTATCCATGCGTTTTGAAAACGCAAACCTACAGCTAAGCCCAACAGTGCGCCACCCAATATCCAATGGGAACGTTTGAGCAATGTAATATAATACAACCCTCCAATGATGAGCGGTTGACTGACCACCTCTACCAAATTGCGGACTGCATTCATGGGCATTAATCCCAAAAAAGCCATTAACAAAGCCGCGGTAACTGCTGAACGTTTATCAGACAATCGCATTGTTAACTTGAAAACAAAATAGACGGAAAGAACCGACCAAAGTCCATGCAATATTCGCACAACCAACTGCAGGTATTGAGGATCTTTCATTCCAATGAAATACAGAAGTTTGTAAAGAACAAACAAAATTCCATTGTATAAAAAGCTAAATGCTTGCGGAACTGAATCTGTATTGCCCCAACCCGGAATCCAATCGCCCGTATTAAAACCATTGGCCCATGAACCTGCAATTTCTACGGTTAAAAAATGATCATCTACCATTAAGTAACCCGGAGAAAAAAAAGCCGCAATCAATCGGGTCAATACAGCTCCAATCAAAATGACTTGAAGTGGTTGATAATGCCACCAGGATATAAAACTATTTCGAATAAATGTCATCGTTTAAACTTGGATGACTCCTGTTTTATAAGGCGGTGTGGGTTGTCCCAGAGAAGCCGCCGTGATTCCCATGCTAATCCATTTTCTAGTATCCATTGGATCGATTACCGCATCCAACCACAATCGAGCCGCTGCGTAATAAGGCGTGGTCTGTTCGTCATAACGTGATTTTATCTTTTGATACAACTCTTCCTCCTCCTCTTTCGAGATCTCTTGACCTTTTGCCTTTTTGGCTGCTGTTTCGATTTGCAATAAAACTTTTGCCGCTTGCGCACCTCCCATTACTGCAACTTGAGCTGTTGGCCAACCAACAATCAATCGAGGATCATAGGCCTTACCACACATGGCATAATTCCCTGCACCATAGCTATTACCTGTAATAATGGTAAACTTTGGGACAACACTATTGGCTTGCGCATTCACCATCTTAGCACCATCTTTAATGATACCCCCATGCTCAGATCTTGAACCCACCATAAAACCTGTAACGTCCTGCAGGAAAATCAGTGGTATATTTTTTTGGTTGCAATTCATAATAAAACGTGCAGCCTTATCCGCACTATCACTAAAAATCACCCCCCCCAATTGCATTCCATCTTTCTTGCTTTTGACAATCATTCGTTGATTGGCCACAATACCCACTGCCCAACCATCTATTCTGGCATAGGCACACACGATTGTTTTTCCAAAATCCTCTTTGAACTCTAGGTAATCTCCACCATCTACCAATGTTGCAATCACTTCTTTCACATCGTAAGGCTTCACCCTGTCTTCTGGCATTATTGAGTACAAGTTTCGTTGATCATGAATGGGTGCAACCGTTGGAATTCTATCAAAGCCAGCAGTATTATTCTGCTTGCCCATTTTGGATAGAATGGATTTTATTTTGTTCAACGCATCAGCATCATCCTTCGCCTTATAATCGGTTACCCCGCTGATTTCACTGTGGGTTGTGGCACCACCCAATGTTTCATTGTCAATGTCTTCGCCTATCGCGGCTTTTACCAGATAAGAACCTGCTAAAAATATTGTACCTGTTTTATCTACGATTAAACTCTCATCGCTCATGATTGGGAGGTAGGCCCCACCTGCTACGCATGACCCCATAATGGCGGCAATCTGCAATGTGCCTTGGGCCGAGAGTTTGGCGTTGTTTCTGAAAATTCTCCCAAAATGTTCTTTATCCGGAAAAATCTCATCCTGCATAGGTAAGTAAACACCTGCACTATCCACCAAATAGACTATTGGCAAATTGTTTTCTAATGCAATTTCTTGTGCTCTTAAATTTTTCTTTCCTGTGATGGGAAACCAAGCACCGGCTTTCACTGTTGCGTCATTGGCCACCACCAAACACTGCTTACCTGAAACCCAACCCATCACAACTATGACACCTCCTGAAGGACAACCTCCATGCTCAGGGTACATTCCGTCTCCTGCAAATGCACCAATCTCAATTCTATCTGCCCCTTTATCCAATAAAAAATCGATACGCTCTCTTGCGGTCATCTTGCCTTTGGCTCGCTCCTTTTCCTGACGGGCCTTGCCTCCCCCTTCCATTATTTTTGACAAACGTTTATTAACGTCTGACACCATAAGGGCCATCTTGTCTTCGTTACGGTTTCGCTCAATCACTTTTGGATCCGCCATATCATTTGGATTAATGATGCGAATTTAAGACACTACCTCGCATTCCCTTATTTTTGCTGGCATGAAATATTGGTGGATCATATTGGGCTTGTTTTTTATTCTGGGATGTAACACAACAAACAGTTTGAATCCAAAACAAATTTTGCCTGAATACGCCAAAAATTTCTTCCTTTCAGTTCAAGGCCAAGACACTGTATTGCACATCATTCATGGAAAGGACACCCTCACATTTAACAAACAAAAAGAAAGTAGCTTTCATTTGCTCAGCACCACCCAGGCTGGTTTTTTTTCATTGCTAAAAAATTTCTCGAATATTCATGGAGTAGTTTATCCAAATGACATTCACAGCAAAGAGATTCAAGAATGTTTGAGAAATAGGCAAATTGTTGACCTAAATCCTGGTCAATCAGAAATTAATCACGAATTGTTGTGGCAAAATCCTGTTGCCTACATCTTGTACAGCCCCTTTGACCCCATCGACTTTCCTTTGCCCAAGGAGACGATCAAAATTCCTTTCCTAGATTACACAGAAACCCATCCTCTGGGGCGATTAGAATGGATAAAAGTCATCGGTTTCTTGAGCAATAAACACAAAGTATCTGAACGGATTTTCAATGAAAAAGTGAATCAATATAAAAAAAATGTTTGTAGTTCAAGACAATCTAAAAAAGTCCTGGTAGGAAGTTGGGATGGCGAATTCTTTTATATCAATAGCACCCAATCCACCATTCATCAAACATTGGTGGATGCCGGACTATCCGCTTTTTCATCGGAAGAAAAAGGAAATACGCAATGGGACAAGGAAGTGCTTTGGTCTAAATTGCCAGAAGTGGATCACATCGTTTGGATCACCACTCAACAGCAAAAAAATGCCCTGGAGAAAGAAATGCAACAACCCGAATCCTGGCAAAAAAAATGGGGAATAATCCCCCATTTTATTTTTATCGATACATGTGCTTATTTTCAAGAGGCCATCATTCAACCGGATAAACTATTGATTGATTTTTCGCAATTGAACGTACAAAGCATTAAAACTTTCGTAACCAACTGACCATAGGAAAACCAAAGTTATTCCCTTCAATACTCGTGTAATTCAAATAAAATTGAAATGCCCTCTCCCTGGTTTCCATGATTCTGATACCCGGCATAAACAATAAAAAGCCACGACTTGACTTGTTGTTCACAACTCCCGTGTCATAAGGGGTATAAATCCATTGCTGAGTTACTGGATCGTAATCACTGTAAACCCCAGAGGAGCGACTAATGCGAGAAGTATTGAGCAGACCAAACATGCTGTCAAAAACCAAACTTGCGGACTTTCCAATTCTCAATGTTCCCGCGACAGAGCCCAAAGCTCCATTTGACCTAACTTTTGTGGTGTATTCATCTAAGCCGTTTCCATTGCTGTAGTACACATATCCTGCAGAAAAGGTTAAATTATTCTCTCGATCGCCTTTAGTGAATGATACGAAATTGGCACTGAATAGACCTTTGAACCCATTCAAATACCCCAAGTTACCTGTCAGTGAACCCACTGCAAAATTGACATCTTTTCTTTTGGTTGGAAACGATTTTTTAAATGTGAATAAGAAAGGTGCCCCTATCCAAGTCGTCATAATCCCCACATTCACCGTATTGGATACAGCCACATGAAATTCAGGACCATAAAGATGAATCATATAATAGTTTTCACCCTTTTTAATGGGTAAACCGTTGGTGGTGAAAATATAGCGGGTTGAAAAGGTATTGTCTTCCCACAATTCTCCATCCACCACAACTCCCTTTGCTTCCACCTTTTTACTAATTGAAACGACATCCACCTTTTTTACATATAATTTTCCAACGGTATTCGATTCAATCAACATTTCTCGACCATCGTCTTTTAATACATATCCAATGTATTCATTGCCATTGGCCAACTTGATAACATACTCTGTGCTATCTCCTGGCGTAACTTGTGCCATACCCAAAATAGAAAAAAGGCACAGCGTTAGAAACAAAATAGACTTTTTCATGCGTTTTTTTTTTAAATTAAACATATTGAGTGAGTGCAACTTTCAGACACTCCACAGCATTTTTCAAATCATTTACATTGAGCACATACGCCAGACGAACTTGATTTTTTCCGCTTCCGGGAGTGGCGTAAAAACCCGTTGCAGGGGCCATCATCACTGTTTGACCATTGTGCTCAAATTTTTCCAACATCCATTGACAAAAACGATCCGAATCATCAATCGGCAATTCAGCGATGCAATAAAAAGCACCTTGTGGTTTGGGACAACGAACGCCAGGAATAGCATTTAATCCGTCCACAAGCGTATCTCTCCTTTTAACATATTCATCTACTACTCCATCAAAATAAGACTGCGGTGTTTGCAATGCCGCCATGGAAGCCCATTGCCCAAATGTGGGGGGAGACAAACGCGCCTGTCCAAACTTCAACGCTGCAGACATCAAATCTGCATTTCGGCTGATCATGGCACCTATTCTTGCGCCGCACATGGAGTATCGTTTGCTCACACTATCAATCATTATCGCATGATTGTCCAATCCCTCCAAGTTCATTACACTGAAGGGCACTGCTCCTTCATACATAAACTCTCTGTACACCTCATCGGCATAAAGAAACAAATTGTACTTTAAAACCAAATCACGCAATTGTTCCAATTCGCTCTTTGAGTACAAATAACCTGTTGGATTACCCGGATTACAGATTAAAATCCCTTTGGTTTTATCCGTAATTTTCTTTTCAAATTCAGAGATGGGTGGCAAAGCAAATCCATTATCAATCACCGCTGTTACAGGAACCACTGTTGCACCTGCCATAACTGCAAATCCATTATAATTGGCATAAAATGGCTCAGGGATGATGACTTCATCTCCTGGATTCAACGTGGACATGAACGCAAAAACCAACGCCTCAGAGCCTCCTGTAGTAACCATGATGTTGGACACATCCAATTCAATCTCTTTGGATGAATAATACCCTTTCAATCCTTCTCGGTAAGCCAGCATTCCTTCTGAATTGGAATATTCAATTACGCGAGCATCTTGGGCTTTCATGGCCTCACGCACCACCATCGGTGTTTCAATATCCGGCTGACCAATATTCAAATGATACACCTTGGTGCCACGTTTTTTTGCAGCCTCTGCAAAGGGGACTAATTTTCTGATGGGTGATGCAGGCATAGCACCCGCCTTTGAACTCAAACTTGGCATAATTTCTTTTTCTCTTTTTTTTATTTTATTCGGCTTTCAATCCCTCTATTAAAATATCCAAGATCTCTGCAGCAGCCGTTGGAATTTTTGTTCCAGGCCCAAATATACCCACACATCCTGCATTGTACAAAAAGTCAAAATCTTGTTCGGGTATTACGCCTCCTGCCACCACCAAGATATCAGGTCTTCCCATTGACTTTAATACTTCAATCAAAGCAGGAACCAGCGTTTTGTGACCCGCTGCCAGGGATGACGCGCCTACAATATGCACATCGTTTTCTATGGCCTGTTTGGCCACTTCCTCTGGTGTTTGAAACAATGGTCCCATATCCACGTCAAATCCCATATCGGCAAACGAGGTGGCAATCACCTTGGCTCCCCTATCGTGCCCATCTTGCCCCATCTTGGCCACTAAAATACGGGGACGTCTTCCAGCCAATTTGGAAAAATCATTGGCCATGCCAAGCGCCTTTTGAAAGGCCGGATCTTGTGAGGATTCTGATGAGTACACGCCGCTAACACTTTTAACAGAGGCTTTGTGGCGACCATACACCCGCTCTAATGCCTCCGAAATTTCACCCAATGTAGCACGATTTCGGGCTGCATCAATGGCCAAAGCCAATAAATTACCTTCTCCACTCTTGGCGCTTTCTTCCAATCGAGTGAGCGTTTCCTTCACGCGTGCATTGTTTCTGTTTGCCTTTATGAGATTAATTTTCTCCACTTGTTCTGTGCGCACTGCTTGGTTGTCAACTTCCAAGATATCCATCTTGGTGTCCTCTTCTACTGTGAATAAATTGACTCCGATAATCTTTTCTCGTCCACTATCAATTTTGGCTTGTCTTCTTGCAGCCGCCTCTTCAATACGTAGTTTTGGGATGCCTGCTTCAATGGCTTTGGTCATTCCGCCCTCTCTTTCTACCTCCTCAATCAACTCCCATGCAGCATCAATCATCTCTTGCGTCCTTTTCTCCATCCAAGTGGATCCCGACCATGGATCGATGAAGGCACACACTCCTGTTTCTTTTTGAATGTACAGCTGTGTATTTCGAGCAATGCGTGCAGAAAAATCTGTAGGCAGTGCGATTGCTTCATCCAACGCATTGGTATGTAAACTTTGCGTACCACCCAAAACCGCCGCCATTGCTTCAATGCATGTCCTTGCGACATTGTTAAAGGGATCTTGTTTGGTCAAACTCCAACCACTGGTTTGGCAATGCGTACGCAAGGCCATGGACTTGGTGTTCTGAGGATTGAATTGTTGAATCAACTTGGCCCAAATTACACGTGCTGCGCGCATTTTGGCTATTTCTGAAAGATGATCCATGCCAATGGCCCAAAAAAATGACAATCGGGGAGCAAAATCATCAATACTCATGCCTGCCGCTATACCAGCCCGCACATATTCCAGACCATCCGCCAGCGTGTAGGCCAATTCAATTTCCAACGTGGCGCCTGCTTCTTGCATGTGATAGCCCGAGATGGAAATGGGATTAAACTTCGGCATATTTTGACTGGTGAAGGAAAAAATATCACTCACAATCCGCATGCTCGGGGTTGGTGGATAGATGTAGGTATTTCTTACCATGAATTCCTTCAAAATATCATTCTGAATAGTTCCGCTTAATAGCTCAGGACAAACTCCCTGCTCTTCTGCAGCGACGATATAAAAAGCCATGATGGGCAACACGGCTCCATTCATGGTCATGGAAACGGACATTTGATCCAATGGTATTTGGTCAAACAAAATCTTCATGTCTTCAACGGAATCAATGGCAACACCTGCTTTTCCCACATCACCTGTTACCCTGGGATGGTCACTGTCATATCCGCGATGGGTGGCCAAATCAAAGGCAACACTCAATCCTTTTTGACCTGCAGCCAAATTTCTTCGGTAAAAAGCATTGGACGCCGAAGCAGTGCTGAAACCAGCGTATTGACGAATGGTCCACGGTCTAATGGTGTACATGGATGCATAAGGCCCTCCTTTGTATGGGGCCATACCCGGACCGAACTGCTCCAGAGCATGAGCCTCTTTGGAGATAGTTGGAATGGATATTCCACAGTGGTTGATTATCCCTTGCGTTAAAGTCTCTATGCCATAAGCACCCGCCCCAAAATCCTTGAGTTCATTCAACCTCGATTCTTCTCTGAGCAGATGAAGAATGTTCCTTGACCATCGGGCGGACTCAACTTTATCTTCATGACCTATGTCTTTTAATACAACAACATTGGCACCGCCCAATACTGCACTTAATGATTGGGTAGATAATCGCAGTAAATCTGAATAAACTTCCTCGTCAGCAAGCCCAGAACAACGAGCAACGAGTTGAAAAGTATTACTTCGATGATCCATAATGGCCCGAATGGCCCTTAACAAAGACAAATCAAAAAAATAATTTCCCGTTAAATGATAAATCACTTGACAAACCTCAGAGGTAATATTGGCATGTGTTTTCAAGCAAGACAATACCTCATCGGGCGAGTTGCCCTTTATCTCCCAAACTTGTTCTGATGGTGAATAAATGGCACAACGAAAATCTTTTTCGTCCCAACCTTGTGACAAATACCACGCTCTCAATTGAGACAACGAGGCTGTATTGGGTACTTGAAATGAGATAATGTTCCCCAAAACATCCTCCATCCCTGCAAAATTAGCGTTGTCATTTTTAACAAATAAACATTCTGCTCCACCCATGAGGGCATTCATCACCTCTTCTTTGGAAGAAGCGTCCACCCATGCGCCAATAGAAAAATGAGTTGGGAATGAAGCAAGTACGGTCATCTGCGCATGCGGAGAATAAGGAGATACAGGAAAGGCTGAAACCGAGGAGGCATTCATAGGATTCAAACTTTGTTGACCCAATTCCTTTTGCATTCCCTTCATCCATTGCTCAAGGCTCCATGGTGAAAATGAGTTTAATTCTAACATGTGCAAGACTTTGCGCAAATATGCATCAATCAGCGACATCTTCCTTCGTTAATTTGCAATATGAAATCAGGAAACAGCGCCATCATTTTCATCTTTATTACCCTTCTTATTGACGTTATTGGATTGGGAATCATTATCCCCATTCTACCAACTTTGATGACAGAACTGACAGGTGAAAGTGTAGCAGAGGCCTCCGCAGAGGGTGGATGGCTCATGTTTGCCTATGCCATCATGACATTTTTGTTCTCCCCCATTCTTGGAAATTTAAGTGACCGATATGGTCGTCGTCCCATCATTTTATTCTCTCTCTTGGGCCTCGGAATTGACTACCTTTTCATGGCCTATGCTCCTAATTTAACGTGGCTTTTTGTAGGGCGCATCGTATCAGGAATAATGGGAGCCAGCTTCACAACAGCATCTGCTTACATCGCGGACATCAGCACACCTGAAAAAAGAGCGCAAAATTTCGGTCTGGTCGGTGCGGCCTTTGGTTTGGGATTCATCATTGGACCCGTCATTGGCGGATTATTGGGAGGCTTTGGTTCAAGAATCCCCTTCTTTGCCGCTGCTGCATTATCCTTGATCAACTTCATTTATGGCATTTTTGTTTTGCCCGAATCACTGAGTCAAGAAAATAGACGACCCTTTGAGTGGCGCAGGGCCAATCCTTTTGGAGCATTTAAAACCATCCAAAAACACAAAGCGGTTTCTGGAATTGTGCTTTCTCTTTTCTTTCTTTATTGGGCTTCATTCAGCGTACAAGGCACATGGTCTTATTATACAAAATATTTGTTCAATTGGTCCGATAGTGAAATTGGCTATTCCCTAGCTGCTGTTGGATTTATGGCAGCATTGGTTCAGGGTTATCTTATTCGGAAAATCAATCCCAAATTGGGAAACAAAAAAAGCATTGTGTTGGGCATTTTGCTCTACACATCAGGATTGATATTGTTTTCCTTGGCCAATGAGGGATGGATGATGTATGCCATTCTCATCCCCTACTGTCTCGGCGGAATTACCATCCCCGCTATGCAAAGTGAAATGGCGCAATATGTTCCGGCCAACGAACAAGGTGAATTACAGGGTGCACTTACCGCTGTTAACAGCATAACAGCCATCATTGGACCCGTTTCCATGACAGGGATATTTGCCTATTTCGCCAGTGACGCTGCTCCTTTTTATTTTCCTGGAGCTGCTTTTTGCGCAGGTGCTGTGCTCTGTTCGTTGAGTGCATGGATCGCTTATGTATCATTGAAAAAACATGGATGATGAAAAAAAATAAAGTTCTCTTTTTGGATCGGGACGGAGTGATTAATCACGACCCTGGTGATTACACCTATTCACTATCCGAGTTTATCATTTTACCCACGGTAATACCCGCCCTGCAACTGGCTCAGGAAAAGGGCTACAAAATCATTTTGATTACCAATCAAGGAGGAGTAGCCAAGGGCTTGTACTCCCAAGAAACGGTAGAGGAAATTCATACCCATTTCAAAAAAGTATGTACTCAGGCAGGAGTTACTATTGATCACATTTATTACTCCATTGATCATCCAGAGGTGAGCAACTCCATATCACGCAAACCACACTCACTCATGGTAGAAAGAGCCATTCAGCGCTTTAATGTAGATACAGAAAATAGCGTCATGATTGGTGACCGTGACCGTGATGTTCAATGCGCTGAAGGTGCTGGAGTAAGGGGAATAAAAATTGAAGTCAACAGTGATTTACTTGAAGCCGTTCAAAAATTGCATTAACCAATATGGAATACGTTTTTTACAGGGGAGAATACGTTCTGCGCAATCAAGCGGTTATTCAGGTAGATGACAGGGCACATCGATTTGCAGATGGTTTTTTCGAAAGCGTTCGAATCATCAATGGTCGCGCTCAATTTTTAGATAACCACTTTGCACGCATCGAGGCAACCATCAAGGCCTTGAAAATTCAACCCCACGATTTTTCTTTTGAAGTTTTGTCTCAGCACATACAAGGTTTATTGCAACGCAATGCCATATTTGATGGCGGACGAATGCGCATCACTTTCTTCAGAAAAGCCAAAGGATTTTATTTGCCCAAAGGCAATGACTTAGATTACATGATAGAAGTGGAAGCTTTGCCCAAAAATCTTTTTGAGCTCAATGAAATAGGAAAAGTCATCGACATTTATACAGAGGTTAAAAAAGACCCCAACAAGTACGCTGGATTCAAGACTTTAAATGCGCAACTCTATGTGATGGCCTCCATTTATGCCGAAGAAAAAAACTGGGATGACGCATTGATCCAAAACACCAAGCAGGCCATCATAGAATCCACCAACAGTAATTTGTTTTTGGTATCCAATGGGGTATTGTATACCCCAGCATTAACAGACGGATGTATTGGTGGAACCATGCGTATGCAAATCATTAACCTTGCAGTTCAAAGCAAATTAAAAGTGTATGAGTGCACCATGACACCACAAACACTGCTGTCCGCAGATGAGGTATTCCTGACCAATGCCATCAAAGGTATTGAATGGGTGGCCTCCTATCGAACAAAACCCTATCAAAACGGTTTCTCCAAAAAACTCTTGGAATTGTTAAATTCAAGTATAAAATAAGTTCAACAAAAAAAGTGAGGAATCGATTGTTCAATCTCAAAAAATCGTACCTTGGCGGCGTAAAAAAATAATCACTCAAATGAGCGAAACAGCAAAAATCATCCTAGACGGCAAAGAATATGAATTGCCTGTTGTAGTAGGTTCAGAAAACGAGAAGGCCATTGACATCACCAAATTAAGAGACCTCACTGGTTATATTACCTTGGACAGTGGATACAAAAATTCAGGTGCCACCAAAAGTGCCATCACCTTTTTGGATGGTGAAGAAGGGATTTTACACTATCGTGGTTATGCCATTGAACAATTGGCTGAATACGGTAGCTTCCTTGAAATTGCTTATTTGCTCATTTATGGTGAATTGCCTACAGATGACCAATTGAGTTATTTCACCAAAAGCATCGGTCACCACACTTTGGTGCATGAGGACATGAAGCGTTTTTACGAAGCTTATCCAACAGGAGCGCATCCTATGGGGGTTTTGTCATCGATGATAGCTTCCATGTCAACTTTTTATCCTGAATCTCAAAACCCAAATCAGCAATTCAAGGATATTGAATTAACCATCCACCGTTTGATGGCCAAGATGCCAACCTTGGCTGCTCAAGCCTACAAGGTGAGCATTGGTCACCCCATCATGTACCCTCGCAACGCTTACTCCTACACGCAGAACTTTATGCACATGATGTTTGCGTTGCCAACTCATGACTTTGAACCAGACCCTGTGATTGATGATGCCCTGAACAAATTATTGATTTTGCATGCGGATCACGAGCAAAACTGTTCAACCAGCACCGTCAGAATGGTGGGTTCTTCTCAATCCAACTTGTACTCATCTATCTCTGCTGGTATCGCGGCGTTATGGGGTCCACTTCATGGTGGTGCCAATCAAGCCGTGATTGAGATGTTGGATAAAATCAATGCCAGCGGTGGAGATGTAAGCAAGTTTGTTGCAAAAGCAAAAGATAAAAATGACCCATTCCGTTTGATGGGATTTGGACACCGTGTATACAAGAATTTTGACCCACGTGCCAAAATCATCAAAAAGGCTTGTGATGACGTACTGAACCGCATGGGAATTCATGATCCAGTTCTAGACATTGCCAAGCAATTGGAAGAGGTAGCATTGAATGATGAGTACTTCGTAGAGCGCAAGCTGTATCCCAACGTAGACTTCTATTCAGGAATCATCTACCGCGCCATTGGCATTCCAACTGAAATGTTTACTGTGATG
The DNA here is from genome assembly GCA_964420985.1 of uncultured Chryseobacterium sp. Taxonomy (GTDB): domain Bacteria; phylum Bacteroidota; class Bacteroidia; order Flavobacteriales_D; family Sanyastnellaceae; genus CAMCTV01. Next base: position 66,326 of record CAYQUT010000011.1, read on the forward strand.
TTTGCATTGGGTCGTCTACCAGGTTGGATAGCACAATGGAAAGAAATGACAGAACAGGGAGAACCCATCGGTCGTCCGCGTCAAATTTACACAGGACCAACTTTGCGAGAGTACGTTCCCATTGCCAAAAGACACTAATAAAAATATGGAAGGAAAAGTTTCCGTCGAAATGAAGGACACCGTTGCTACGGTGTCTTTTTTTCATCCACAAAGCAATAGTTTACCGGGTGAATTATTAAGGCTGTTGGCCAAAAGCATTGAAGAAACTGGACAACGTGCAGATGTAAATGTTATAATCCTAAAAAGTGAAGGTGACAAGGCATTTTGTGCAGGAGCCAGTTTTGATGAGTTGGTCGCCATTCACGATGAAGCAACGGGAGACCATTTTTTCAGCGGCTTTGCCCTAGTGATCAATGCAATGCGCCAATGTCCCAAATTGATTATCGGAAGGGTGCACAACAAGGCTGTGGGTGGTGGAGTTGGATTGGCCGCTTCTGTGGATTTTTGTTTTGCTACTTCTAAATCTTCTGTAAAGCTCAGTGAATTAGCGGTAGGTATCGGTCCATTTGTAGTGGGCCCCGCCGTACAAAGAAAAGTGGGTTTGAGTGCCATGTCTCAAATGGCCATTGATGCTACGCAATGGCAAAGCGCCCAATGGGCAAAAGAAAAGGGACTATTTGCCGAGGTACATGAAACGGTGGAAGAAATGGACAATGCCATTGAAATATTGGCCAATAAACTGGCCAAGAGTAATCCGGATGCCATGTTTGATTTGAAAAAAATATTTTGGGAAGGCACTGAAAATTGGAATACCTTGTTGTTTGAAAGAGCTAAGATCAGCGGTCGCTTGGTACTATCTGATTTTACAAAAAACGCCATCCATCAATTCAAAGGAAAATAGAATTTAGAAGTTTTGTGAGGGAAAAAGGATAGGAAACTATCCTTTTTTTTATTTCATTTGTACTGCAATCCTAATTGACTTTTAATGAAACAAACTTTTCTCGTCATTCTTGCTTCACTCCTGCTGAGCAGTTGCGGTTTTTACAAACGCCAATACACCTCAGGATGGATGATCTCCCATCATCATGTTAACGCAAAGAAAGACCTATCATCCAACGACGCAGCAGCTCAATTGACTGCCAGCGCAGATGAAGAGCAGATTTCGGTTATGCCCGTTGTTCTCATTTCGCCAACAGACACCATCCAACCTGAACCCAAGGACAGCACCCAACAATCCGCTGTGCCCAATATAGCACCCACTGAGCCTGATTTTTACACCGCTCCTCCAGAGAAGACTACTATCAACGAGTCCCAACCTTCACATAACCAACAATTGATTCAGAGAACGTTTGATAAAAGGGTGAAAAATGCAACACGTGCAATGAAATTAATGTTCATCGGTTTTGGTTATGCTATTCTTTTGGGCGCGCTCGCTCTCAATGGCATCCTTGTAGATAATGAAATTACCTTGATGTTTACAACTTTAGGGATCATTGGCGCAATGATAGCCTTTATAGCCATGTTTTACTTCACCTACAAATCCTTTGAATTGATTGTCAACAATCCCGATGTCAAGTTCAATGCTGACTCAAGAACCAAATTGATGATTCCTGCTGTGTTGAGCATATTATGCAGCGGCTATATTGGCCTCATCTTCGCTTTGGTTCTGGTGATTAAAAACCGCAGCCATAAAAATAAATCATAAGTGAAGACCTTACTTTTTCTGGTTTGTTTTGCCTCTTCCTTATTTCATTACGGGCAAAACATCATTTTGCTCGTGGATACTTTCAAAATAGAAGATTGCACAACACGTGACTCACTCAAGCAAATTTCCTCAAAGGATGCGCTTGAAGAATGGGAAACCAAATGCAGTTACTTCCATTTAGAATGGCCTTCAGTAAAGGAGAAAACAAATTTGGCACACAATAAAATTGAATTACAACTCAGAAATTATATCTGTGGACTCATTCAATCCGATCAAATCGACTCTGTTGAATTCACCTCAACAATGTCAAACGCATTCATATTAAAACACAACAAAAACACTTCTGCTGAGTGGAGCATCACGTGCTCCAACTTTCCATCTTTTTCTTTCATTCATCAATTTCAAATCTCACATGGAGGATACTACTATGGCGCTGCTCACGGATTTGGATACAGCAGATACTTCCATTTCAATGACATCACAGGCACGGAAATGGGAATGGAACAATTGTTTGAACCAGATGAATTGACTTTGCTGACCAATTTTACTTTAAGGAAATTGCAACAAGAAATGAACCACGAATGGGACGATAGCATTTCAAGCGATTTTTTTCTAACGGAAAACTTCCTTCTTACTAACGAAGGTATTTCTTTTTTTTACGATGCCTATGAAATAGGCCCCTACGCAATGGGATATCCCGAAATCAGCCTAACCTGGCTAGAAATTGAAGACTGCTTATCAACGAAGTAAAGCCTTCAAGTTGCTTTCATTCATGGAGATAAAATTGTCTTTTTGGACAACTACTCCTTTTCGCACCAGATAAACAGATGGAAGTGACCCATAGGTCATTTGAACAAATTCAACAGGATTCATTTCTTGATACGATTCCACCTGAAGTCCCGTTTGATGAAGGAACTCCTGAATATCTGCACCAATATTTTCACCCATGAAGATGGCATGGACAGGAATATTCCAATGATTGCGTCTGTGAAACCACGTCCATTTTTGTGCCAACATTTTGCAGAAAACACAATGAGGGGATAAGTACATCAGCATCACCTGTTCTTGATAATTATCCTTCAAGACTGAAAGCACTTCCGAATTCACATTGTCAGTCAATTTTTTACGCAACTCCTGTTTCTCTAAATCAACAGAACTCAAGAAAAATGGAATCACAAATGCAATCCCTGTAATACACATCTGAAACTTATTGGGGACAATGTGAACCTGAAAAGATTTTTTGTGTTTCAAAAAAGCTTGCATGATCAATAGCAGCAATATTCCTGCATTTTTCAAAAGACTTTCCTCTGGAGTCATTTTTACCATCATCCCCATGCAACCGCAATTTTCAACTGATGGAAAACAGATCACCAAATACACCAAATAAGATGAGAACAATAAGGTTGTAACCATTGCCCAATACAAGATCCTGTTGCTCCTTTGGGGAATTATCAAGAGTATCCCCAAGGCTATTTCAAACCCAATGAGGAGTCTCGCAAAAATCATCGCCATCCACTCTGGTAAAGCCAAGTGCCTACCCAAATCCAATTCCAACATTTCAATGGGATATAGCTTGAGAATAGCGGAAACAATAAACAATATCCCAATGAGCGCGGGTATCATGAACCTGATCAACTTCATGGTGCTAAAATAAAAAAAGGTTACCCGTGAAGGGTAACCTTTCAAAGCAATTATTGATTCTTATTTCAATTTGCACTCAACTCCTGAGGTAACACCGTCGACAGTTGTCTGTGCAACGTCTTTATCATCGCAAGTTGCTTCTGCATCTTTCTTCTTGGCGTCGAAAGTGAAGATTTCAGTTGCAGTTCCATCAAAGAAACCAGTTCCTGAAATGGTTGTGGTGCACTCGCATGTATAAGTCTTCTCGCAAGAAGCGAATGTCATGGCTACCAAAGCGATGGCAGCAATAGTAAATACTTTTTTCATTTAAATTAATTTTTAGTTTTTCAAACATATCTGAATCATATTTAAAATCCAAAAATTCTCTTTCATTTCTCCAATAAAAGAGATTCATCTCAATTGAATTAAAAATTCTTCAAAACGTCTTGTTGATTTTCAATGATGATCAATTGCCCATAGCAATCCACCTATCTTAACTTGGTACCTCAAGAAAAATAATTCATTAACCAGTACTAAATTTAAGATCCTGTTGCTCCTTTGGGGAATAATCATGTGTATCCCCAAGGCTATTTCAAAACCAACGAGGAGTCTCGCAAAAATCATCGCCATCCACTCTGGTAAAGCCAAGTGCCTACCCAAATCCAATTCCAACATTTCAATGGGATATAGCTTGAGAATAGCGGAAACAATAAACAATATCCCAATGAGCGCGGGTATCATGAACCTGATCAACTTCATGGTGCTAAAATAAAAAAAGGTTACCCGTGAAGGGTAACCTTAAATGAATTTAAAGCACAATGTTACTTAATTTCACAGCCACCACCTAGCAAAAGATAAGAAGCTCCAGCAGCATTACATGCATCTTTTGCATCTTTCTTCTTGGCTTCAATTGTAGTAGACCAAGAACCTGAGGTGGTAGTTCCATCTCCATTATCAAGATTCCAAGAACACTCGCAAGTGTAAGACTTTTCACAAGAAGCGAATGTCATAGCTACCAAAGCGATAGCAGCAATAGTAAATACTTTTTTCATTTTAATTAATTTTTAGTTTTTCAAACATATCAGAATCAAAAGTAAAATCCAAACTTTCATCATCATTTTTCCAATAAAAATGGCTGAGTCCAAGTTAAATAACTGTTGTTCAACACCCCTCGTTCCAACTCAACAATAACCTCTGTTTCATCGCAGTGCACTTCATCCATTTTGAAAACCCACTCCAACAGAACTCTTGAGACCTCAGCAGTTTGATTTCCTCTTATCCAACACTTGCGATGCAGTTTCATCCCATTGAGAGCGGCCTGCTCTTCCCACATTTTCATTCGATCCAAAGGTAAGACCACTGCAATCCGGCCATTCTCTCGCTTTAACAAACCGGTTACTTTTAACCAAAATTTCGACGGTGGTAAAAAACGCTCTTGCCTAGCCATGTTTCGCTCTGGAATGCTGGATGATATTTTGTCTTGATAATAAGGAGGATTGCAAATGATGGCATCAAACTTTTCAGCTTCATTCCATTCTAAAAAATCACCTAGGGATATTTTTAGTCGCTCAGAAAAAGGAGAATTTTCAAAGTTGTTTTGAGCCTCATGAAAAGCCTTTGGCTCCAATTCTATGGCTTCAATTTGAGCCGTTGGAAAACGCTGTGCGAGCATCAAGGCCAATATTCCACATCCCGTCCCAACATCTAAAATCCGATCAGGAATTGTCGCATCAAAAGCCCACGAACCCAACAGCACTGCGTCCGTCCCTACCTTCATTGCCGCATCACGGTGCCTTAATTTGAATTGTTTAAAAGTGAAAAATTCATCCCTCATTGGACTTTCTTTCACCCCACGTTTCATAACCTGCGCTTTGGATCTTTCTATCTGATGGAATTTCTCGCAATGGCTCACAGGGAATCAGTGAGTCATGCAATTCCTTCGGCAATCGCTGATACCACGCGGTTCCTTCTTGTTTCCATGCCAACATCTCATCAGATACATCTTTGACTTTTTTGGCTGGATTGCCCACCATTACACTTCTACTTTCTACTATTGTATTGGCTGGTACAAAGGTCAATGCACCAATGATGCATTCATCGCCAATCTCGCAACGATCCATGACCACTGCATTCATCCCCACCAATGTATCTCTTCCTATATTGGCTCCATGAATGATGGCTCCATGCCCTATGTGCGCTCCCGATTTCAACGTAATTGCGACTCCTGGAAATTGATGTATCGTACAATTCTCTTGCACATTGCAGCCATCTTCAATCACTATCATTCCCCAATCCCCTCTGATGGCCGCACCGGGACCTATGTAGACATCTTTTCCAATAATGACGTTACCCGTTACTACTGCTTGTGGATGCACAAAGCTCGATTCATGCACTACCGGAATGTATCCGTTAAAGGCGTAAATCATACTCGCTCAATTACCATCGCATATCCTTGTCCAACACCAATGCACATGGTGCACAAGGCATATTTCTTTTGTCGCAAATTCAATTCAATGGCTGCGCTATTCACAATGCGCGCACCGCTCATTCCAAGAGGATGACCCAAAGCAATGGCACCACCATTGACATTGATTCTTGGATCATTGTCCATTAATCCCAAGGCGCGTGTGCAAGACAATACTTGCGCTGCAAAGGCTTCATTCAACTCAATGATATCCATGTCGTCCAACGTCAATCCTGCTCTTTGCAATGCCAACTTAGAAGCTTCCACTGGTCCAATGCCCATGATTCTGGGCTCTACTCCGCTGATTCCTGTAGACAATATTTTGGCCAATGGTTTGGCGCCCGTCTTTTTTAACCCGTTGTCATTCATGACAAACAAGGCCGCCGCTCCATCATTCAATCCCGATGCGTTTCCAGCTGTAACACTACCTCCCTTTCTAAATGCTGCTTTCAGTCCACTCAATACCTCTAACGAACTGTTGGACTTGATGAATTCATCTTGAGAAAATATTTTGGGTTCTCCTTTCTTTTGGGGAATGGAAACGGGAACAATCTCCTTGTCCCATCTTCCTTCTTGCTGTGCACGGGCCGCCTTTTGTTGAGATGCCAATGCAAAAGCATCTTGATCTTCTCTTGAAATATTGAATTGCTCTGCTAAATTTTCCGCGGTTTCTCCCATGGCTTCCACTCCATAATCCTCTTTCATTTTGGGGTGTACAAAGCGCCATCCGAAACTGCTGTCAAACATTTGAGCGTCTCTTCCAAAAGCACTGCTTGTTTTCGAAATCACCCAAGGACCTCTTGTCATATGCTCCACTCCTCCGGCCACCATGACATCCCCCTCACCGCAATGCACTGCTCTTGCTGCATGTGCAATGGCATTCATTCCTGAAGCACACAAGCGATTGACAGTTTCCCCTGGAACTGTAACGGGGTAACCCGCCAACAGCAGAGCCATGCGAGCAACATTACGATTATCTTCTCCTGCCTGGTTGGCGCAACCCATGATCACATCATCAATCATGGATGGGTCAACGTTGCCATGTTTTTCAACCAGCGCCTTCAATACGTGTGCTGCCAAATCATCCGTTCTCACGGGGGCCAATGTTCCTGCAAAATTTCCTATCGGTGTGCGGACACCCTCTACGATGTAAGCGTTCATAATCTCAACTGATTTCCTGCAAAGATGATAGAAATCCTTATTAGTTTTGACACATGCAGAGAAAAGATCGACCATTGATTTTGGTCACCAACGATGATGGAGTCACGGCCAAAGGCATTCATGCCCTGACCCTGGCCATGTCCACTTTAGGGGATGTAGTGGTCGTTGCGCCAGACAAACCACAAAGCGGAATGGGACATGCCGTAACCATTCACCATCCCATTCGTGTTAATGAGACTGAAGTTCCTTACGCAAAAAAAGCATTTTCCTGCAGTGGAACACCTGTTGACTGTGTGAAAATTGCCTTGTATACCTTGTTGGATAGGAAACCTGACCTTATTGTGAGCGGTGTGAACCATGGTTCTAACTCTTCCATCAATGTCATTTATTCCGGAACAATGTCCGCTGCTGTTGAAGGTGCTGTTGAAGGAATCCCATCCATCGGATTTTCGCTGTTGGATTACAGCCTAGATGCCGATTTCACTGCCTCTCAAAAAGTGGCCATTCACTTGGCCAAACAAATGTTGGAAGATGAACATCTTCCCGAACACATTTGCCTCAATGTGAATATCCCAAAAGGAACCGAAATAAACGGAATAAAAATGTGCCGTCAAGCACATGGCATGTGGATGGAGCAATTCAATGAAAGAATAGATCCCTTCCAAAAAAAATACTATTGGATGACAGGAGAATTCATGGTCAAGGACAAAGGTGAGGACACCGATGAATTTGCCTTGAAACACAATTACGTTTCTGTCGTGCCGGTGCAATTCGATCTCACTGCCTACCACGCACTATCGCATTTACAACAATGGAATTTGAATCATGAGTAATGTTTCTAAAAGCAAGTGGGACACCGTTCCCTTTGGTATGGCACTGGGTGTTGTTGGCGCTGCCCTTGGTTTTATCCTATTCGGATTGATTTTCACTTTAGGAACTTCAACCAACCTGACCACCTTTTTCAATGACCTAGCCTATGGCGTAACAGCCATGTATCAGGACAAAGTGGTTACGGTTTCCATTTTGGTTGACGTAGTATTGTTTTACTACTTCATCAGAAAGGAATGGTTTCAAATCAGCCGCGGCATATTGTACATCGTCATTTGTAGTGTTCCCGTAGCACTTTATTTTTATTGAAATGAAGATTTTTTTGGTCGCAGGAGAAGCCTCTGGGGATTTGCATGGCGGACACTTGGCACATGCCTTAAAGACCCAGGACCCTTCGATTGAAATGCAAGGTTGGGGTGGTGAAAAAATGGAAAGTGCTGGGGTAAAAATTCTCAAGCACTATCGAGAACTGGCCTTCATGGGATTTGTTGAAGTATTGTTCAATTTGCGCACCATCAAAAAAAACTTCACCACCATCAAGGAGCAGATCACTGCATTTCAACCCGATAAAATTATCTTCATTGATTATCCGGGTTTCAATCTACGTTTAGCACCTTGGGCCAAAGCACAGGGCATCGAAACCCATCATTACATCTCCCCCACCATTTGGGCGTGGAAAGAAGGTCGTGTGCATGACATCAAAAAATACATCGATGCCATGTATTGCATTTTGCCTTTTGAACCTGCAGTTTATGCAAAGCACGATTATACCGCGCATTTCGTCGGGCATCCTTTGTTGGATGACTGGGCGTTGAATCAAAATACAACGATCCCTTCTCTTGATTTTATTCTACTCGCTCCCGGAAGCAGAAAACAAGAATTAAAAAAAATTCTTCCCGCTTTTGTTGAGGTGGCGAAAAAATTTGAAAATGAGCAATTCGTGATTGCTGGAGCTCCAGGTTTGAAACAAAGTGATTACGAAAATGCTGCAGGAGAATTCCCTCAAAATATTTCGATCCAATTTGGTCAGACGCCGGAATTGATGCGCAATGCCAAAGCAGGGTTAATTGCAAGCGGAACAGCCACACTGGAAGCCGCATTGCGGGGTTGCCCTATTGTTGTGGCCTACAAAGCCAATCCCATTTCGATTTTTTTAGCCAAAATGCTCGTTAAAATCAAATGGATTTCATTGGTCAATTTGATTCTGAACAAAGAAGAAGTCACAGAATTAATTCAAGAAAAAATGACCGTTCCAGCGCTAACTTCTGCACTTCAAGAATTGCTCTCCCCTCAAGGCAAAATGAAGGCCCAACAAATTCAAGAAGCGCTATTTCGTCAATTGGGAGGTCCCGGGGCCAGTAAAAATGTAGCACAACTCGTCTTGAATCATGGAAAAGTATAGAATCTTGCTCGTTGAAGATGAAGCTCAGCTCAATCAACTGATTCAAATGAATTTGGAAATGGAAAACTATGCCGTTGTATCCTGTAACAACGGAATCACCGCGCTCCAAATCGCACAAGAACAAGCCTTTGATTTGATTATATCCGACATCATGCTTCCCGGTATGGATGGCTTGACCTTTTGTGAATCCATTCGTATCCAAGGCAACAAAACCCCACTGATGTTCATCTCTGCCAAGAGCAGCAGCAAAGAACGCATTGAAGGACTCAAAGTCGGGGCAAATGATTATTTGCCCAAACCCTTTGATTTAGAAGAGTTGCTTTTAAGGACAAAAAATCTCATCGCGCAAAAGGAGTCTGGAGTTAAACCCCTGGCAGAATCCAGTGAATATGCCTTTCAATCGGGCACCATTAAATTCGATGCTTTTGAAATCATCAATCGCAATGGAGAAACGCATCGCTTGTCCAAAAAGGAAATCATGTTACTCAAACTACTTGTCTCAAGAGAGGGCGAAGCCATCAGCAGAGAGGAAATCATGGATAAAGTATGGGGCTATGACATTTTCACGTCTTCACGCACCATTGACAACTTAATCACCAACTTTAGAAAACACTTTGAAAAGGACAGCAAACACCCGGAGCACTTCCACAGTGTGAGGGGAATTGGATATAAATTCACAGCATAAACCTATACCCTATGCGTCTATTTTTCGTTTTTCTATGCTTGATAACCATACAAGTAACTCAAGCACAAACCATATTCAACACCTTTGGATCAGCATGCAGCAATTGTGTATTCCCCAACCCATCAGTACCCTCGGGGTGTTACCGGTTGACCAATATCCAAACACCAAGTGGCCTCAGTGCTTGCCCCAGCAATCCCAACAACTCGGCTAATAATTTTTGCACCTATGGTCAAATTTGGAGTTCTACCTGTTTGAACCTCGCAAGACCATTCACATTGAATACCACCATGTACTTTGGCACTGAGGGTACAGGATATTGGGGCCCCGGCGCTGACGGAATGTGTTTTGTCTTAAAAAACAATTCAACCCCCATCACTACAGCTCAAAATGGCGGCATGTTGGGCTACACAAGCAGCATAACGCCAACACCTAATTCCATGGCTGTAGAGTTTGACACCTACTTAAATGGTGGCAACTCCATCCAAAACGACCCAACTGACCCTTCCTCTCCATCAGGTGATCATGTCTCTGTCTTTAGAAATGGTTCTTTGGCGCATGGCAGTGTTAATGAACTGACTCCTGCTGTATTTGTGGGGCAATTGGAAGATGGTCTTCCACACAACGTTATTTTTTCTTGGGTTCCCAATACGCAAAACTTTTCTGTTTCTATTGACGGAATTCCAATCATCAATTTAACCGTCAACCTGCAGACAGTTATCAATTCAAACACAGCCTACTTCGGGTGGACCGCTGCTTCCGGGTGGACGGGGAATGTGCATTGGGTATGTCCCAATTACACTGGAGTAACAACTTTACCGAGTGAAACATTCAGCAATTGTGAAAGTGGAAATGTTGTCCTGAATGCCAACGAAGTAGGGCCTGGCCCCATCAATTGGACGCCATCCATCGGATTGTCTGCGAGCACAGGAACTACGGTTACTGCGTATCAACCCGGGAACTTCACTGCCCGATATGTGGACGGTTGTGGGCTGGTTACCGAAAAATTATTTATCGTCAACAATATTCCACCTTCCGTTTTGGCATCTGACACAGTTGTTTGCGTCGGTGACACTTGGACATTGTCCCCCACCAGCGGAAACTATACCCAATTGGGTTGGGTGAATAACATTAGCCCATTGGATACCATCTGGGCCAATTCCGTCACCGGCATTGGAGATGCCCAATATCAGGTCATTCCTTATCACTCCAGCTGTCCAAATGCTGGTACTGCCATTACAGTAGAAGCCCATGAATTTATCATCACTCCTCTTTTTGCGGGCAATGACACCGCTCAATGTTTGTCTTTCAACTCTAACCAATTCAGTATACCTGCTTCAGCATTTCAATACCCTGCGGATGCAACAGTCACTTGGTCAACTTCAAATGGAAGCATCGAAAACTATTCACAGGGAAGTGATTTAACAGTAAGTAATAGTGGAGACTATGTTCTTACTGCAACATACAGCAATGGATGTTCATTAAGCGATAGCATTACCATCACATTAACCAACAATCCTGAATTCGGAATTATAGGAAATAATTACTTGTGCCAAGGTGCTACTGATCAATTGTCCATCATCGGCAATTTTGAGAATGTTGTCTGGACCAATACTGCTGGAGATATCCTAGGTAACAACAATGCGATAACCATATCAAATGCTGACTCCTATATTGTGGAAGCCATGAGTGACGGTTGCTGGGGCAACGATACCATTACTGTTCAAAGTGTTTTTGCAACCAACCCAAATGCGGGAGATAACATTCAAGCGTGCAGCAATGACCCGCTAACAATAACAGGAACAGCCAACATGAACTATCAAATTCTTTGGACAACCAGCGACGGAAATATTTTAGGAAATACCAATTCCTCCACTATCAATGTTGCAACAAGCGGATTGTACATCATGCATGTTGTGGACGAATTTGGTTGCACCGCGCAGGATGATATCGAAGTAATCATCAATCCCATTCCAACTTTTTCATTGGGAGATGATTTCAGTCTTTGTCCTCAAATGCCCTATACCGTATCCATACCCTCAGGCATAGTATACGACCAAGTAACTTGGCAAAACAACACCCATGATCCAAATTTCAGCAGCACATCAGGAAATTCAGGAGTAATAAATCTGACAGCGACCTTAGATTTAGGACAATGCAGCTTTACTGATTTATTAAATATCACCATCTATGCACTTCCCAATTGGAGCCTGCCAGTCGACTTTTCCATATGTTACGGCGATGACATAGTCATCAACTCTTCTGAAGTCGTTGAATGGCCCGATGGCGTTTTCGACAACAATTATACAGTTCCCAATCCGGAAGTCGGAACTTTGAATTATATCGCAACGCTGCACTTTGGTAATGGATGTGAATTAACGGATGATATTTCAGTCACAACAAATGCATTGCCCCAAGTAAATCTTTCCTCTGACGGTCCAATAACATGCAGCCATCCTTTATCAACTTTAAATGCTAGTACTGATGCAAACAATTACAATGTTATCTGGAGCAGTGGAGCGCAAGTTTTTCCAACGCCAACGCCCAATCCATTGACTTTTTCTACAACAAACTCAGGAACTTTTGTTTTCACTTGTGCTGACAATAATACCAATTGCAGCAATCAAACAGCAATTACGATTGATATCGACACCATCTCACCCATCATTGCCTTTGATTCACCCGATACGCTCAGCTGTTGGACTCCCGTCATTGAACTCAATCATTTTATTGTTACCAATACTGATCAATACCAATTGAATTGGTCAACGATTGATGGTCAATTTTTACAAGGGACAGAAACAATCGACACGCCTTCCGTCATTACCTCTGGAATGTATTCAGTGAATATTACAAATTCTGAAAATGGATGTGAAGACACTTTTCTGACTTCCATTCCGCAAACCATTGACCTAGGATTTGATGCCAATGACATGGAATTCCCCAATGTAATTACCAGAAACAAGGATGCAAAAAATGACTTTTGGCGACCTTTCTTAAAGCAAAATCCAGAGTGGGATTTCTACGTTTACTTCAAAGTATACAACATGAAAGTTTTCAATAGATGGGGCGCCTTGGTATTTGAAAGTACTCCCTCTCAACCTTATTGGAATGCATCTGAAGTGAATACTGGAGATTACTTCTTCACCTTTGAATATACTACACAATGCGGGACCATTCAAAGTGGAAAGGTCAATGGATCGATTACCATTGTTCAATAAGTTGATATTCAAAAAAATGCCTCCATTTCGGAGGCATTTTTTATTTAAAATCTTTTGTCATTTAGTTCAAACTCTTGCGAATCAAATTCAACGCACCACCAGCCTTGAACCACTCAATTTGCTGCGCATTGTAGGTGTGTCCTACTTGGATGGTCTCCGCTGTTCCATCGTCATGCTTCAAATTCAATGTCAATGGTTTTTCTGGAGCGAAAGAAGTCAAATCAACAAAATCAATTTGATCGTTCTCACGAATTTTATCGTAATCTGCCTCATTGATAAAGGTCAAAGCCAACATGCCTTGCTTTTTCAAATTGGTCTCGTGAATACGGGCAAAACTCTTCACCAAGATAGCGCGAACGCCCAAATGACGGGGTTGCATGGCGGCATGCTCACGTGAAGAACCTTCTCCGTAGTTGGTATCTCCTACAACAATGGTAGGTACACCCGCTGCTTTGTATGCACGCTGAACAGCTGGCACTTCAGCATATTCACCGGTCAATTGATTCTTCACCTTGTTTTGCTCGCCATTGAAGAAATTGGTAGCTCCAATTAAAGTATTGTTGGCAATGTTGTCCAAATGACCCCGATAAGTCAACCACTTACCGGCCATGGAAATATGGTCGGTAGTACACTTACCTTTTGCTTTGATCAATACACGGGCATTCTCGATATTGCTTCCGTTCCACTCAGCAAATGGAGCCAACAATTGTAGACGATCCGAAGTTTCACTCACGCTGACTTCTACTCCACTGCCATCTTCTGCTGGCGCTTGGTATCCGGCATCTTCCACCGCAAATCCTCTGGTGGGCAACTCTTCACCCGTTGGAGGCATCAATTTCACTTGCTCTCCTTTCTCATTGGTCAATGTGTCTGTCAAAGGATTAAAAGTCAAATCACCCGCAATGGCCAATGCCGTTGTCAACTCTGGTGAAGCCACAAAGGCCAATGTATTGGGATTTCCATCCTGACGTGCCGAGAAGTTTCTGTTGAAAGAGTGAACAATGGTATTGCGTTCTTTCTTCTCCGCACCAACGCGTGCCCACATTCCGATACATGGTCCGCATGCATTGGCAAAAACTTTGGCTCCCATCTGATCAAAAATCGCTGTCAATCCATCGCGCTCGATGGTGTAACGCACCAATTCAGAACCGGGCGTGATGCTGAACTCTGCCTTGGCTTTGATGCCCAAATCATTGGCTTGCTTGGCCAAGTTGGCGGAGCGAGAAATATCTTCGTAAGAACTGTTGGTGCAAGAACCAATCAAACCTACCTCAACCTTCGTTGGCCAATCATTCTTAGCCGCAGCCTCTTTCATTTGAGAAATCGGTGTGGCCAAGTCTGGCGTGAATGGACCATTCACATAAGGCTCCAACTCATCCAAATTGATTTCGATTACTTGATCAAAATATTGTTCTGGATTGGCATATACTTCAACATCGCCAGTCAAGTGTTCACGGATGCCATTGGCCAAATCAGCCACCTCAGCGCGACCCGTTGAACGCAAGTAACGCTCCATGCTGTCGTCATAACCGAAGGTTGATGTCGTAGCACCAATCTCAGCTCCCATGTTGCAAATGGTACCTTTTCCAGTGCAAGACAAGGATTGGGCACCTTCACCAAAATATTCTACAATGCAGCCCGTTCCACCTTTCACGGTAAGAATACCTGCCACTTTCAAAATCACATCTTTGGCAGAACACCAACCGTTTAATTTACCGGTCAATTTGATACCAATCAATTTAGGGAATTTCAATTCCCAAGCCATTCCGGCCATCACGTCCATTGCGTCAGCACCGCCCACACCAATGGCAATCATTCCCAAACCACCTGCGTTAACCGTGTGAGAGTCCGTACCAATCATCATTCCACCTGGGAACGCGTAGTTTTCTAATACAACTTGGTGAATGATACCAGCGCCTGGCTTCCAGAAGCCGATGCCGTATTTGTTGGAAACCGATGAAAGGAAGTTGTAAACTTCGCTGTTCTTATTCACGGCCTCACTCAAATCCGCCTTGCTTTCCACTTTGGCTTGAATCAAGTGATCACAATGCACTGTAGAAGGCACGGCCACTTTCTTGCGGCCAGCTTGCATAAATTGCAACAACGCCATTTGGGCTGTAGCATCTTGCATCGCAACGCGATCAGGCGCAAAGTCAACATACGATTTACCTCGCTCAGATGCTGCAGTAGCATTCCCTTCCCACAAGTGGGTGTACAATATTTTCTCAGCCAAAGTCAATGGCTTATTGGTTACTGCGCGAGCAGCGGCAATTCTCTCAGGAAAGCGACGGTACACCTCCTTGATCATTTCTAAATCGAATACTTGACTCATTTTGTTCTTTTTTTAGACGCGACGAAATTAAGGCAGGAAACCTAAAATTGTTACGAAATCACAAAGTCTTTTCTCACAGCTTCAAGTCTGTGTATTTTAGCCACATGCCAATCCTTTCGCCCGCCCATGTTGAAAACATCAAAATAGCTTGGCAAAGTTTGACGGCCCAAAAACTACGAGCCTCACTCACCATCAGCATCATCGCCATCGGCATCATGGCGTTGGTAGGAATGATCACCGCGGTTACAGCCATCGAGGAGAAAATCAAAGCGGAGTTTACCCGATTGGGCACCAACAGTTTTAGCATCGTGTCTGGCAACAATATGCGACGAGGAAGCCGCAATGGAATGGCTGCCAAACGATATGAGTCAATGAAGTATGAAGAGGCCCGTGCTTTTCAAAATCAATTCACCATTGCACCATTGGTATCCATCACGGCTCGGGCATCATTCAATACCACTGTAAAGCACGATGCAGAGACCACCAATCCCAATGTCAATGTGATTGGATGCGATGAGCACTATTTACAAATATCATCCTACACCTTGAGTGAAGGACGCACCTTTACCCGACAAGAGGTAGAGCAAGGAGACAACGTAATCATCTTGGGACAAGACGTGATTGAAAAATTATTCATTCACGGCGAATCGCCCATCAATAAAATCGTCAGAATCAACAGCAATGCTTACCGTGTGGTGGGCACTTTGAAATCCAAGGGCAACACCATGGGATTTGCGGGTGACAATCAATGTTTGATACCCACGCAAAATGTAAAAAAGTGTTTTGACAGTGCCAACACCGATTACACCATACAAGTTCAGGCCAAGGACAGCAAGGATTTGGGACGTTTGGTTTCAGAGGCGGTAAATACCATGCGCGTCATCCGAGGCGATGAATTGGGAGAAGAAGAAAGTTTTGAAATCAGAATGAGCAATGGATTGGTAGAGGAGTTGACAGGATTGATCAGCGGCATCACCAATGGCGGAATCTTCATTGGCATCATCACCCTATTGGGCGCATCGATAGGATTGATGAACATCATGTTGGTGAGTGTCACAGAACGCACGCGGGAAATAGGAATTCGCAAAGCATTGGGAGCGACACCCAGTAGAATTAGATTACAATTTTTGATTGAGTCCATTGTCATCGGACAGATCGGAGGCATCATTGGAATTTTCTTGGGAATATGGGTCGGCAACATCTTATCCATCTTCATGGAAACGCCCTTCACCATCCCTTGGTTGTGGATCATGATGGGCTTTGTCATCTGTGCCGTTGTAGGCATCATCAGCGGCTGGTACCC
>CAYQUT010000012.1:0-70180 GCA_964420985.1 uncultured Chryseobacterium sp.
GATCTACTTGTTTTCCTTGCTGGTCAAAAACCTTCACCTGAACATTGCCAATGTGTGCATTGGTATAAATAACAACTTGACTACTGGCTGGATTGGGCATGATGGTCAATTGCACTTGATCCAAATCATACACACTGTTTACCGCTCCCTCATCCACAAAGCCATCGCAGTCATTGTCCGTGTTGTCCAATACCTCCACTGCGGCAGGATTCAAAGTAGGATCACTGTCATCACAATCCGCGTTGTTGGTGACCATGCCCACGGGTTGGATACAGAAGTAAGATGCTACACCTGCACCATAGCCATCCTCATCGATGTCGTTGTACCAAGGGGTTGTTAATCCTTCATCTGCCAATCCATCACAGTTGTCATCCAATCCGTTGCAGGTTTCTGTAATGCTGGGATTGATGCCTGCAAAATTGTCATTGCAATCTCCATTGCACAGCGTAAATCCATCTCCGTCGTTGTCAAATCCTTCGTCCACGAGGCTGTTGCAATTGTCATCTACCAAGTTGCACAACTCCATGGCTTGGGGATGCGCAATGGCACTGTTGTCATCGCAGTCGCCCATGCAGCTGCTGTATCCATCATTGTCCTGATCAAAGCCTTCGTCAATGGCATTGTTGCAATTGTCGTCATAGTTGTTGCATAGCTCAACCGCATTGGTGGCAATGTTGTTGTCAAAATCATCACAGTCGTTGCTGTTGTTTACATAGCCAACTGGTGTAGAACAGGCTGCCATGGTTACATCACTTCCTTCCCCGTCTCCATCATTGTCCTGAAAATAGGTTACCGCCTCTGAGACTTGTATTGCGTTTTCGTACCAAATGGAATCTGAGTAGTTGCCATCCGATATCACCAATGCAAAACTGTAGGTTCCGGTAACGGCGTACTGAACTGCAACTTCGGCGGCATTGGATGTTGATGGAGTTCCTCCTGGGAAATACCAATTGCGACTGGTGTTTCCAAAGCTGTTGTCTGTAAATACAACAGGACCGCTCACACAATTGGCCTCTGTGTACACAGGGTTGTTGATCATTTCACTTACAGGAACGCATGGGCCCACTTGTGTAAGGATGTTGTGCATGAAGACATTGATGATTTCATCAATATTACCAATGCAAATTTCATTGTTGGTGATGTTGGCATAATGAACACGCAATACGGGCAATGCGCTGAAGTTAACAGGTATCATGGTACCCAAGTGTCCTAAGGCGGCAATTTTGGTTCCCTCGTCTTCAAAGAAAAGGTGAGAACTCCAAGTTGTATTGGGTAACAAACTCTCGACACTCATGATGGTAGCTCCACTAATATCAAATTGCATCGCGTTTACCATGCCATCAGGGTTGGTAATCATTACATCAAAGTAACCTTCGTTGGTATTGAGGTTGCCAATGCTCAAGGTTGCAGTTTCGCTGACATCAACAATCTCAGGATCCCAAGCACAAGGTTCCATGAGTCCAGGTAGAATGCCTTGGTCTTGTTGGGTGTGGATGCATTGATCCAAATAAGCTGCGTCAGCAATGCTCACCACGCCATCTTCATTCAAGTCATTGCAATCCGTTGCTCCCAAATTCTCAGCAACGGATGCATTTCCGTAGGCATAAATGTCGCCCAAGTCGTACATCAAGTCTGTTGCAATGTCTCCTCTTTTTACTTGCCCCGGACAATTGCCTTGGCAATCGGGTTGCGCATTTCCAAAGGGTTGTCCAAGACAGTCAGTTAATATGCCACAAGCAGACATGGGCAATTTTTGGAAGTTGATCAATTGATCTAAACTGTCTCTTTCAAAGCTAAAACATACTTGTGCCCAGTTATTGTTGTAGGCCAATTCATAATGACCTAACATATCCGGATCATGGTCCCAGTTGGTTTTTAATACAAGGTGATAAGTACCGGCAGGAACGTCGGTTACGTCCACCCATTGGCATTGGAGCCCGGCATTGTATACGTCATAACAACCGGCAGTGATTCCCATATTGCCACATCCAAATTTTGCCACACCGGTGACACAACCCAAATCCAAAACACAGAATCCATTTTTAAATCCTACTTCCGGCATAAGGTTTCCAGCGGCATCATACAGCTCGTATTCCGCGTAACCGGCATAGTGATAGTGGTTGTGACAAAGATCCCAAACAAATTGATCATTGGCCGTATTGGGAACTCCAATGAAATAGTCCTGATTTCCAATGTTGTCAATTCTCGTTGAGAAACGTATGATTTCGCGATTGCCCAATCCTTGTAAACAACCTTCATTCACCAAGCAAGCGTCTGTTCCATTGATGGTGGTTTGGTACATAGAAGTGTACAATAAATTGCCATCAACGGAGAGATCTGGGCCTAGGTTGTTGCAGTTGGGGTCACCGTTATAGTAACAAGTAGCGGGCATTTCAGCCAATGGACTGTAGTTACAGGCCAGCTCATCCATGCATCCTTGAATAGGTCCCATGTATTCAAAAGAAACTTGATAGCCATTGGTTCCGCAATCGTTGTTGTGGTCGCCCACACGAACGTAGTAAGTAACCCCACCCTCTAGGTAAGGGGTGATTTCAGCTTGTTCGCCACAGAAGTCATCATTGTAGGTATAAGTAGCCGCATTGCTTTCATCAAAGTTGGCCATGTTACAATAATCATACATCCAAATGGTGGTGTTGCAATTGGCCAAGCCACAGGTACTGATGCGGTATTGACCATTCACACTTGGGGTAAAAGCATACCAGGTGTTGGGTGCAGGAACCACCAATGTATCCAAGGTTGCAATGATGGGATCCTCACAAGTAGATCCTTGTGCGCAATTGACTTCAATGAAAGTATAATTGCCAAAAGCACCTCCAGTGGTGACAGAAACGCCGTTTAGGAAAATATTGAAGCCTCCATTGCCATTGGTGCAACAAATACCATTGTTGCCGGTGTCATAAAATTCAACACGGTGACATTCGTTGGCGATGCACAACGTGGCATCATTGGTGGTACCTTGAGCAACCAAAACATTCTCCGCATTGAAAACTTTCCAGGTGGTTTGTTGTGGAAGATTGTCTGCAGTTACATCGATGGTCAGAATTTGAGCTTCCGTCACGATAATATTTTGTGTGATGCTACTGGAAACCCCCATAGGGTCTGTGACCACTAGTGTTGCTGCGTAGACACCGGGGCCTGGATAGGTAACAACCGGATTTTCGTCGCTGGAATCGAAGACATCTACGCTGCCGTCAAAAGTCCATTGATGGCTAACTTGGTTGCCTTCACTGCTGTTGTTGTATTGGATCCTGTAACAGTTGTTGCTATTGGATACAACGTTGTAATAGAAATTGGCAGCAATGGGTGGGAACTCACAAGTTCCGTTGTCTTGCGTAGCACAAGTATTGTAATTGCTGGCATCGGGATCGGTGCAACCAGCAACAGTTGCTGTGGTGAGGTTGATGGAGAACAACCCTTCTGTATTGTTGTATCCTCCCACTTGCACGTAATAGGTGTGGCCGATTTCCAGCTGATCATCTTCAAAAGCGCCGCCAGTTCCATTTCCCTGCGGGCAACCAAAACGAATCATGCTGTAATTTCCAGCCGCATCATCGTCGTCGCAGGCTATGATGGACCCGCCACATGATTCGTATACGGCCATTTGGGTATCCACAAGTTGAGTGGTATCCGTGGCTGTTGAAGCGCCAAGGGTGAGGGTGTAATTTCCGCCTTGATAAACAAACTTGAACCAAACGTCTTTGATGGCTCCACCGCACCCCGGAGTTGCACCTGACGAAGCATCAATGTTGGTGGTATTCACCGCTCCAGAATTGGGCAACAACAAAACAGCATTGTCACAGGCATCATTGGCATTGGTGATCAAACAATTATTCCCATCAATGGTGGCGCAGGCATTGAAATTGGAGGCGTTGGGGTCGGTACATCCCACAACCGCAGTGGATACAATAGATAGACCAAAAGTTCCCGTCAAGCTTTGGTATCCACCCACTTGCAAGTAGTAGGTTGTTCCCAAAGTCAACGTAGGGCAACCAATATTGATTTGAGAAGCGTAGGTTCCTCCAAAGTCATCGTTGCAAACAATTTGAGGACCACCGCAACTGCTGTATAACGCCATTCTGGTATCCGTCAATGTTCCGGTAAGGTGCGTGGTTATTGAAATATTGCCCCCGGTGTAGATGAAGCTAAACCAAACATCTTTTATCGCATTGGTTCCTCCACAAGTAGGATTGGCGGCGTCGGTTATGGTTCCGGTATTGTAAAATGTAATGGTGCCACTGTTAATTTCGAGTGGTGTTGCATCGGCGCATGCATCATTGGCGGGTACTTGGGCCATTGAATACAATTGACAGGTTAATGCAATGAATACGAATAAAAATTTCCTCATTGGTTTTGGTTTAATACTTCGAATATAACCAAAAAAGGGAGAAAAGTAATTTATACCGTGAAGTGAATTTGAATGATTTTGCGCAATTCTTTATGTATGTAAGAATTGGAGGCTAGAATGTCTTCATTAAAAATGGGGTCTCCATCATGAAATCCGGTAACCGTACCGCCAGCTTCCTCAATGATGACCACACCCGCTGCCACATCCCAAGGGTTGAGTCCATATTCGTAAAAAGCTTCAAAGCGACCACAGGCCACCCAGGCTAGATCTAGCGCTGCACTGCCCAATCGACGAATGCCACGGGTGTTTTTCATGAGGGCGCGGAACAATGAGATGTACTGATCTTCTCGACCAAAGTCATCGTAAGGAAAGCCGGTAACCAATAATGCGTCGCGCAATGAAGTTTGGCGGCTGGTTTTTATGAGAGTGTCATTCAAATAGGCGCCATTCCCTTTTACTGCATGAAAACACTGGTCTTGATTGGGGTCGTAAATGATGCCAATCACAGCTTTTTTATTGTAACATAAAGCAACACTAATGCACCAAATGGGAACGCCATGCAAGAAATTGGTTGTGCCATCCAAAGGGTCAATCACCCAATTCCAAACGTCCGCTTTTTCGCCTGTACCTTCTTCTGCAATAAATCCAGCTTCTGGGAATAAAACAGATAAGCCTTCTACCAATTTCTTTTCACTTTCTTTATCCACATAGCTTACCAAATTATTGGGTGTTTTGATTTCAATGTCCATCGGTTTGACACGTTGCTCCAACATCCAGAGGCCTGTTTTCCGGATGAGTTGGATAGCTTTGGATTCAATAATAAGTAATTCGGAAAGTTGCATGTTCAAAACTAACTATTTATTTCGTAGAAATGAGGTGGGAAATTGATGTGCTGGATCAAAGACAAAAGTAGGGTCGTCCAATGTCTTTAAAAAAGAAATGATCATGCTGATTTCATCTTCCGACAATTGATATTGTTCAAGCAGCATTTGACCATGCTCTCTAATGGCCGCACGCAACTGGGGTTGATGCCCATCGTGAAAGTAGGGATGAGTGAAAGACAAGTTGCGCAATGAAGGAACTTTGAAAAGGAAAGAATCGGATGCAATTTTCGTGATGGAGTATTTTCCAGAATCCAGTGGAATGTTCTTTGGTATTTTATGATACATCAATTCTTGATTCGTGAACAGGGGAGGAGTGTGGCATGTTGAGCAATAATCTGCAAATAGTTTTTTTCCTGAAAGTTCACTTTGGGTGAAAACATCAATACCTTCATTCACCAAATCAAATTTGGATTGCGTTGAAATGAGGGAGAGTTGAAATTGACTGAGACAGCGCAAAAGGAGATTGGCATTGATTTCTTGATGGGGAAAAACAGTTTGAAAGGCAGAGACATATCTTTTTTGTTTCTTGATTTTTAGGACAACATTTTCCAATGATTCATCCATTTCATTTTTACCAGTGATGGGAGCCACTGCTTGAAAATCCAAATGATGAATGGCTCCATCCCACATGAAACTTTTGCTCCATGCTAAATTGAATAGGGCAGGGGCATTGCGCGTCCCTTTTCGGTCTTGGATACCATGCGAAGTGGGATGGTCCGTATGGGAAAAAGCATTGTAAGGAGAGTGACAACTGGCACAAGATACAGTGCTGTCCTTTGATAAAATAGGATCGTAGAACAAGTACTTTCCCAATCGCACTTGTGCTGTGTCATAGGGACTGATCTCAAAGGGATAGGTGGTTTTGGGCCACCCTTTTGGTTGAGGGAAATGCACCGAGCTCCAATGAAACCCCATTAATATGATCAATCCAATAATTAAAGATAGGGTTATTGAGCGTGAAGACATGATTTGAAAAGTTGCATCATTTGAACGGCAGCAGGCTGAGGAGACATGATTTCTAAGTCACTTTTTTGGATGAATTGAAATATTTCTTTCGTGGGCTCGAAATACAACGCAATCTCACTGATTTTCTTTGGTTTTTCCAGTCTGAAGGCGCATTGTTGATCACAGCGAAAAGGATATTGAAATCCCCCCAAGTGAAAAGTAAAAGGACTAAATTCTATTCCATTCTCAATTCCGTTCCCATTCCCATTCCCATTCCCATTCTTTATAACTCCTTCCCATTTTACAAAGATGTATCCGCTTTGCCACGCCCAATACATCCCATTTGTAGGAGTTAACCCATTATGGATAATACCTTGTTCATGTTGTAAGCTATCTACCCCAAGTTGAAATTGTATGGAGTCAGTGATACAATCAATACCTTGATGTAAGTTGAAGGGAAGAGATTGTATGTGTTGGTATGACGAATCTTGATAAACCAATTTCCCTTGGTGAAAAGCTTGGATTTTTCCTATTAAGAATTCCAATTTTTTCGTTTCTAATGATTGTCCTCGGTTGGTCATGGCAGAAGAGCTCAGAGCCATAATCAAAATGACAATCCTATTATTCATTGTCAGGAAATTGCAATTGAAATCGATTGAACCATTGCACAAATGCATTCCATTTTTCAGAATTGCTTTCTTTCCAAAGTTGAAACTCTTCTGGATTTCCAATCATCATCAACCAATGGTTATAAGCCTCAAAGTGGCCTTGCTCAAAAATAATTCTTTGGAATTCGAATATGGGTTCTCCGTATAAGTTTTGAAAATCTTCTAAATAGTACAATTCAAGTATATTTTCTCTAACGAGTGAAATGCTGGATATGTCCATTTGATAAATCTCCTTTTGATCACACTGGGCGGTGAGAAAAGCATACGCCTCGCAGAAAGGAGGCTGTATTTGTATGTCTTGTCTTGACAGCACAGTATCATATTTTTGTCCGTTGCACCAATGCGTTCTCCATCCTGCACTGTCTAGTTCTATTGCCTTTTTAAATTGTTTGAAGAGCTCAGCACTCATGTATTCTGTGTAAGGAGAATCTCTTTCCAGATTCATGAAGGTTTCTCCTAAAAGCAGTCCTGCAATGATTTGATTTTGTTGAAAGTTGATCATGGAGGCTTTGTAGTAATTTAAAGCAAAATTCGGTTCAGCTTCAATTCCTTTCAAGTAATAAAACAAGGCCTGACCAGGCTCTTTCATTTCAGATAGTATATTGCCCTTTTCTAAGTGGAGCATGCCATTTTTTGGGAACTTACTCAATGCGATATCCAGTGTCGTTATGGATTCATTTTCTTGGTGATTCATGTAATAGGAATTGGCCAGAAACTGAAAAAACGGAGGCATAGCATCTGGGTGATCTCTATAAGGAAGCATTGTTTGAATGGCTCCTTTGTAATCCTTCAGCAGGTATTGCAGGTATCCACTTTCAAAGGTGTAGATTATGTTTTTAGGATCAAGTTTATGGGCTTCCAACATGAACTTTAAACTTTCATGAGGTCGGTCATTCTCAAAACTTTCTCTTGATAGATTGGATTTTTCAAAGGCAAGGCTAGCAGAATCAGATTGCGTATGAGCTATTGTGCTTGTCATTGTTACCAATAACAATACAATGATTACATGAAAGGGTTTGAAAAAATAAGGGGTTGTCATTTTACTCTTTATTCATTTTTATCAATTCTACTCGTATGGCATCATGATCAGAAAGCAATTGACCACTGTTGGAATGACGGAAATACTGGTATTTTGTTGCCTTTAATTCTTCCGAGGCTAAAATTAAATCAATGGGACCGGTAGAACTTTCAACGGATGCTTGAAATCCGTGATAGGTATTTCTTTTTTCCGGTGTTTTTATCAGGGGTAATTTACCTGAAAGGTTTTGGATTCCGATGTGTTCAGAGGTAACGTTAAAATCGCCGCAGATCAGTGTATAGGGTGAAGGGCAGAGTTCTAAGAGTTGCAAAATAAGCTGTGCGCTTTTTTCTTGGGCTATTTTTCCGACATGATCCCAATGGGTATTGATGCATACCAATGTTTGTTCATCACGCTTATCTGTCAATATGACGAGTGTGGCCACGCGCTCACAAGCAGCATCCCAACCTTTTCCTGGAACAGAGGGATTGGGCGAAAGCCAAATCGTCAAAGTATCTTTCAAATCAAATCGATCCGTTTTATAAAAAATAGGACAATACTCTCCTTTTTTATTTCCATCCTCACGACCAACGCCATAGCATTTGTAACCATCTAATTTTTCTTGTAAATCGATGTATTGATGGTGAAGGACTTCTTGAAAGAAATACAAATCAGCTTCCTGATCTTTCAGCCAGTTCAGGGTCGACACTTTGCGATTGCTCCATGCATTTTCTCCGTCTGAGGGATTGTCATAACGGATGTTTAAATCCACTAAAGTCAAACTTTGACAAAGTGAAAAAAATGGAAAATAAAAACTCGAGATGAGAATTAAAAGCCGAATCATTTGTTGTCAATCTGCTGATCCATTTCTTGAATTTGTTCTTCGTAGTACATAGCACCTTCCTGGTCTCCCTCGGATTTAGCCATTTCAAGGGCTATTTTGTAAAATCGTTTGGCATCTTCATAGTGTCCCAATCTCCAGTGGCAGAAGGCTTCATTGCCCACAATTATGATGTCATTGGGCGAAATTTGATAGGCTTTGTTCAGAAAAGTGAGTGCGTCCAGGTGTTTTTCCTTCATCATCAGGCAAGTTGCAATATTGGATAAGGCAATAACATTCTGATCCTCTTGTTGTATGATTAATCTTGAACTTCTCTCAATGATGTCATAGGCATAGGGTAGTCCGGATTCAAAAAGCACATAAAATGTTTCTTGAAGTGATGAGTATAGAAATGGTTGGGCTTCTTTGATTTTCTCGTTGTGTTCGGTCTTCCATCGGTGTTCCAATTTGGCGGATTGTTGAAGTGTGGCTACAATCTCTGTTTCCATCCAATCCCAGTGCTCACTCTCTCGGGTGAGGTAAATTTTTCCTAATCTAAAATCCAGACGGTTGGGGAATTTTTGAATGGCCAAATC
The DNA here is from genome assembly GCA_964420985.1 of uncultured Chryseobacterium sp. Lineage (GTDB taxonomy): Bacteria > Bacteroidota > Bacteroidia > Flavobacteriales_D > Sanyastnellaceae > CAMCTV01. The sequence continues at coordinate 9,298 of CAYQUT010000012.1, forward strand.
CAAATACCGCACAGCTGTTTGGACACTGCTATCATTCACAGAAATTTCACTGAATAGGTAGCCTGCTGCCCCCCCAGAACTATCCGCCATCTCTAAATACTCCACACCCTCTGGTTTCTCTGTTGTCATTTGCACCAATTCTTGAAATGCCTTTTTTGTGTGGTAATTGGCATAAGCCACATAAAGTTCCGGATCGTTGGGGTGTTTACTTTCCCATTGTTTGGCAATCATCAGCAGTCCAGTGGTATCCGCTGAATCCATCTTGGCCCAAAAATCTTGTTCAAATTTCTGCGCTAACAAGGAGGGAATCGACCATCCCATTATGGATAGGCAAAAAATAAAAAGCACGTTCTTTTTCATTGATGAAAAGGTAAAAGAAAAGGCCATCCTTGCGGACAGCCTTTTCAATACTTATTAACGTTGGGATTAGGATTATTCTCCTTTTCCTTCCATTTTCTCTTTCAATGCAGCCAAAGCACCGATATCACCCAATGTAGATTTCTCTACTTGAGCATTTACTGCTTTCACAGCGCTTGAATCAGCACCCTCTGCTTTCTTTGGAGCACGGGCTTTCTTTGGAGCTTCTGCACCAGGTTCGTCAGCTTTGAAAGTTGAAGTGTGAGAAACATTGATTTTGCGTTGGTTCTTGTTGAACTCTAAAACAACAAACTCTAATGTCTCGTCAACTTTGGCAGTTGATCCATCTTCTTTTTTCAAGTTTTTGCTTACGCAGAAACCTTCCAAACCGTATGGCAACGATACCACCACGTGACCACCTTCTTTGCGGATGATGGTTCCTTGGTGACGTGTACCTTCGGCAAATGTTGCATCAAATACATCCCATGGATTCTCTTCGATTTGTTTGTGACCCAAGCTGATTTTACGGCTGTCCTTGTCCAATTCTAAGACAACAACTTCCATATCATCACCGATAGCACAGAACTCAGATGGATGCTTGATTTTCTTGCTCCAAGACAAATCAGAGATGTGAACCAAACCGTCAATGCCTTCAGCCAATTCGCAGAATACACCAAAGTTGGTGAATGCACGAACTTTAGCGGTGTGCTTGCTTCCAACTGAGAAACGACTTTCAATTCCTTCCCATGGATCAGAAGACAATTGCTTCATACCCAAGCTCAATTTACGCTCGTCTTTTTCTACAGCCAAAACAACACACTCTACATCTTGTCCTACTTTCAAGAAATCTTGAGCAGAACGCAAGTGTGAGCTCCATGACATTTCAGATACGTGGATCAAACCTTCTACACCAGGTGCAACTTCTACAAATGCACCGTAGTCAGCCAAAACAACTACTTTACCAGTAACTTTTTGACCTACTTGCAATGTGTCTTGGTAAGCATCCCATGGGTGAGCAGAAAGCTGCTTCAAGCCCAATGCAATTCTCTTCTTGTCATCATCGAAGTCAAGAATAACCACGTTGATTTTAGAATCCAATTGAACCACTTCTTCTGGGTGGTTGATACGTCCCCAAGAAAGGTCGGTAATGTGGATCAATCCATCTACGCCGCCAAGGTCGATGAATACGCCATAGCTGGTGATGTTTTTGACAACACCTTCCAATACTTGACCTTTCTCCAAACCTGACATGATTTGCTTCTTTTGCTCTTCGATTTCAGCTTCGATAAGTGCTTTGTGCGAAACAACAACGTTTTTGAATTCGTTGTTAATTTTAACAACTTTCAATTCCATTACCTTTCCAACATACACATCGTAATCGCGGATTGGCTTAACATCGATTTGAGATCCAGGAAGGAATGCTTCCAAACCAAATACATCGACAATCAAACCTCCTTTGGTACGGCACTTCACTTCTCCTTTGATGATTTCGCCTGATTCCAAAGCTTTGTTTACTTCAGTCCAAGCACTCAACAAACGAGCAGTCTTGTGCGATACGCGCATTTGACCTGTTTTGTCTTCTTGTGTTTCAATGAAAATAGGAACAACATCACCCACTTTCAAATCTGGGTTGTAACGGAATTCGGTTACCGCAACAACACCCTCTGATTTGTAACCGATGTTGACGACAACTTCTTTTTTACCAATAGAAACGATGGTTCCAGGAACCACTTCTTTTTCAGTGATGGTAGACAAAGTTTTTTCATAAACTTCGTCATAGCGAGAACGCTCATCTTTGGTGTAACCACCAGCTGCCTCATAGGCATCCCAGTTAAATTCACCTGTACTGGTCATGTAAGCCGCATCATCTGCAGTGCTATACAATTCAATGGGCTCTTCTTGAGAAACTTTTTCTTCAACTTGAGCGGGGGTAGATTCTACTACAGAATCCAAATTTTCAGCGTTTTCAGCTGGGTTGATTTCTTCTGCCATGTGGCATTTGTTAGTTGTATTTGCGCTCACAAAAAGTGGTAAGCAGAGTGCAAATGGGTTAAACTGTTTTGTTTTCTCGGGCTGCTTACTCCTCCAAGTCCTTTTTCAGGGAGTGCGAAAATACGTCATTTTCATTGGTAGACAAAAGATTATGTCAATTTTGTTGTTTATTTGGGGCATGAGATTTTTATTGATCATTGTATTGGCTTTTTGCTGGAGTTGTAAGGACAAAGAAGAGCCCAAAGAAGAACCTGTTGTCATCGTAGATCCTGGTGTATCGGGTTATCAGCAATACGGGGTTCCGATGGACAGTGTGCCTCAAGGCAGAGACATTCAAATGTATGAGGTTAATCTCAGAGCCTTCTCCAGTTCTGGTGATTTGGATGGCGTGACGGCCCAATTGGATCGCTTGGACTCTCTGGGCATCAATGTCATTTGGTTAATGCCCATTCATCCAATCGGTTCAATCAATAGTGTCAATTCTCCTTACTCAGTAAAGAATTATTTGGAGGTGTCCGCTGAATATGGTGACTTGGATGCTTTGCGTTCCTTAACGGATGCAGCTCACGAGCGAGGCATGGCAGTTATCATGGACTGGGTGGCCAATCACACATCATGGGACAATCCTTGGATGCAACACAAATCGTGGTACACCCAAGATGCCAATGGTAATGTGATTAGCCCCGCCGGAACGAATTGGGCCGATGTTGCGGATCTCAATTTTGAAAATGACTCCATGCGCAAAGCCATGATTGACGCAATGCGCTATTGGATATTGGAAGCCAATGTGGATGGTTTCCGTTGTGATTATGCAGATGGAATTCCCTTTGATTTTTGGCAACAATCCATTGGTGAACTGCGCAATATTCCCAATCGTTCCATCATCATGTTGGCGGAAGGTGAGCGCTCAGATCATTATGCTGCAGGGTTTGATTTAACCTATGGTTGGAGTTTTTACAGTGCGATGCTCAATTTGTATAACGGAGCCCCAGCCAGCCAATTGAATGGTTTGCACTTGGCGGAGTATACCGCCATTCCAGTGGGAAAACACAAACTGCGCTTTACATCAAATCACGATGAATGTGCATGGGTGGATAGCCCTGTCGGATTATTCAATGGCTTTCAAGGTGCCATGACGGCCAGTGCCATTTCGATGATGTTTGGTGGCGCGCCAATGCTGTATACAGGGCAAGAAATAGGTTACGCCAATCCCATCCCTTTTTTCTCCAATACCAACATCAATTGGAATTTAAACCCCTCTATTTTCCAGTATTATAAACGGTTAGGCCAGTTTTATAAATCAAGTGTAGCGGCCAAGAAAGGATTCTTTAGCCATTATTCCACAACACAACTGGTTTGTTTTAAAAGACAATGGGAGGACGAGGAAGTTTTCATCATCGCCAATCCAGGTTTTAATACCGTTGATTTTTCTGTCCCTGCTGCTTTGCAAAATTCAACATGGATCGATGTGATCACAGGAAACAGTTACTCAATGGGGGCAACAATCAGCATGAGCCCATATGGACTCATGCTGTTAAAGCGATAGTTGTTTTATTGAACAATGAGCTTTTTGCGCGATATATTGTAACAATTGTTCACTTCAATCCAATAGGTTCCAGGTGCCAATAGGGAGGAAGGGATTTCAGTACGCACCATGCCAAAATGCTCATTGCTATAAATGGTGGCCGCCGTTTTTCCTTGGATATCAATGATGCGCAATTGCGCTTGCCCCATGCTCTTCCATTCTATGAAACAATTGCCCAATGTCGGATTGGGGTACAATTGGATGTCTTGATTCTGGGTATTCTCTTCGAGAATAAATGTGGTTTGACTTGGGGGCAGAATGATGTTGTCTACCCATGCTGCGTCGCTGCCAGAGGAAACAATGTTATCCTTTGCGTATATCCACCTCAAGGTATGACTTCCAGCGGTAACATTGGTGCTGTAGTTTGCCCATGCATTTTCTCCGCTCCAAGAATTGATAACGGCATTGTCCACTTTGAAGGTCAAAAAGTCATAAGAGCCTTCAGTGCTGGTTTTGTACATAAAGCCCACAGGACCCGCTGATGCAAAATCAGATACCAACATCAAAGTGGTGCTTTGACTGTTGTTGATGTTTCCACTTTCCATACAGTAAGTCCCAGCATAGGGTGAATTGGTAGAAACAAACCAATCCACATTCCCCTCGTATTGCCAATTAAAAGTTTGGTCATTTCCAGATTCCCAGGTTTCTATGATTTGGTTGATGATGGTATTGGCAGAGCAATCAATTCCTAAAAGCCCACTGACAGCTGAAAAATTGAACGTAACATTTTCAGTTGTTCCAGCGGTTCCACCCACAGCGATATCCGTGCTGAACGTATAAAGGCCATCAACAGGTATACTTGTCATCGTAGCGTTTTCAGTGGTTAAGCTAGTGCTGTTGCTATTGTCCCCGATGGAGAAATTTCCAGGATTGCTTGCGGCGTGACCGGTATTGATGATGGTGTATGAAAGCGTGGCTGTTTCTCCAGTTTGCAGATAACCATCACCATTCCCATTGTCATTAATAACAAATTCTCCACAACTTAATACTGGCGCATTGATGGTTTCAGTGAAGGTACTGGTCCACGTGTTTCCGGCATCGTCAGTGATGGTTACAGTGAAAGTAACAACCGTTTGATCGGCAATGTTTCCACTCACATTGTAGGAAAAAGCACTGTTGATGTCTAGGTTTTGGTTGACATTGATCCCATTGCTGTTGGCAGAATTATCGGTAATGGTGATATTGCTGTTGTCACAACTCAATGTGATGGATGTGTTGCCAGATACCTCAACGCCCACATTGGAAAGATTAATGTCGAGGTTGATTTGTTCACCAAAATCAACAGCGTTGTTATTGGTATTGATTCCATTGCTGTCATGATTCACATGATTGTTCAAAACGACATATGGTCCCGCAGCGGGGATAATTTCAACTGTTTGCTGGTAGGGGATGGTGTTGAAATTGGTAAGCGTTACCAACATGGTTCCTGGGTTGTTGATGGCTGAAAAATTCAGAGTGCACGTGCCTCCTTGAATGATACCTGTTGCCACTATTGTATTCCCGATGGTCAGAGAAACCAAAGCATTTTCTGAAACGCTGGTTACAGTAAAAGAAGACATCCCCAAGAAAATCGTTGCGGCATGTTGGGCTTCAATCTGGGTCGGGAAATCGGTGCGCAATTGAATGGAAGGATCACCCATTAAAATCCATGTATCGGTCATATCATCGCCATCGCCTCCGTATACGTCATTCATTCCAGCGCAGCCATGAACATGTATGCTGCCCAAGGTGTGACGAGTGGAGGTAACCGTTCCAGAAATCTCAGCAATGACTGCATTCATTTCGTCCTGACCTTCCATGGGTGGTGCCCAACTTTGGAACACCGTACTGAAGGCACCTCCAATTCCGCCCGTTGGCGTTGATGGATTGGGGCTTTTCAACCAAGCCTCTCCAAAAGTATCTCCTGTCCCACTGTCATCATCAAAGTCGCCCACACAGCATCCTACGATAATGAAATAAGGAAATTTGTGATAGTTGGTAAGCTGGTTGATTTGTGCATTGGTGTAACTTCCTGTGACGATTAAACTGTGGTCCCCATGTCCAGTGTAATTGATCAAGCTGCATCCACCGTTGATGACATTGGTGAGCTCTGTAGCTGTTGCGTTGCCTGATCCATCTGCTGTTGTTCCTCCCGTTGGACTATTGGCGGTGTGATTACCATCGTATTTTTCATAAACAAAATCATACGTAAAGCCCAGTAGGTCCTCCTTTAAACCATTTTGATGCTGCCAGTCAGCTTGGTTGTCATCGCCAATGCCAGCACCTTCATTGGAACCAATGCCCATTGCTGTCGAAAACCAATCGGAATCGGTGTTGGGGTATTTTTCATATTCCATTATCTTGGAAATAACCCCATTCAATTCATTGGTGTTGTGAACCAATAAGCGACCCACAAAAATTTCTGGATAATGATCATTCCCTGAAATATATCCAAAGCAATTGTCGCAGTATCCTGTTCCGTTGGGATTGGTCACCAATTCAGAGGGTACTTGGTCTTCATCTCCAACCAACACAAGATAGGTAAAGTCATTTCCTCCGGTGTTGTAATAATTAGCAATGTAGCTGTCCATTGCGGCTACAGTGGGAACTTCAGCCACATCCACAACACGCACATCGATCCCTTTTTCAATTTTCCATTGGATCCATGGTTGCAATGCACCAATGTAACTGCCGTGCGTGATGACGAGCATGTTGCCAATCTCATCTACTACGTTATAACGATCACCATGCGCGCTGTAATTGATGAATTGTTTTTGATACATTTCTTTTCTCAACGTATTGGTTGAAAGGTGAGAGGTCACAAATGGATTCTCACCCATTTGCTCAGATGTGACTACGATAATTTCAATTTCTGTATACACTCGCATTTTGTGGGTTACTGGATTGTACTGAAAGGGATAGAAGTGAATATTTTGACCTCTAAAGTCCCCGAAAATATAAGGGCTGCTTGTTTTTGCAAGGCTACCTGGGAAAAATGCATTTGTCCCGTAAACTTCGCCATGAAGTGCTCGAAGGGTAGATGGATCAATGGTTCTGGACAGATTTCCTTTAGAGGCGGCCAATTGAATATTATCCAATTCGTAAAAAGAAGCATGATCCACAATGATCTCTGTTTGATGCAGATCGTCGATAATAATCGAGGTGGAACCGTAAAGCACTTCAGGACTGCCTTGTTCTAACAACGGGTTCAAATCCTTGCACTCCAACCTTTGTTCTTCACCTTGGCCTGCTGTCCAATTGAAATTACTCAATTCAAAACGTATGCGTTCACCATTGTTTTGTCCCAAATACTGAATGTTGGATTGGGCTTGAAGGATGGTGGTGATGCATCCAAAAAACAAAAACAAGACATTTCTTTTCATGCCCACAATTTAATGGCTGCGAATGAAATTGACGCCTATTGGCCATTAAATTTTATCGAGAAGGTATGATTTTTAACATTTCGCCTGTCCTGGGCCAATGAAGAATCATTGGATCCGAGTTTTCATTCAAATGTTCTATCTTGAAATGGGCACTTGTATTTTTTCCTTGGTCCATTATACGACCGCTCAGATCGTACAACTTCCAATTTTCTTGCGGGGCATTGAAGATGGAAATTTCATTGCCATGACACTGGTAGGAGATGGACAATTTTATTTTATTCCCGACGGATAGGCTCCCAGGTGTATGGTAATAAAAATAGATGCTTTCGTGCAAGTCCATGCTGCCTGTCGGAAATATCCAAAAATGCAGGTATCCACTGCCTTCCACCATGTGCGGATGAGCACTGATTTTTACCAGTGCGTCATATCCGTTGGGTAGGGGATGCATGTCATCTGTATTGGGCATATTGATAAAACAGTCAGACCAATCACACAGAATAAATTCCCACTCAATCGGACAGGTATTTTCAATCAATCGGTAACTGAGATAGGCCGTGTCATGCGGATAAGTAGGCGTGATGTCAATTTGATCAATAGAAAAAACATCCAAAGGCAATTCACGATAAATGTTCACCGGATTAAAGTCGAAGTTTTGAGCCAATCCCCTTTCAACGAGCAATAGAAAAAGTGCGCATATGCTCAATATTTTGATTTTAGCCATGAGTGGGGTTATTGAGAAATGATTGTATTCTAATTCTACAAAATTCTGCGAGCTCGCCATGACTCATTCCTCTGTAATCATCTGCTGTGATGGCTTTTCCAATGTGGACATGAATAGGAGAGGCATTGACCCAAAAGCTTCCTTTTTTGAGGGCTTTGTCAGCACCAAAAATGGCCATGGGCACTATGGGAATATTTCTTTTTTGAGCAATGATAAAACTGCCTTTCTTAAATGGTAAAAGTTGTCCTGAAGAACTACGTGTACCTTCAGGGAAGGTCACCAGGTTTTTTCCTCGACTTACTTTTTCTGCAGCCTCATCCATGCTTTTAATAGCGCTCTCTCTGTTACCACGGTCAACAAAAATCATCCCCATTACTTTCATGTACTGCGCCAACAAGGGAACGTAGGATAGTTCTTTTTTGGCGACAAAAAATAGTCCCTTGGGGATGCTTCCAACGACAGCAGCGATATCCAATTGTGAGAGGTGATTGGCGATGTAGATGGATGGAACTTCAGGAAGGTCCTCTTCAAAGTGGTAAGTAAATCGTATGCCAAACAGGAAGAAAATGACGGGCGCCCAGAGATGATACGCAATGATTTTAACGCAACGATCTGCAGGAAGAAAGATGCGTAAAACGATGCCAAGCAATCCGCACATTATGGTCCAGGTCAAAACAATAGGCAATGCAATCAGTCCTCTCATGAGTTTTGGAATATCGATTTAGCCATGTCGTCGGCCAATTGGAAGGCATTCCAATTATAGCGTTCATTTGGGAACAATAAATCCTTTAAAACTACTGAATCCAAATTACCGGTCAATTGGTTTGTGGCCATCGGACATCCACCCCATCCGCCCATCGCAGTGTCAATCCTTTGGCATCCACTTTCCAAGGCGGCCTTTGCCTTTGCCATGGCATCAAAAGGTGTTGCGTGTAAGTGAAGTCCTATGGTCAGCTCAGGGAAGTTTTCAATGGCATGGAAATACAAATTTTTAATGTGCTCGGGCTCTGCTGCACCGATTGTATCACTCAGTGAAAAAACAGATCCAGGATAGCGAGCGGACAATTGTTGACACCAGTTCAATACAAGTTCGTTATTGTGGACTTCACCGTAGGGGTTACCAAATGCCATGCTCAGATAAATAACCATTTTCTTTTGTGCTGAAATGGCCATCGCATAGATGTCGTCTAACCTTTTCAAACTATCCTCTTGTGTAGCGGAAGTATTGCGCAATTGAAAGGTTTCAGAAACGGAAAAGGGAAACCCCAGGGTATCTACTCGTTCTTCTTTACAAGCTTGTTCGGCCCCTCTCTCGTTGGCTACGATAACTAAAAAATCAGGTTTGTTCTTTTCCCAACTCACACCATTGATGACGTCATGGCTGTCCCTCAATTGAGGAATAGCTTTGGCGCTGACAAAACTGCCAATGTCTATGACTTCATATCCAACAGCAATGAGCGAATTGATGTAGTCAATCTTTTTTGCAGTTGGGATAAATGGGATTACGCCTTGCATGGCATCCCGAGGACACTCAACCCATGTAAATTGACTCCATTCCATTCAACAAATTTATGGGCTTTGATTCAATTCAACACCTTTTTGCACCATGAATGTGGACAAGCGTTTTTCAGGGCTTGTAACGAACCCTATGGATTGATGACTCCATAGGATGTTTTTTTGACCATTCTTGCGCCAGCAATGGATCTCGGGCGGGCTGAGTAAAATGTTAACAGTGCTCAAAATCAGGATGGAGTTTCCCCCCATCAATGCGATGGAAAGTCCTTTTTTCCATTTTGATTCGAGAATGCAATAATAGACCATCACGATTGTGATGATTCCCACCAATACCAAGAACCAAGAGGCGTGCAGTTGATATTGCAAGGAAGGAAGATTGGAGAGCTTGGAAAGGATGCTGTGAATCCAATGAAAAATTAAATCATTGATTTGGAAGAAGGGGATTGTATTGAAGCATAAGCCAATGACCCATTCAATAAAACAAGTAAAGAGTAAAACGGAGAATAAAGGCACCAGCAGAAAATTGGAGATGAGAAAGTAGGTGGGTATGAGCAATGTAATGGGAACAAGAAAAATAGAGGTGTACAATTGTGCTCCCCAAGTGGTGACCAATGATTGAATAATCCAACGTTTCCAAACTTTTAGGTTTTGAGTCAAAGCCTGCCATCTTCGGTGGTGAAGTATTATACCCAGTACAGCCAAATGCGATAAAATGAAACCCCAATGGAATCTCATCAAAGGGTCAAAAATCAACATGGAAACAAATGATACGCACAGCGCATTGATGGCTCCGCTCTTGGTATTGAACATTTTTCCGAGGTGGATAATGGAGAACATGATGCAGGCTCTTACCAATGAAGGGCTGTAATGGGTGATGTGCGCGAAGCCCCAAATGATAATGAGTCCGGTGATAGAGGATAATTTGGGAGTTTGATACCTCGTTGTTTTTTGTAACAACAAAAGAACAGATTGAAATATCAATCCAATGTGCATTCCACTCACTGCCAAAAGGTGACTCAGACCGAGTATTTGATATTCCTGTTTTTCTTCAGAGGAAACGTATTGGGTGTCACCCACCAAAAGGGCAACCATTAAACCTGCATCTGAACTGTCATGGTGTTGCAGAAAAACCTGAAAGATGGACTCATTTTCTTTGTTGGTTGATTTTTGTTTAAATGATGAGAATGGTTGCGTAGCGATGAATTCTTTTTTATCCAATGGTTCAATGAGAAATTGTTGGGATGATCCAAGTGCCAAAATCACCCCGGCCATCAAAGCGGAATGAAATATTTTGGTCTTTATAAAAGGATATGCACAGATACCAAAAGCACATGCAGCCAATTGTCCCCAAAATAAAAGAGGAGAATCCAGGAGATAAATACCAATGCCAAAAAAAAGTGCAACGCGAAGAAATGGATTCTGCCTAAACAGTTGGTTCATGTGTTTTTACACAAACCTATCTTTTTTCAGGGTATTCCACTCCGTTTTATTGCCTATAAAAAATGCATATACGATGCTGTCTTTGTAAAGGCCTTTATTGTTAATGTTTCTGAGCTGTGGGGTTTCCGAAGAACGTTTCTTGAGCATATTGGGCAGCATAACATAAAATGCAAAATGCCCACGGACAATGGCCCAAAGATGTTGAATTTTGCCTTCGGACAAGAATCGTAAACCTGCCAATCCATCCAAAAAAAGTCTTTTTATTATCTTTAACAACAAATTAGAATGTCGGTAATTTTTTGTAATTAAGTACAAGTTGTTTCTGAAGTTCAAAAAAGTTTTCATTGGGTTTTGTCTGTCAAGTGTACCTCCACCAACATGGTAGACCGTTGCCTCTAGACAAGCTCCAATTGAAAAACCTCTATTTTTCAGTCGCCAACACAAATCAATCTCCTCCATGTGGGCAAAAAAATCAGCATCAAAACCATTGACGGCTTTCCAAGCGCTGTTTCTTATCATGAGCGCAGCACCTGTTGCCCAAAAAATTTCTTGATTCCCTTTGTATTGCCCTTTGTCATCTTCAAATTGATAGAAAATACGACCGGCGCAAAAGGCATAGCCGTCACGATCAATGTATCCGCCTGCACCTCCGGCGTATTCAAATCTTTTTTTGGTCTGATGGTCTATGATTTTGGGTTGAACAGCAGCAAGGTTTTCATCTTTTTCCATCCAATTGAGCATCGGAGTTAACCAGCCAGGAGTAACTTCAACGTCACTATTGAGCAGAACCAAAAATCGATGATTCAATTGTTTTAAACCCTCATTGTATCCTCCTGCAAATCCATGATTTGTATTTAAACTTATCCATTGCACAGAGGGGTGATGAGTAGAGCAAAAGTCATAGGAGTCATCGGTAGATCCGTTGTCAATAATTACAATATCGGCGGATGATTGGCTGTTCAGAATCACATTGGGCAAAAACTTTTCCAGCCAATGTTTTCCATTCCAATTGAGTATTACAACCGCTACTTGTTTCATCATCAATGCGGGTTGTACCATAAACTTTCTAACTCATCACCAGAGTAGGGATCTTGCCTTTGGTTGGTTTTTAAGCGGTTAACTGTGGTGGGATCATTCATTTGCCTTGATCGTACCAAATTTTTCCAGTCAAAGTTCGTAATTTCATTCGGGATGTCACTGTGTAACAACTCGAAATCACCATTCAATGTAGTGTTGTAAAACAATAGTCGTTTGTTGTGAAGGTTGTTGTTGGTTTGGTAATAATGCCAAATTTCAAATGGCCAATAGTCAGGATCATTGTTTCTCACTACTCGTGTGGAAGGTTTTCCATATTGGAGGTACACGCGACCTCTATCCGTCTCCCAACCTTTCTTGATGGCAGTGCCAAATTCTCTGTCGCATGCGGCTACTTCTTTCTTGTATTCAGTCCAAGCCAATTCAGGAGAAATGGGGTTGCGCTTGTACCAAAATTGATACATGAATCCTTGCAGTTGTTTGAGTTGGTAGGCAGGTAAAATGTCTACTATGATGTTTTTTTCATTGCCCTGAGAAATGGGCGTTAATGATCTAATGTGCTCCACCAACTGAGCACTATCTTGAAATTGTTGAACAAAAGTGATGTCCATTTTTGAACCATCTGCAAGATCATTTTCAGTAGCCGTTTTTCTGAAAAATCTTCTTTCTTTAGCAGCAACAACGTCGTTGTTTTTATCTCTTATTTCTAGCTTGAAAATATACTCTCCCGCATCAAGTTTCGAGATGTCCAATTTGCCAAGAACGGGAAGCACTGATTTTGGGGTCTCTCTTTTAATTCGGCTGTGACCTGGAATAATGTTGTTTTTTAGATCAAAAATGGAATATTGAACAATAAAGGCATCTTGCAAAAAATAAATGTCCGTATTGTACAACTCGCCATAAAATTCTATTTCGTTTTCATCCGTAAATCGGGTATCAGAAATCAGGGGTAAAATATCAACGGCACCTTTGGTAAAGGCTGTGGGTTCCTTGCTCGGTAACGCTGCTTTTACCCAAATAATATCGGATGCAAACGCCCCTTTGTCGAGATTAATCACCTGAATTTCATCTGTCAATTGCTCTGCTTTGCCATCCACCAAGCCCAAGTCTCTCATCTCAATGTCAATCTGAATGTTGCCATTCTCTGTGGGGATTCGCTCAAGTGCTGAACAGTTTTGAAGTTGATCCTCTTTGGTGTTCCAGGGGAACAATGCCTTTACTTTTTTGTATCCAATGATCTGCTTGTTTTTAGTGAGTGTAATGAGAATTTCAGCCCCAATAAACTCAGTTTGATTTTCTGTGAAACTCTTCAAGGAAGCACCGTCAAAGTCAAAATAGAACTCGATATAAGGTTGGTCTTTTCCTTGATTGATAGCCGCCGGTAAATGAAAAACACGGTAATCGGTGTAACAGCGAATAGACCATCCAATCTGGGTGAAAAGGGAAAATAGGGCTAAGGCAATAAAGGACTTCATCTTTCAAAAATACAACAAGTCAAGTTGCTCAACGTAAGCAAAATTTGATAATGGCATTCAATCCTGGCAAGTGCATGGGGAGTTGAGTGAGCAACCATCCATACGTGGAAAGCAGTAGTTTTTGTCTTTTCAGTGGACAGGCTTCTACGCCCATTTTAATCAGAGATTCAAGCTGCTTTTTATCAATGTGATGGATGCGATGGTAATGCCCTGCAACAGACAAAAAGGCCAAAATGGTTCTACTCAATTTTGGTCTCAGTTCAATGGGTAATTTCCCCCAAAATTCTTGAACATAAAGTTGACATCCATGGCCCCATTTTTCAAGGTATTGAAATCGACTGCCAATGACGAGTTTTTGCTCATCCAAACGATAATAGCAATCGGGCTCCTCTTCGGGAAAAGTAAATATGGGCTCACCCTTTAAAAGGATGTGGGTGTGAAATTCGATATCTTGAAGCCTTGGATAAAGAGAATTCCAACGAAATTCTGGAACAACTGCGGCCGTTTTCCACAAGGGAGACATGCTGGTCCAGGTGATGTCATGTTCAATAAGGCGCTCTAGAAATTGATCCTGCGGAGGTATCCATGGGGCTATAAATGATTGGTCTGCGAATTTCCCTTTAAAGGGCAAAAGTGGGAATACCCATCCTATCCCTGTTGGGTGTTTTTTGGCCAAATACAATCTTTTTTCAAGGCAGTGTGGTGAAAGCAAATCATCAGAATCTAGAAACAGTAAATATTGACCGTTTGCTTTTTTCATACCAATATTTCTTGCAGCTGCCCCTCCTTGATTGCTTTGTCGAATACATAAAATGCGTTGGTCTTTTTGCACATATCCTTCAATGACGTTTAGGCTATTGTCTGTAGAACCGTCGTCAATGATGATCAATTCCCAGTGTTGAAATGTATTCGCAAGAACGGACTCTATCGTCTCTGCGATAAATGCACCCTTATTGAAATTGGGGCATATGATTGATATTTTATCCGGAATAAGCACGCTCTAAAAGGAATTTGGCCATTCGGTTGGCGGTGTGCTGCTGCGCAAGCGTCATTGCCTTTTCATGGGAATAGTGCAAAAGTGCATCTCGATGGTATTGCTCTATAGAACAACCCAATTGATGTTCTTCGATGGTTTTAAAGACCTTTCCTTTAGGGCCAAAATACAAATAGGGTTTACCCAAAGGAAGAAAATCAAAAAATTTGGTAGTATGAAAGTCTTTGTTGTTATCACTCAATAAAATGATTAGGCCACTGCTGGATTCCAATTGATGGTCTAATCCGTCATTCATCCAAGGTGAAAAGATGATGTTGTGATAATTGGATATCATTTTTTCTTTTGTTCCTTGGTCAATGTCTCCGATAAAATGCAATGTGGGCTGATCATCTGATGGGAGTGATTGAAGTGTCAACAACCCTTGTATCACGAATGGCAATGCACCTTCATACAAATTACCAGCATAGGTGAATTTTGGATTTTTCGTCATTGTTGAATTGATTTCACTATTCACTTTGCGGTCAGTGAAATGAGGGATCAATACCAATCTGGCTTTGGAGGATGTCGACTCAAACTCAGATAAAATTTCTTGGTAAGGTGCTGAAATGAAATCCACACCTTGGTTCACCTCTTGCTGAAAGTTGAGTTCACTTTTTAGCTGCCTCCTGTTCAACAATTGAAGTCCATAGTTGACGGCATATTTCCAAGGGTCCCGGAAATCGCACCAAACCAATACTTCGGGGTGAAGTATTTTGAATCGTGCAGCATAAACACTCAAACTAAAAGGTGCACAACTGACAAACAACAGATCAATGGGCTTGGTTTTGTGGATGTGCTTCAACTGTTGAGCGATCTCTTGACCTGAAAATCGGCAGTCATCAATGGGATTGCCAAGCGTAAAAAGTCCGTGCCATTTTTTTAAAAACCAAAGCAAGGCTGAGTTCAATAAGCCGGCCTTGAAGTACAGCGCATTAAAGCTGTTTTTTTTTTGAATAAAAAAGTAATCAAACGCTTGGACATCTTCATCATTGATCCAATTCTTAGAACTATTTTCTGTCCCACTTGTTTGCTGGGTAAGAATTGAAATCTCGTGCCCCAAATTTTTCCACTCTTTGGCCAATTTAGCACTTCTTCGGCCTCCAATGCCCGCATTGGGAGGGAACTGCCAATTTAAAATCACGATGTGTTTTTTGACCATTGCTGGCTAAATTAGAATAAAATTGCACTTTAAAAGTTGAAAGGATGAATAGAATGGTGAATGAGGATCAAGAAAATTGGAAGAATACAACACTTCTCGGAGCGCTGGGAATAGAAATGTTGGAAATGACCAAAGAGAAAGTTACTGCCAAAATGCCAGTCGACGCTAGGACGCATCAGCCTTATGGCATTTTGCACGGTGGCGCCAGTGCTGCTCTTGCTGAAACGGTGGCCAGTGTCGGTTCGTATCTGATTGCAAAGGAAAATGACAGCATTGCGGTAGGGGTTGACTTGAATATAACCCATCTCAAATCCAAGAGACATGGCTGGGTTACTGGCATTGCCACACCCATCAAGATAGGAAGAAATCTGCATGTTTGGTCGGTTCAAATTGTAGATGAAGAAGGTGACTTGATTGCCACTGCTAAATTGACAACCATGATAAAAGTGGCCAAATGATTCAACGTGCCATCGAATTGTTGGAAGGCCAAAATTTTGGTTATCAATTGGTGCTTCCTGAATCACAAGGAGGTAGGGTAATTTCCGGAAATTGGAATCAAGATAATGTGGTGATTCCTTTCAATCCTCGCGCCACTCCGGGTGAGGTCGGCGGGAAATCATTGAATAAAGATCAATACGTCCAACTGGTTGACAAAGCCATTTCAGCTATGGCAGAAAACAATTGGCAAAAAATAGTAACCAGCAGGTGTTTCCACTTCGATTACCAATCATGGGATAAGGCACTTTATATTCAATCTTTGAGAGACCGCTTTCCGGAGTCCTACTTCATTGTTTTGAATCACCCCGATTGGGGCATTTGGATGGCCGCAAGTCCTGAATTGTTGATGAAACGAACAGGAACTCAATTGGAGACCATGGCGTTAGCGGGTACGTTAAGTGCAGCGTCTAAAGAGGATTGGGGAAAGAAGGAATGGAAAGAACATGAGGTAGTGAGGGATATGATTGTACAAACCTTATCCGAAAATGAAGTAGACGAAATTCATGTACATCCGAGAAATGAATTGTATTTTAAGACAGTACGCCACTTACAAACCAAAATTACTGGTCATTATAAAGGTGATGATCTAAAACTGATTCATGCGTTATCCCCAACGCCAGCGCTAGCAGGAATGCCGGTGCAACAGACGGTAGAGTGGCTTGTTGAAAATGAGGGGTACAAAAGAGGATTGTATGGAGGTGTTATCTCAGTTAAAGAGGGCCGTGAGGTATATGCAGTGGTTATACTGCGTTGTCTGCATGTAAATGGGGAGCAAGTTTTAGGCTTTGTGGGTGGGGGGGTAATGCCCAACAGCCATCCTGAAATTGAGTGGAAAGAGACAGTGATGAAGCAGAACGCCTTTATCTTTGCAGCTGATGAGAGTAACCAATAAAACGGCCGTTCAATCCTTGTTGTTTTTACTGCAAGAGAGGGGTATTCAGAATATTGTTTATTCCCCAGGCTCTAGGAATGCTCCGTTCGCCATCGCATTGGATGGGCATGTGTTTTTTAAGGTGCACATTAAAGTAGACGAAAGGAGCGCGGCTTTTTTTGCATTGGGCATGGCACAGCAATTGGGCAAGCCTGTTGCTTTGATTTGCACCTCAGGAACGGCTCCCCTGAACTTTGCTCCAGCTATCGCAGAGGCCTATTACCAGGAGATACCTTTGGTGGTGATTACAGCTGACAGACCAGCAGAAAGCATCAATCAAAGTGAGGGCCAATGCATTGATCAAATAGGCATTTATAACAACTTCATTAAAGCACAGTACAACATTATTGAAGAGGCGGAAGATGAACAGGATGTGGCATCCAATCATCATGAAATGTCAAAAATTTTGAATCAAGCCCTTCAATTCCCATTGGGTCCTGTTCACCTCAATACTCCTTTTAAAGAACCTCTGTACAAAGAACAATCGTTGGCGCATCCAATGACATGCGTAAAGACAGAGGGTCCTGGTAAAGTCCACTCAACGAATTTCCCCGAATTCAATAGAAATGAGAAATATTTGGTTTTGATGGGGCAGAATACCGATGAATCAATTGCGCCTTTCATAAAGCAATTGGCATTATTAAACAATGTGACGGTTTTGACAGAAACGCACAGCAATGTGCATGCTTTGGGGGGTATAGATTGTATTGACCGCTGGGTGATGTCTTTGAGCGCTAAAGAATTGGAATCACTTCATTGGGATGTTGTTATTTCACTGGGGCACAATGTTATTTCACGCAAAATAAAAACACTCATAAAATCTAAAGCACAGGCGCATTGGTCGGTGCAATGGCAGGACAAACCCATCGATACCTATCGCTTGAATCCTTTGGTCATTCAATGTTCAATACATCAATTTTTGTCCAATTGGGTCAGTCAATGGTCACTAGAAATGTCAGAAGAATTGACCCACATGGATAAAGAGAATCCTTTGGAAAGGTTAGAAGGATATTTTCAAAATCGACCTTTTTCTGATTTAAAGTTTTTTTTCACCTTATCCAAATCATGGCCATTGAATGCACAAGTTCAAATGGGCAATAGTTCCGCGGTAAGGTATATACAGCTTTTTGAACAAAGGCGTGATTTGCGTTTTTATGGGAATAGGGGCGTAAGTGGCATCGATGGCTCTACCAGCACCGCTGTTGGTGCGGCTGCTGTTGTAGAAAAGGACGTGGTTTTAGTTACAGGTGATTTGTCTTTTTTATACGATGCCAACGGACTTTGGCACCAACCATGGCCAACCAATTTAAAGATCATCGTGGTAGACAATGGTGGTGGCGGCATATTCAAAATTATTGATGGGGCCAAGACTGAGCCTGCTGTTCCAAGATTTTTTGAGACTCCACATCAACGGGACTTGGTAAAGTGGATTGAGGGTTGGGGACTCAAAGTGGCTAATTACACTGAGTTGAATGTTGACAACTTGAAAGTCTTCTTTTCAACGAATGAATATCAGGTTTTGGTTGTCAAAACACCTGCTGAGGTGAACCCAATTGAATTAGATTTGTTCTTTGAATACTTTAGGAAACAAAATGAGAGAGTGGAAAACAATTAAAGAATATTCTGATATTCTTTTTGAATGGTATGACGGAATTGCAAAGATTACCATTAATCGTCCAGAGGTGTACAATGCTTTTCGACCACAAACCAATGTGGACATGATCGATGCAATGGACATCTGCAGAGAGCGTCAAGACATAGCGGTAATAGTATTGACAGGTGTTGGTGAGAAAGCTTTTTGCAGTGGGGGGGATCAAAATGTGAAAGGTGTGGGAGGCTATGTTGATGACAATGGCGTTCCTCGATTGAATGTGTTGGATTTGCATAAACGAATCAGAGAAATTCCAAAACCCGTCATCGCTATGGTCAATGGTTATGCGATAGGAGGAGGTCATGTACTGCATGTCGTTTGTGATTTGACCATTGCCTCTGATAATGCCCGATTTGGACAAACAGGTCCAAAGGTCGGTTCATTTGATGCTGGGTTTGGATCCAACTATTTGGCAAGACACGTAGGTCAAAAGAAGGCAAGGGAAATTTGGTTTTTGTGCGAACAATATTCAGCGCAAGAAGCCTGCGATATGGGAATGGTAAATAAAGTGGTACCTCTTGCAGATTTGGAGGAAACCACCATTCAATGGTGCAAGACCATCATGAAAAGAAGTCCATTGGCCATCCGTATGATCAAGCGTGGTTTGAATGCCGAGTTGGATGGACAGCGGGGACTCATGGAATTTGCAGGAGATGCTACGCTGTTGTATTATTTGACACAAGAGGCACAAGAAGGCAAAAAAGCTTTTTTGGAAAAAAGAGACCCCGATTTCCAACAATTCCCAAAGTTTCCTTGATGAAGATTGGTCCTTGGATTTCCGCCTCTAGATTAAGAACGCTTCCATTGGCGGCTTCAGGCATTTTATTGGGAGCCGCGAACTTTCAGACAGACGTGATTAATGGATGGACCCTTGTATTGGGATTGCTCACCGCTTTTCTATTGCAAATATTGTCCAATTGGGCAAATGATTTGGGCGATTTTGAAAATGGAGCCGACCAGGTGCGTATGGCTGGTCCGTCTAGGGCGGTTCAGTCCGGAAGCATAACCGTCCATCAAATGAAAAGAGGAGTCTTCATCATGGCGTTGACAACGCTATTGATGGGAGTTTTGTTTTTGTACCAATCCTTATGGTTAAAAGGCAGAGAAAATGATTTTTGGATTTTCCTTGCTTTTGGTTTTTTGGGGATCATTGCGGCATATGCTTACACCGCTGGGCCTAGACCATACGGATATATCGGTTTAGGTGATTTGTCTGTATTTATTTTCTTCGGATTGATGAGCGTGTTGGGCATGCACTATATTCTTTTTGCTTCCATCAATGCCAACGCCATTTTACTCTCTTTGTTCATGGGAACCATGTCCGTTGGTGTTCTCCATTTGAATAACATGCGCGATATTGATGATGATGCTAAGGCGGGAAAAATTACCGTTGCACTTCGCTTGGGATGGAAAAAATCAAAATGGTATTTGTATTCATTGTTATTGTTAGGCTTTGGCTCCTTATTGATTGTTCTATTCCCATTGCTGAAAAGCAGTGTTTTGTTGGCAGTAATTCCTATGCTTTTTATGACCACAATTGCTAAAATTCATGAGCCTGTCAAATTAGACCCCTTTCTAAAAAAATTGGCGTTGGTTGTTTTTTTTAATGCTATCTTCGTTTTCATCCTATCAAGGGTATAATCTAGTTTATGAAAGACAATTCAAAAAAGGCGGCTCATTTTTATGGAGTTAACTTTCTGCAATTTATTTTCTCGAGCCTCGTGGCGCTCTATTTGGGTTATGTAGCCGTTGGAGGAATTCCCGCTTTACTGGATCCCAAAAGAATGCAAATCCCTGTTTATTTCGTGTTCTTTGATTGGCTAGTGGGTGTGTTGCTTTTTGTCTTGGGTGTGGGAGCCTCTATTCAAATGAGAAATAAGTTCATCAACCAAAAAAAGGCTTCAACCAATAATATGAGAAAGGGATTAATTCTGTTTCTTGTCGGTTTGATCTTTTTGAATTGGGGGATGAATATTTTTATCATCGCGGGTGCTTCTTTTGTTGTGTCCGGATTGTTTAGAAAAACCGATGCCTTGTGGTTACATGGGTTATCATTGGCCATTATTTTGGTTTCCATGGTTCTCATCAATTTTGACATCCCATTTCGTTTGAGTTATTTTGGAATCGACTTCCAAAATGATGGTTTGGTCAAGCTAACAGCATTTTTACTGTTTAACGGTTACTATTCTTTCTTTCCATGGGTTGCTATTTTTCTGAGCGGAATGGCTGTTGGTAAAGGAGCATTAAGACCACGCGGATTTTTTCCTCCCTCTTCTTTGGTGGCCATTTTTATTATCGTAGCAGGTTTCATGGTGAATCAATATTGTGAAGGCCTATATCCTCAAATGGACATGTACCGAGCGAAGTTTTTGTACCCATTCAATCAGTTTGTTTATCAGCCTTCTTTTATGCTTTTCATTATAGGGTTTTCATGGCTGCTGATTAATTTCATCAATCACTTTTTCACCTTTATTCATGCTGAGAGGACATTGGATGTTATCAAAGATTTAAGTTATCAGAAGTACTCCATTTTGTTTTTATTTTATTTCTTCTGCACGTTATTCATCATTGGATTTGCACACAGCGGTACCATCATTATTGGTTTCTCATTTCCAGGAACGTTGATGATTTCATTGTCATTGCTTTTCATTGGAATGATGTTCCTACTTAAATTATGGAAAAAGAAAGTGAACAAATACACACCAATGGAGTGGCTGATAAAATCAGTTTCTTTAAAGAACAATTCAGCCAGTTAACATTCAGAAATTGGGATTTGGTATTTAAACGTCCTGCTAAGACGTCCAGAAATACTTTGCTGAAACATAGGGTTTGTTATGTTTTTTTGCATGACGCAAAGGGTAGTGTTATGGCCAAGGGTGAAATAGCCCCAATTATTGGTCTGTCCTCAGAATCATGGGACGACATTGAGAAGACAATTCAGGATTGGAATCGAGGAGATTTTCATGACGCCGCAAATTGGCCCTCCTCTGTTAAAGCTGCGATTGACATGCTTTGGCAAGACTTGTTTTCAACAACAATCCCTACGCGTCAAAAGATCAACGGCCTTGTTTGGATGAATGAAATAGATGCCATGTTCCAAGAGGCCATTAATAAATTCAAGGCGGGTTTTCAGTGCATTAAGTTAAAAGTAGGTGCCTTGAATTTTGATGACGAACTAATTTTAATTCAGAAATTGCGCAGTGAATTTGGGTCGGATATCACGCTGAGATTGGACGCCAATGGAGCTTGGACCCCCCAAGAAGCGCTTTCTAAACTGGATGCCTTGAGCCATTGGAATATCCATTCTATTGAACAGCCCATTGCCGCCCGCAAGTGGAAAGAAATGCAACATCTTTGCAAGAATTCACCTATTCCCATTGCGCTAGATGAAGAATTGATTGGGGTTTCAGGAAATGCGATGAATCAGTTGTTGAGTGAAATAGCACCCCAGTATTTGGTCCTAAAACCATCCTTGCATGGAGGACTAGATGGCGCTGCTCAATGGATACATTGCGCACAGCAATACAACATCAACTGGTGGGCTACTTCAGCTTTAGAGAGCAATATTGGTCTATCTCACATTTACCGATGGGTGAGCGGTTATCAAAATCCAATTCCTCAAGGCCTTGGTACGGGGCATTTGTACATCAACAACTGGCAAAGTCCTATGGAATTGAATGGGGAATGGATGAGTTGGAATGATAAATTAAGTTGGATGGAGCCATGGAGTTAATCATCAAAGAAGGTCAAATTCAGAGCGCCATAGAGAACTTTCCAGAAGTTTATTTTTGGTCAAAGCAATGGTTGTCTGATAAGTCAATATTTGAATTCACCACATCGGGAACCACCGGGGAACCAAAAGAGTTGATTTTTTCCAGAGAGCAACTCATGGCCAGTGCTCAGCGTACCTGTGATTTTTTCCAACTGTCATCAGGAGCAAAAGTTTTGCATAGGCTGCCGATGAGTTTTGTCGCTGGGAAAATGAATATAGTGCGGGCATTGATAATGGGCCATTCCGTATGGGCAGAGCAGCCCTCCATGCATTTTAACGACAATTGGAACCCAGGAAAAATAATTTGGGACTGGTGGACAACAACACCCGCCATGTTTACGGCTTTTTTGGAGACGGGTCTGGATCCCAATTATTTCAGAAAAATATTATTGGGTGGAGGAAAAGTGCAGCCGCATTGGCAAGCGCTACTTTCCAATTACTCCGGGGTTTGTTATGAAAGTTATGGGGCAACGGAAACGCTGACTCATGTCGCTGTAAGAGAGGTTTTTCCGCAAAGTTCTTTGTTTAAACCACTTTCAGGTGTATCCATTGTTCAGGATGAAAATGGACTAAAAATAGCAGATGATGTCACCCATGTGGATGTATCCTTGAATGATGTTTTGGAATTTAAAGGGGATCATGGCTTTGAAGTTTTGGGAAGGTTGGATGACGTCATCAATTCAGGAGGTGTAAAAATTCATCCATTGGCAGTGGAGAGTGTATTGTTGCCTCATACCTCCCTGCCGTTCTATATTACCCACTCACAAGATAATAAGTGGGGCAGTGTAGTGACCATAGTGGTGAAGGACTCTGACTTACCCCATTGGAATGAAATAAATTGGCAAGCCATTTTTTGTGATCATGCCATTTGGAAGCCAAAAAAAATAATTGCAGTTACCAATATTGATAGAAATGAAAATGGAAAAATTGTCAGAAAAAACAACCCAATCGGAGTGGTTAATAGCATCCAATAATCAACACAAAATTGATGAGATAAAATTGTTTTTTCTTCAAAGGGGTATTAAAATAGAAACGCTGAGCCTAAAGGAAGCGGGTATCCAAATGGATGTCGATGAAAGTGAAAATACATTTGAAGGAAATGCATGGTTGAAGGCTGACGCTTTAAAAGGATTATGGAATGGGAATATTTTAGCAGATGATTCGGGATTGTGCGTAGATGCGCTGAATGGTGCCCCCGGTGTTCACTCTGCAAGATATGCGGGAGAACCCACTTCTCATGCCAATAATGTTTCCAAACTGTTGGATGAAATGAAGTCTGTTTTGGACAGAAAAGCTTTTTTTGTAACTGTTTTGG
Source organism: uncultured Chryseobacterium sp. (assembly GCA_964420985.1). Lineage (GTDB taxonomy): Bacteria > Bacteroidota > Bacteroidia > Flavobacteriales_D > Sanyastnellaceae > CAMCTV01. The sequence goes on from CAYQUT010000012.1 coordinate 33,139, forward strand.
CAGGGTATTACAACGGGATGCCATTTGAAGTGAAAGGACATGTTTTTGGTAAAATTGCCAGAATGCCTATGGGTTGGGATGGTTTTGGATATGACCCTGTTTTTATTCCTAATAAGTGTTCGAGAACTTTTGCAGAGCTTTCTCATGATGAGAAGAATTTGCTATCTCATCGCGCCGCGGCATTAGAACAGTTGGTGCTAAAAATCAAAGGATGAGCTTGAGCGTTTTTGGCGTAATTTGCACCCCCAAACCATTATTGATATGAGAAATTACTTGGATTTTGAGTCGCCTATCAAGGAGTTGAATGAACAGATTCAGAAGTTGAAAGATAGCGCCGTAAAAACAGGAGTAAACGTTGATACTGCTGTTCTAGAGTTGGAGCGAGCTCTGGAGGAAAAAACCAGAGAAATTTACAAGAACTTGGACCCTTGGCAGCGTGTTCAATTGAGCCGACACCCCGATAGACCATATGCGCTAGAATACATAGAGGCACTAACTGAGGGCACTTGGATTGAGTTGCATGGAGACAGAACAGTCAAAGATGACAAAGCGATGATTGGTGGGTTTGGAATGGTCAATGGACAATCCATCATGTTCATTGGTCAACAGAAGGGCGTGAACACCAAAATGCGTCAATATCGAAATTTTGGAATGGCCAATCCCGAAGGATACCGAAAAGCGCTACGCTTAATGCGCCTAGCAGAGAAATTCAATAAACCCATTGTTACTTTGATTGATACCCCTGGGGCATTTCCAGGATTGGAGGCCGAGGAAAGAGGACAAGGTGAGGCCATTGCTCGAAATTTATTTGAAATGATGCGTTTAAAAGTTCCAGTGATTTGTATCATCATCGGAGAGGGTGCATCAGGAGGTGCTCTGGGAATTGGTATCGGTGATAAGGTGTTGATGATGGAAAATACATGGTACAGTGTTATCTCACCAGAGTCTTGTTCATCTATATTGTGGAGAAGTTGGGATCATAAAATTACAGCAGCCAAAGCACTGAAGCTGACAGCAGAGGATATGCACAACAATGGATTGGTGGATGGTATTATAAGAGAACCACTAGGAGGAGCTCATGCTAACCATGCTGAGGCGGTTGAAATTTTAAAATCCGTTATTGTAGATTCAATAAAGGAATTATTTGCACTGGAAACAGAAAAAAGAACTGCTCAAAGAATTGAAAAGTTCTGCGAAATGGGCAGATACGTTGAGCCTGAGGTGCAATAACTTGTTAAAAAAATAACAATGTTCTACCGGTCAACGCACAATAATCTCGTAATTTTGCAAACGATAAAGAAAAGAAAATGAAAAAAAATAATTTGTTCGTTGTTTCGACAGTAGCCCTTGCCATGGGTGTTTTTTCTGCTTGTACCAATATTGGCTCCATGCAAAAAAGAATGGCAGAATTCAATGCCAAAGTAAATCCAGATCCCCTAGAAGTGCATGGTGATACAGTAGCTGTATCTATTTCAGGAAAATTCCCACCAAAGTTTTTTGCAAAAAAAGTGGCTGTAGTGGCTACTCCCGTTTTGGTTTATGGTTCTAGTGAAGTTAAATTAAAGGACAAACAATTTCGCGGAGAAGCTGCGCCCGGAAATGGAGATGTAGTTCCTTTTGAAGCAGGTAAAACGTTTACCTATTCAGATAAATTTGCCTATGCACCTTCAATGCAGAGCAGTGAATTGAAGCTTCGCATTGTTGGATCTCAAGGAAGCAAATCTGCAAACCTTCCTGAGGTAAGTTTGGCTAAGGGCGTTATTACTACTTCTTATTTGGTAAACAAAAATGAAGGAAAGGTGATGTCTTCCAGCGACAAATTTGTGCGTTCAACTTCTAATTCATTCGAAGCAGAGATCTTATTCGATTACAACAGCGACAAAGTTCGTCCTGCAGAGTTAAAAGATAAGGATATCGCTGCTTTGGTTGAGTTTTTATCCAAGACCATGCCCGCCAATCCACGCATGAAGATTACCAACATCGAAGTACAATCTTATGCTTCTCCTGAAGGGGAAATCTTTTTGAACAACGATTTGGCCACAGGTCGCGGTGATGCAGGTAAATCTGTTTTAGTAGATCTTTTGAAGAAAAACAAATTGGATGCGCAATATGCTTCATTGATTCAGTTGAATCCAAAAGGAGAAGACTGGGCTGGTTTCAAATCAGCAATGGAGAAATCAGCCATTGAAGACAAAGACTTAATCATTCGTGTGTTACAACGCACTACTGATCTAGAAGCGCGTGAGCAGGAGATTAAAAACATCTCTAAGACTTACCAAGAGATTGAGAAGGTAATTTTCCCTGGCCTTCGTCGTTCCATTATCCGTGTTAATTATACATTGGAAGGATACTCTGACCAAGAATTGAAGTCAATGGCTGCTAATCCATCTTCTTTGAAATACGAGGAGTTGATGAAAGCGGGTAGTTTGGTTACCGATTTGAATACACAAGTTGCTGTCTATAAAGAGGCTTCTATGAAACCTGAGGCGGATTACAGAGCTTATAACAATTTGGGTGTTGCCTATTACAACCAAGGAAAGACAAATGAGGCCAAGGCTCAATTTGAAAAAGCTTACACCATGAACAAAAATGCGGAGACTGCTTGTAACTTTGGTTTAGTAACGCGTTTGGGTGGAGACATGAAAAAGGCCTCTGCTTTATTGAACGAGAGCGGTTCTTCTGAAGCAAAATTCAACTTGGGTGTTGGTCTAATCATGGCTGGTAATTACGGTGCCGCCATCAACAACATGGGCAACAACAAAACATTCAATACGGCTCTTGCCAAATGTTTGAATAAAGATTTCTCAGGTGCTAAGGCTGATTTGGATGCTTGCAACAATGATAACAATAGTGCCATGGGTTACTACTTGAAAGCGGTTGTTGGAGCGCGTTTGAATGATGCCAACATGGTAAAGGAAAACTTAGCAAAAGCCATAGAGAAGGATGCCAAATTAGCAGAGAAGTCTGCCTCTGATTTGGAGTTTAGAAATTTTCAAGGAAAGTAATCGTTTTTGAATGATATAAAAGGAGACCTCGGTCTCCTTTTTTTATGACAGTTTTGAAGATGAAAAAAAAGGTTGTCAGAAATGACAACCTTTTACTTTTTAAAAATCGAAGTGTACATTACATCATTTGGCGAATGCTTAAGGCAACCTTGGTCTTCAGTTCATTTCGTTTAACGATATAGTCCAAAAAACCATGTTCCAATACAAACTCAGAGCTTTGAAATCCGTCGGGTAAATCACGCCCAATGGTTTCCTTGACAACCCGGGGTCCTGCAAATCCAATTAAGGCTTTCGGCTCAGCGATATTGATGTCACCAAGCATGGCAAAGGAAGCTGTGACCCCGCCAGTGGTTGGGTCTGTTAAAAAAGAAATATAAGGAAGTTGATGGTCGGCAAGTTGTGTCAATTTTGCCGATGTTTTGGCCATTTGCATCAATGAAAAACCGGCTTCCATCATCCGCGCCCCTCCACTTTTTGAAATACAAATGAATGGACACTTTTCTGCGATGGCTTTGTCTACACCACGAGCAAATTTTTCTCCGACGACAGATCCCATTGATCCTCCAATAAATCCAAAGTCCATACAGGCAATGACAGCTTTTTGACCTTCAATTTTGCCCAATCCCACGCGTAAAGCATCCTTGAGACCAGATTTGGCAATGGTTGTTTTAATACGGTCTTTGTACGCTTTGGTATCAGTAAATTCAAGAGGGTCGGCACTGATCAGATGAGAGGCAACTTCTGTATACTCATTCTCATCAAACAAAATAGAGAAGTATTGTCTGGAATTGATTTTCTCATGATATTCACAAGAAGAACATACCCAATCGTGCTCAGCATGCTGCTCACTGGTGACAACGTGTTTACATTCAGGACATTGATACCATAATCCTTCAGGAATTTCTTTTTTCTCCTGACTTTGGGTAGTAATCCCTTTTTTCATTCTTTTAAACCAACTCATCTCATCCTAGATTATGGTTCAAAAGTAATAAAAATAAGGGTTGAAAAAACGAGTCTCAGCAGAGTACTATTCCGTTCACAGCAACAACATCCTGCAATGGAAACTGGCCAACCTCCTCGAGTTCCAACCACTCTGCTTTTCCAATCTTTTTGAGTTGCTTGAATTTTCCTTTGAACTCTTGGATTTGATCTTGGATTTGAACACTAATGTGTAACATAGGTTTAATTTATTTGTGCAAATGTGAGTTGTCAAAACGGATTCAATTTTTCCTGAATATGAAAAAAAGGTTATTCCATGTTAATTATTGGTTTTTCTAACTCAAATTTGCGACATGCCCATAAACATAGATCGAAATTTAGCAGAGTCCATCGGCAACCTGGAATGGATGGCCAAGCAAGCTGTCGAAGGTTTCATTACAGGTCTCCACAAAAGCCCATTTCATGGCTTTAGCGTGGAATTTGCAGAGCATCGTTTATATAATCAGGGCGACAGTTTAAGACACTTGGATTGGAAGTTAATGGCAAGAACCGACAAAATGTTCTTGAAACGCTATGAAGAGGAAATCAATTTACGATGCCAATTGATTATAGATGCCTCGGGGTCTATGCGCTTTCCTGAAGGTCAATACAAAGAAAATGGTAAACACAATAAATTCAGTTTTTCAATCTATAGCGCAGCAATACTCATAGAGTTGTTTAAAAAACAACGCGATGCAGTAGGATTGACCATGTTTCAAGATCAAATTGTATTTAATGCCAAACCGGCTACTTCCAATGCTCATTTGCAAAGATTGTATCTTCATCTGGAAAATAGTTTGGATGCGCATTGGACAGCAGCTGATTATTGGAAAACGGATATTGTGCAAACACTTCATCAATTGGCTGAGGAGTCCTCCAGAAGATCGCTTACCGTGTTGTTCAGTGATTTGCTTGATTCATCTGCTGAACAGGATGATTTATTTGCAGCCCTTCAACATCTCAGATACAATAAGCATGAAGTTGTAGTCTTTCATGTAGTAGATGATGAAAAGGAATCACAATTAAATTTTGATGCCAGGCTTCATACTTTCATTGATCCAGAAACAGGTGAAACCATCAAATTAAACCCTAATCTTTTTCAGTCAGAGTATCAAGAAAAATGGAGGAAGTGGAAAAGTGAAATTGTTTTAAAGTGCAATCAGTTTTCGATTGATTTTGTAGAGGTAGATATTTCTAAAGGATTCCAAGAAGTTATGACGGCTTATCTCTTGAAGAGGCAAAAGATGTTGGTGAGATAGTGCATTAAAAAGGAAATCCAATTCCAAAGTTTAGAATCCCTTTTAATTTGTATTCTTCAGTAATGCCAAAGTATTTTTCTCTGAATGCATTGTACTGACTTTTAGGCTGCCAACTCCAACGTTCACCTATTGTTTTTTGCGGATCCTTGATGGGGAAGCCCGCATCTAGTCGAATAATGAAATAATCGAAATCTAATCGAATACCAGCGCCAGCCCCAATAGCAAACTCATTTATAAAACGATTCCATTTGAATTCTGCATTCGGACGTGACAAATCCTTGCGGAAAAGCCAAATATTTCCTGCATCAAGGAAAAAGGCAGGTTGGAATTTTTTGGTTACCTTAAATCGGTATTCAGCATTAAATTCTAATTTGATGTCCCCAATATTGTTGAATGAGATGGCATTGATGGTATCTCTGAAAGCACCAACCCCTAATGTTCTGGCCTGCCATGCTCTAATTCCATTGGATCCCCCCACAAAATAGCTTTTTTCAAAAGGGATGGACTCCAAGTTCTTAAGCGGCATGGCGCATCCAATAAAACTTCTGACAACAACGGTATTTCTACTGTCACGAGAGTAATACAATCTAAAGTCATGATCTGATTTTAAATATTGTGCAAAACGAATTCCTTTAATCTCATAGCTGCCAAATTCATCTTTCTGGCCAGGAGCAATTATGTTAAATGCGCCCCTCAAGGCATTCCCAGCACCTTCTAAAAGTAGGCCATTATAGTAATAATATAGTTTTTGAAAATTTGCTTTTTGGGTATTGATGGTTAACCCAATTTTTGATGCCGCAATAAAGTGATTTTGGTACGAATTGGCCAAAAATTGGTCGTTGAAATTGGCGATGTAAGATTCGAATGAAGGGGATTTATCTATTTTGATTACTGAAAATTCGGCCCATTCTATGTTGACTTTACTCACTTTGTCGGGGTTCTCAACAAAGCTCCAATCCATACTCACTTGTGTCAAATAACGTTCGTAGTCAGGACGTATTTGATAGTTGTAAGTGGCTTGAATAGTGGACTTGGGTTCACTGCTTTTTTTACTGACACCAAAAGAAAACGGGAATAATCGTGGGAACGACAATGATACCTGTGGGCCTATTTCAAAGGTGTTGAGTTGGAAATTATCTTGAATATTTTCTTGAATGTTATCTTGACCTGTGGTATTACTTCCCAATAGTTGAGAAGCCTCAAAACCCAGCATGACTTTGGTTTCTAAGTTTTCAGCTCCTCCAAATACATTTCGGTGTCGATAAACCAAGTTCCCAAAAATACCAGCATAACCCGATCTATTGGTAACCTTTGGTAAAACAGAAACACTCTGTCTAGGAAGGGGATTGAGGTGTACATGGGCATCCAAAGCGTAGGTACCATCCTGAAAAGATTTGTTTTTGGTCTTTAATTCAACATAAATATTCTGAGTTAATCCCAATTGTCCCAAGCGCTTATAGGTTAAATCAATTTTATCTCTGTTGTATAGTTGCCCAGATTCAATGGCCAAATGATGGGACAACAACCGCGGTTTCATGTAGTTTTTATTGTGGTAATGAATCTTTAAACCATCAAAAAGGATGGTGTCATCTCTGTTTTCATGAAGTGTAAGCGGATCGTAGTCTGTGTGAATGTAGATTCGATCAATCTTATATTGCTTGTGATTAACTGATTGCGTCTCTTCGTTGATGATTTGATTCGCTTTTTTTAAGTTGTATGTTAAATCAACTTTATTTTTTTTATTCAAGCTATCGGCTTTGATAATAATGTAGTCCTTGGTGAAGTCAAAGTATCCTTTATTATTGAGGTATTGGGCTATTTTGTCCCGTGAATCATCTAGGATATTCACATTAAAATTTTCTTGGGTTGATCTTTTGATGACCTCATTAATGTCGGCAGAGTATTTGGCCATTGCCTCGTCTTCTATCTTTAAGGATACCTTGTCTATTTTAGTAGCTGAACCCGGATAAACATGATAGGTTACGTAATAGGCATTCTTATCCCACTGCATCCAGCGTTTATAGAGCCCTGCTGTGTAGATAGGTCGCACTTTTACTTGAAAGTAGCCTTGCTTCTTCAAATGTGTTTCTATGATTCGCGCAGATTTTTCAACTTTTGATGAGTCCAATAAAACAGGGGGCTCCCCTACAGTATAGGCCAACCAACCCCAAAAACTATTGCATGTTGTAGGGGATTTTCCTTTTTCTTGTCTTTTGGCATTTTTGACAATACATCGCTCCTCTGCCCTTTTCAAGCTTCTTTCCAGCGGTTTATTGGGGACAAACCAAGTGTGTATTCTCATATTGAGACGAAAAAACACAAGCTTTCTGTTCGGGCTAATTTTGGTCAATCCCAATAATTCGTCTTTATTGAAATCCAATATGGGCGCGTCATGGATGACAACATTATGCTCTTTGAAGTAACTCTTTCCTTCCGGGATTTTATTGAAAATGGTGCAGGAGCTGATGAAGAACATCAACACGGACAGAAGAAAAAAGTTTTTTTTATGCAGTTTCAACACCACTAAATTTACCTTTGCCGAAGGTACAAAGTCTTTTCTTTATCATGCCCATTTCAAAAGCGCAAATTAAAAATATCAAATCACTTCATCAATCTAAATTTCGAAAGGAAAAAGGATTGTTCATCATTGAAGGTGAAAAGCTCATTGCAGAAGCGATGAATGCGGGCGTCATATTTGATTCTATATTCGTGACAAATACTGCATTGCCTCGAGAGTGGAAGATGGAGTTGATAGCTGAGCATGAAATGGAACAGTTGACATGCCTCTCCAATCCTTCCCCTTGCTTGGCCGTTGTTCATCAATTGAATTTTAACCCCATTCCACAGAACAGTAAGGTCTTGTATTTGGATGGAATAAAGGATCCCGGAAATTTAGGAACCATCATTCGTAGCGCAGATGCATTTGGATGGAACAACATCGTCTTGGCTCCTCAATGTGTAGAATTATACAACCCCAAAGTAGTGCAATCTACAATGGGCAGTTTGTTTCATGTAAATGTTCATTTGGACAAAGATGGAAGTTTTATTCGCAATGCAAGGTCGAATCAGCGGTCCATTGTAGGGGCAGATTTGAAAGGTGAGAAATTGTTGAATAGTACAATTCCAGGCGCTAACGCAGTGTTGGTAATAGGGAGTGAATCACATGGTTTAAGTGATGCCGTTCGGGAAAATATCAATCATTATGTGAACATAGAGCAGGCTGGAAACGCTGAGTCACTCAATGCCGCCATTGCCGCCTCCATCATCATGCATCAGTGGGGCGCATAACAACATACCTCTCGATTTATTTCAGGAAAGATTGTAATGGCACTGTGATGGGGTCAAAGACATACCGCTGTGCTAGACCTATTTCTCCTTTGTCGTTCATCGCCCAGAAGTATTCAGCATCCCATGGTGTTGGGTTACCATTTGCATCAACACCGCCGTCTTTTCCTCTTTTCAAAAAAAGTGAAACGGTCTCTTTTTTACCTTTTGTATTGAATACATTGATTCTAACTACAGGGGGCATTTTACGGATTGAATCTTCTACAGCGGGTTTAAGAAAGGTTCTGTATGATTCTATGTGAACTTTTTTAAAGCTGAGCAAAAAGTCTTTTACACTGACAGAATCAAATTTCTCGACTCTTTTGTTGTTGTGCAATAATGCAATTTGATTACCCCCGTTGTAGGTGACATCAAAAGAGTAGTCGGGAATACTATGTTGAACTTCTATTTTTGCAATGTCTAGTTTGGGGTGGTCAAAAATCCCCGTGTAACGCCATTCCATTTCTTCTGCAAAAAAACGTGGATTTAAAAAACCGGTGAATCCTTCCATGTGACAGATATAAGGCTCAGGTGATTTACCATCCTCAGGCAACTCCAACAACATAATCGTTCCAGTGTGATCTTGTGTGTTAGGACCGATGTAATAAACTTTCGATGGCTCATTTTCACCGTTGACATATAACTCAACTTTTTTTGCTGAGGAAGCCAATACCTTCATCATATTGTCACGGGATTTGGACGAAACATTCCCCCGTACTTTAATTCTGTTGACAACCTGAAGCAAATTTTTAATGGCATCCTCTCGGGCCTTGTATTTCTTGTTCAATGTCCATAAACGACCTTCTTGAGGACGTTCTAACAGAGCAGTATTCCCTTGATTGTCAGCTATGAAAATCTTGGTCACAGCGCTCGTGTCCGTTATGGCAAATTGAGTGAACGGATTTTCAGCAATACTGCTGTTTTGATTTTTATTGTAGTAATAAAAAGCAACACCCATCAAGGTGATCAGAATGATGATGGATACTATGTTCTTTTTGTTTTTCATTTTCCCCACTTTCTTTTTCTCCACAAAAATTGACCAACGCCCAATACCATCGCAAAAATCAAAGGCAAGGCTGTATTGGCCATTTGAATGCTTGTCTTTTGGTGAGCTATTTTCTTGGCATCTAGTTTTCGTAACTTGATGGTTCTGGATCGAACACTGATCAAAGCTTGATCATCCATCAAATAATTGATACAATTCAATAGAAACTCCTTGTTGTCATATAATACAGCTTTCGCATAACGGTCATATCCAAGGGGTAGGGGAGTGTATCCACTTTGCGCTGGCATCAATCCGTTTCTAATGATATCGCCATCTCCTACGACAATGATGGCTGTTTTTTCGCTGTTGTCTTTAAAGCCAATGCTTTTATCTTGCCTGATATTACTTGGGAGTTGATCATAGTAGGCGGAATGAAAATTACCTTCCAAGAGCATCGCCATGGGCATTCCGGCGTTTTTATTGGCCTCAAAATAGTTTTGCTCAAGGCTTACGATCGAGGTGTTGATGCGCACTGGAGTATTCCATGCCTTGCTCAAAGGTGAACTCTTCAGCAAAACCGTTTTCTTGATACCTTTTCCCGCATTCACAGAATCCAAACTAGAGGCAAATTCCAATTTGATGGGATCCAGATGTGAAACAATAGGATGAGTTTGTCCTTGGGTAAACATGAGCGGTGCGTAATACCAATTAAACATCTGAACATCACGCTGATTACCATTGGGACCGGCGTCAAATGCGATTGGAGCACATTGATAATCGATGACAATATTCCGGTTCAGACGCACTCCATATTCAAACAGTTGTTCGTAAACACCATTTTCATTGGAAATCGCCATGGTTTCCTGACGAGTGCGTAAACTATCAAGATCCGTTCTAACAGGATCAACAAGCCATAAGACCTTTCCGCCATTCATGATGAACTGATCAATGATCACACGATCTTTTTCACTGAGAACACTGTCAGGCTTTGCAATGACAAGGGTTTGAAAGCGATTTTTACGTCCTTCAAATCCATCTACTTTATCCGAAAAGGCGTTGATTTTTTCATCGATTTTTACAAAGGCTAAATTGTAATTCTCCTCAACAGCGGTAAGGAAATCAGCCATTTGAATTGGTGCTAGTTCTTTATGACCTTCTAGAATGGCAACAGCGGGTTTTTCGGGACGAATGGCCATTCGCAATCGACTCGCTAATTCATATTCTAAATTGTTGACGGAAGCATTGATCATTTCATCCGTGAAAGTGGGGGATTCACTTTTGAAAAGTTGTACTGGTGTCTCTTTGCCGCGGTATTCAATGATACAACCAGGCCAGATCAACTTAAATTGCTGCGCTCCGCCTTGTTTTAAGGATAATCGCGTAAACTTTATTCCTTTTTCGTCCAAGGCTTTTTCCTGATCCGCAATTCTTTTCTTATCTGTATTGGCGTAAGGGTCAATGAACTCAAATTGTACCTTTCCATCGCTGTAATCTTTGAACTCTTCCAATTTCTCCCGAATACTATTTTCCAATCTTTTGAAGTTAGCAGGGAATTCTCCGTGGAGATAGCACCTCACAAAAACCTTGTCTTCAAGGTTGATGAGCATGTCTTTGGTGGCCTCTGTTAGTGTGTGTCGTTTTTCTTCGGTTAAATCCCACTTAAAAAAAGAGAACTGAAGGATGTAACCGGTGACCAAAACAATTAAGGCTCCGATAAGAAATTGGATAATGTCCGTTCTTCTTGCATTCATTGTCTGCAAAAATGAGCAAAATGTCACGACATTATTCACGCACCCTCAAAAAAATACCATCTTGGTTTTTCAAGAATGCGTGGTGGATAATTTTAAGATTAAAAAAAGGTTAAACACAAAAAAAGCAGTGAAAATGTTGAAAAAAAAGCTTTTTTGACTCATTTTTATTTTGTTGAAAATGAATGGTTTACAAACAAAATTTATCAAATTGAAAAAATAATCAACAAGAGGTCTTGTGAGAATGAAATAAAGATGTACATTTGCAACCCGAATTTCGCGTAGAGTGACTACGTTAGAAATCAGTGAAACAAAGGAACTTAGAACGAACATGCCAACAGTTCAACAATTGATTAGAAAGGGCCGAGAGCCCAAAACGTATCGCAGTAAGAGTGCTGCGTTAACGTCATGCCCACAGCGTCGTGGAGTATGCACCAAGGTTTATACAACAACCCCTAAGAAGCCAAATTCGGCTTTGAGAAAGGTGGCCAAAGTGCGTTTGACCAATGGATTTGAAATTATCGCCTACATCGGTGGAGAAGGGCACAACTTGCAAGAACACAGCATCGTGTTGGTTCGTGGAGGTCGTGTAAAGGATCTTCCAGGTGTACGTTATCACATCGTTCGCGGAGCGTTGGATACAGCCGGCGTAAATGGTCGTGGTCAGCGCCGTTCAAAATATGGTACAAAACGTCCAAAACCAGGTCAAGCTCCAGCAGCTGCAGGTAAAAAGAAATAAGCTTAAGTCATGAGAAGAAGAAAAGCGAAAAAAATCGTAGTATTACCCGATCCAAGGTTCAATGATACCGTTGTAACCAAGTTCGTCAACAACATCATGTTGCAAGGTAAGAAGAATGTTGCTTTCACCATTTTCTACGATGCAATCGAGAAAGTGGCTGCAAAGACACAAGAAGAAGGTTTGGAAGTATGGCGTCGCGCCTTGGAAAACGTAACCCCAGCCGTTGAGGTACGTAGCCGTCGTGTAGGTGGTGCTACTTTCCAAATTCCTTCTCCTATCCGTGAGGAGCGCAAGAGTTCAATGGCCATGAAATGGTTGATTGGATACGCTCGTAAGCGTAACGAGAAGAGCATGTCTGAAAAATTGGCCGGTGAGATCATCGCTGCTGCCAAGAATGAAGGTGCTGCTTACAAAAAGAGAGAAGATGTTCACCGTATGGCTGAAGCCAACAAGGCCTTCTCACATTTCCGTTTTTAATTTTTAGAGAGAAAGAAAAATGTCACGCGACCTTAAATTCACAAGAAATATTGGTATTGCAGCTCACATCGATGCTGGAAAAACCACTACCACTGAGCGTATCCTTTATTACTCAGGGGTTAATCACAAGATAGGTGAAGTACATGATGGTGCTGCCACAATGGACTGGATGGTTCAAGAGCAAGAGAGAGGAATCACAATTACCTCTGCTGCTACAACCGTATTCTGGAACTACCGTGGTGATAAGTACCACATCAATATCATCGACACTCCTGGTCACGTTGACTTTACCGTAGAGGTAAACCGTTCATTGCGTGTATTGGATGGTTTGGTGTTTTTGTTCTCAGCGGTTGATGGTGTTGAACCACAATCTGAGACCAATTGGCGCTTGGCCAACAATTACAACGTAGCACGTATCGGTTTTGTGAACAAAATGGACCGTCAGGGTGCTGATTTCTTGAAGGTTGTTAAGCAAGTTAAAGATATGTTGGGTAGCAATGCTGTGCCATTGCAATTGCCCATCGGTGCTGAAGATGATTTCAAAGGGGTAGTTGATTTGATCAACTTCCGTGGAATGATTTGGAACGAGCACGATAAAGGGATGACTTACGAAGTTGTGGATATTCCAGCTGATATGATGGATGAAGCCATGATGTATCGTGAGAAGTTGTTGGAAGCAGTTTCTGAATTCGATGACAACTTGATGATGAAGTTCTTCGACGATCCAAGCTCAATCACTGAGCGTGAGATTTTGGATGCTTTGCGTCAAGCTTGTTTGAATCAAACAATTGTTCCAATGGTTTGTGGTTCTTCTTTCAAGAACAAAGGAGTTCAAACCATGTTGGACTTGGTAATGGAATTGATGCCATCACCAATGGACAAAGAGAGTATCAAGGGTACTCACCCTGATACTGGCGAGGAGATTTCTCGTCAACCAAGCTTCAGTGAGCCATTTGCTGGTTTAGCGTTCAAGATTGCTACTGACCCATTTGTAGGTCGTTTGGCTTTCACACGTGCTTATTCTGGTAAGTTGGATGCTGGTTCTTATGTATTGAACACAAGAAGCGGTAACAAGGAGCGTATTTCACGTATCTTCCAAATGCACGCGAACAAGCAAAACCCAATTGAATATTTGGGCGCTGGAGACATTGGTGCAGTGGTTGGTTTCAAAGACATCAAAACAGGTGATACCTTGTGTGATGAGAAGAACCCAATCATTCTTGAGTCTATGGTTTTCCCAGATCCAGTTATTGGATTGGCCGTGGAGCCAAAGACCCAAGCAGATAGCGATAAATTGGGAATGGCTTTGGCCAAATTGGCTGAAGAGGATCCTACATTCCGTGTAAAAACTGACGAGGATTCAGGTCAAACCATCATCTCAGGTATGGGTGAGTTGCACTTGGAAATCATCGTTGACCGTTTGAAGCGTGAATTCAAAGTAGAATGTAATCAAGGTGCACCGCAGGTATCGTATAAAGAGGCGTTGACTTCTTCTACAGATCACCGTGAGATTTACAAGAAGCAAACGGGTGGTCGTGGTAAGTTCGCCGATATCGTTTTCACTTTAGGTCCAAATGATGATCCAGAGAAAACAGGTTTGGTTTTCGTAAACAATATCAAAGGTGGTAACATTCCTCGTGAATTCATCCCATCCATTGAGAAAGGTTTCAAAGAGGCGATGAACAATGGTATCTTGGCTGGTTATCCGATCGATTCATTGAAAGTAGAGTTGAATGATGGATCATTCCACGCGGTTGACTCGGATGCTTTGTCATTTGAGTTGTGTGCCAAGATGGCTTTCCGTGAGGCAGCACCAAAGTGTCGTCCGATCATCATGGAGCCTATCATGAAGCATGAAGTGGTGACTCCAGCAGAGAACATGGGGGATGTGATTGGTGACTTGAACAAGCGTCGTGGTTTGATCGAAGGTACCAATGAGCGTAATGGTGCAACCGTTATCAACGCTAAAGTACCGTTGAGTGAAATGTTCGGTTACGTGACAGATTTACGTACCATCACTTCAGGACGTGCTTCTTCAACCATGGAGTTCAGCAATTACGCTCCAGCACCCAACAACATCGCTGAGGCAGTTATCGCTAAAGTAAAAGGAAAGAACTGATAAAATATCGATATAAAGAATCAAATGGCGCAAAAAATTCGCATTAAATTGAAGTCTTACGATCACAACTTGGTTGACAAGTCAGCTGAGAAAATCGTAAAGACGGTAAAGAGCACCGGTGCGGTAGTCAATGGACCTATTCCATTGCCAACCCACAAAAGAATCTACACCGTGTTGCGTTCACCACACGTGAACAAGAAGGCACGTGAGCAGTTCCAATTGGATAGCTATAAGCGTCTGTTGGACATCTACAGCTCATCTTCCAAGACAGTTGATGCCTTGATGAAGTTAGAGTTGCCAAGTGGAGTAGAGGTAGAAATCAAAGTGTAATTAATCAATAAACTATAAACACATGCCAGGTATAATTGGTAAAAAAGTAGGGATGACTAGCATCTACAGTGCCGCTGGAAAGAATATTCCATGCACGGTGATAGAGGCTGGTCCATGTGTAGTGACTCAAATCAAGACACAAGAAAAGGATGGCTACACTGCTGTTCAAATTGCCTTCGGAGATAAGAAGGAAAAGAACACCAGTAAGCCCATGCAAGGTCATTTCAAAAAGGCTGGCGTTACGCCAAAGCGTTTCGTTGCTGAATTTGATGGCTTTGATCAAGAAGTAAAAATGGGTGACACCATCACTTTAGAAAGTGTTTTTGCTGAGGGAGAAAATGTCGATGTAGTAGGTACTACAAAAGGTAAAGGTTTCCAAGGCGTTGTTAAAAGACACGGTTTCTCAGGGGTAGGTGAAGCTACGCATGGTCAGCACAATCGTTTGCGTGCACCAGGTTCCTTGGGAGCGTCTTCTGATCCAAGCCGTGTATTCAAAGGTATGCGCATGGCGGGTCGTGATGGTGGTGCTCGTTGTACTATCCAGAACTTGGAAGTCGTGAAAGTTTTGGCAGATCAAAACTTGATTTTAGTAAAAGGAGCTGTACCAGGCTTCAATGGTTCAACCGTTTATATCGTGAAGTAATATGCAGATCGAAGTATTAAATACAGAAGGTCAAAAGACCGGCAAGAAAGTGAACCTCGATGATGCAATCTTTGCTATCGAGCCTAACGATCATGCGATTTATTTGGATGTGAAGCGTTACTTGGCAGCTCAGCGCTCAGGTACCCACAAAACCAAGCACAGAGGTGAAATCCACGGATCTACCCGCAAATTGCACAAACAAAAAGGTACTGGTGGAGCTCGTAAGGGTAGCATCAAGAATCCTTTGTTCCGTCAAGGAGGTAGCATTTTTGGTCCTCAGCCTCGTAATTACGATATCAAAGTAAATAAGAGCACTCAACGTTTGGCCCGTGCTTCTGCTTTGTCTTATAAAGCAAAAGAGAATGGAATCGTTGTTTTGGATGCGTTAACTATGGCTCAGCCAAAGACACAGTCCTTCATTCAGGTGTTGAAAAACATGAATGTTTCAGACAAGAAAACTTTGATCCTAATGGGAGAAAAGGATAACAACTTGTATTTGAGCTCTCGCAATGTTCAAGGAACACAGGTGCAAATGGCTAATTTGGTGAACACCTATGATATCATGAATTGCCACCAAGTAATTTTCGTTGGCAATGCACACGAAGTATTGACAGAAATCTTAAAAAAGTAAACAGATGAATCCAGTTCTAATTCGCCCACTGATCACGGAGAAAATGACCTCCATTCAAGAGAAGCAAGGTAAGTTTGGCTTCATCGTAGATGTCAATGCCAACAAGATTGAAATTAAAAAGGCTGTAGAGTCTGCTTATGGAGTGAATGTAGTGAAAGTAAATACACTACGTTATGATGGTAAGGCCAAAAGCAGATACACCAAGGCTGGAATCTTAACAGGAAGATCGGCTTCTTACAAGAAGGCCTTGATCAAGTTAGCTCCAGGCGAAACAATTGACTTTTATTCCAACATCTAATATTGAAGAGTAATGGGAATTAAAAAATTAAATCCAATCACAGCAGGAACTCGTTTCAAAGTAGCTGCTACTTTTGAAGACATCACTGCGGATAAACCATACAAGCCTTTGGTGGTACCGATGAAAAAATCGGGTGGCCGTAACAACCAAGGTAAGCGCACCATGAGAATGATCGGTGGTGGTCACAAAAGAAATTATCGTTTAATCGATTTCAAGCGTGACAAGCATGGTATCAATGCAACGGTTATGACCATTGAGTATGATCCAAATCGTTCAGCGCGTATCGCTTTGGTAGAGTATGCTGACGGAGAGAAGCGTTATATTTTGGCTCCACAAGGCTTGACTGTAGGTACCGTAATCGTTTCTGGTGACAAAGTTGCTCCAGAAGTAGGAAACACTTCACCTTTGCGTGATCTTCCTCTAGGAACTGTGATCCACAACATCGAGTTGAAGCCCGGTAAAGGTGGATCAATGGCGCGCAGCGCGGGTAGCTATGCGCAGTTGTCTGCAAGAGATGGAGAGTATGCGGTTATTACATTGCCATCTGGTGAAACTAGAAAAGTTTTGGCCAAGTGTTTGGCAACTGTGGGTGCAGTATCCAATTCAGAACACAATTTGGTTCGTTCTGGTAAAGCTGGTCGCAGCCGTTGGTTAGGACGTCGTCCACGTGTACGTGGTGTGGCTATGAATCCAGTGGATCACCCAATGGGTGGTGGTGAAGGACGTCAGTCTGGAGGTTTGCCACGTTCTCGCAAGGGTACACCATCTAAGGGTTACAAAACCCGCGCGCCTAAGAAGGCATCTAATAAATTGATTATCGAACGTAGAAAGAAGTAATATAAGCAATGGCTAGGTCATTAAAGAAACCACCTTTTATCCACTACAAGCTCAATAAGAGAGTAGAGGATGCACAAGCAAGCGGCAAGAAAAATGTCATCAAGACATGGAGTCGCGCCAGCACAATCTCTCCAGACATGGTTGGATTGACCATCGGTGTGCACAACGGAAAAACATTTATTCCTGTTTATGTTACCGAGAACATGGTAGGTCATAAGTTGGGTGAATTTTCTCCCACACGTAACTTCCGCGGACACGCCGGTAACAAGAAATAATAATACGCACCAACGATAAATAATAAGTCATGGGAGCTCGTAAAAGAGAAATGGCCGATAGGCTAAAAGAGGAACGCAAGAGTTTAGCGTTCGCCAAGTTGAATAGTTTTCCAACTTCACCTCGTAAAATGCGTTTGGTGGCGGATACCATCCGTGGTAAAGAAGTGATTGCAGCTTTGAATATTTTGAAGTTCACTCGCCGTAATACTGCAACTCCATTGGAAAAATTGTTGAGATCGGCTATCGCCAACTGGCAGGCCAAGAACGAAGGTCAGGACATCACTACTTCTGAGGTTGTTGTAAAAGAAATCAAAGTAGATGTATCTCACACATTGAAGCGCATCAGCGCTGCGCCTCAAGGTCGTGCTCACAAAATTCGCAAGCGCAGTAATCACGTAACGATCATTTTAGATAAAAAATAAGCAGTAAGCATGGGACAAAAGTGTAACCCAATAGGTAATCGTTTAGGTTTCATCAAAGGATGGGACAGCAATTGGTTTGGTGGTAAAAATTACGCTGACCGTATCGTAGAAGACGATAAGATCCGTAAGTATTTAATGGCCCGTTTAAAGAAGGCTTCAGTATCTAAAATCGTTATCGAGAGAACTTTAAAGTTGGTAACGGTAACCATCAACACGGCTCGTCCAGGTGTAATCATCGGGAAGGCGGGTACAGAGGTGGATAAGTTGAAAGAGGAGTTGAAGAAATTGACAGGTAAGGATGTTCAAATCAACATCTTTGAAATCAAACGTCCTGAGTTAGATGCGCGTTTGGTTGCAGATGGTATCTGCCGTCAGATTGAAGGTCGTATCTCTTACCGTCGTGCAACTAAAATGTCCATTGCATCAGCCATGAGAATGGGTGCAGAAGGAATCAAGGTTACCATTGCCGGTCGTGTAAACGGAGCAGAGATCGCACGCTCTGAGTCATACAAAGAGGGTCGTACCCCATTGCATACATTGCGTGCTGATATCGATTACCATCATGCTGAGGCTCATACCAGTTACGGACGAATTGGTGTAAAAGTTTGGATTTGTCGCGGTGAGGTGTACGGAAAAAGAGATTTATCACCTAACTTTGGCGCCCCTCAACAAGGAGGAAATAGTGGCAACAAGCGTGGAGGTTCACAACATGGCGGAAATGATCGCCGTGAAAACCGCGACAGCCGTGATAGAAGAGGAGATCGCAAGAGCCGTTAATTAAATAAGAACTCGCTAAAAGAATTGAGAGATGTTACAACCAAAAAGAACCAAATACAGAAAACAGCAGAAAGGTAAGATCAAAGGGATTGCTTACAGAGGATCTCAGCTGGCTTTCGGAAGCTTTGCGATCAAAACCTTGGATGAAGGGTTTATCACTTCCAGACAATTGGAGGCGGCTCGTGTGGCGTTAACACGTTTCATGAAACGTGAAGGTAAAGTGTGGATTAGAATATTCCCAGACAAGCCTATCACTGCTAAGCCTGCTGAGGTTCGTATGGGTAAAGGTAAAGGAGCTCCCGACCATTGGGTAGCAGTAATCAAGCCAGGAAGAATTTTGTTTGAAGCAGAAGGAGTTCCATTGGCTACTGCACAAGAAGCGTTGCGTTTGGCTGCTCAAAAGTTGCCTTGCAAAACAAAATTCATCGTTAGACCCGATTATACTGAATAATAGAAGTTATGAAAGCCGCCGACTATAGAAACATGTCTGAAACTGATTTGTTGGCTCAAATCAGTGAAAGCGAGACCGCATTGGCCAAAATGAAATTTGGTCACCAAATTGCGGGGACAGAGAATCCAATGACCATCCGCAATAAGCGTCGTGAGATTGCTCGTATGAAAACAGTATTAACCGAATTGAAGAATAAATAATAAGCCGTGATGGAAAGAAATCTTCGTAAAGAACGTGTCGGGATCGTTACCAGCAACAAAATGGAAAAGAGCATTGTTGTTTCGGTAGAGACAAAAATTCGTCACCCGAAATATGGAAAGTTTGTGAAACACACAAAACGATTCATGGCGCATGATGAGAAGCAAGAGTGTGGTATCGGTGATACTGTAAAGATCATGGAAACACGCCCATTGAGCAAATTGAAGCGCTGGAGAATGGTGGAAATCATCGAAAAGGCGAAATAACGAAATAAGGAGATTGAGTCATGGTACAAAATGAATCACGCCTAAGAGTGGCAGACAACAGTGGAGCACGCGAAGTATTGGTGATCCGTGTTTTGGGCGGTACGCGCCGCAGATACGCGTCATTGGGAGATCAAATCGTAGTAACGGTTAAAGATGCTCTTCCTTCTGGAAACGTTAAGAAGGGTGCTGTTACCAAAGCGGTAATAGTAAGAACCAAAAAAGAGGTGAGAAGACCCGACGGTAGTTACATCCGTTTTGATGACAACGCAGTTGTGTTGTTGAACAACAACGGTGAGATGCGCGGAACCCGTATATTTGGTCCTGTTGCTCGTGAATTGCGCGAAAAGGATTACATGAAAATCGTTTCATTAGCGCCAGAGGTGCTCTAAAACTTAAGTACGATGTTTAAACGTTTGAAAATAAAGAAAGGCGATATGGTAGTGGTTACTGCCGGTGATAACAAAGGCAAGCAAGGGCGTGTTATCGAAGTTAATCGCGAAAAGGACACGGTGATTGTTGAGGGTGTTAATTTGGTAACCCGTCACAAGAAGCCTTCTGCTCAAAATCCACAAGGTGGAATCGAGAAGAAGGAAGCCGGAATTAACATCAGCAACGTAATGTTGTTGGATGCCAAAGGCAACGCCACAAGAGTAGGCCGTCGCAGAAATGAAAACGGAAAGTTAGAACGTTATTCCAAAAAGTCAGGGGAGGCAATCAAATGAGCTACACACCAAGATTACGCAGTAAGTACAACGACGAAATCATTCCAGCGTTAAAGACGCGTTTTGAATACAAATCGTCGATGCAAGTTCCAAAGATTACCAAGATTTGTTTGAATCAAGGTATCGGAAAGGCGACAGCAGATAAGAAATTGGTAGACTCTGCAGTAGAGGAGATGACCATGATTGCTGGACAGAAGGCTGTGGCCACTGTTTCAACAAAAGATATCTCGAACTTCAAATTGAGAAAGGGAGTTCCTATCGGCGCCAAAGTAACGTTGAGAGGTGACAAGATGTATGAATTCTTGGATCGTTTGATCGCCGTTTCTTTGCCTCGTACACGTGACTTCCGTGGCGTGAAGAACACAGGTTTTGATGGACATGGCAACTTTACCTTTGGGGTAAAAGAGCAAATCATTTTCCCAGAAATTGATTTGGATAAAGTGAAAATGATCAATGGTATGGACATCACCTTGGTGACAACTGCCAAAACAAATGAAGAGGCCAAAGCTTTATTGGAAGGATTCGGTTTCCCATTACAGAAATAATAATAAACGAGATATAAAGAAGTACAATGGCTAAAGAATCAATGAAAGCCCGCGAGCGCAAGAGAATTGCACTTGTTGAAAAATACGCTGCAAAGCGTGAAGCTTTGAAAGAAGCAGGAGATTGGGATGCTTTGCAAAAGCTACCCAAGAACAGCAGCAAGGTTCGCGTACACAATCGTTGTCAATTGACTGGACGCCCTCGTGGATACATGCGCCAATTCGGTATCTGTCGTAACCAATTCCGTGAATTAGCCTTAGAAGGTAGAATTCCTGGAGTGAAGAAAGCAAGTTGGTAATATAATTAAGAAGGACTAAGAAAATGAATACTGATCCAATAGCAGATTACTTGACCCGCATCCGCAACGCGCAGATGGCACGTCATAAAGTGGTGGAGATTCCAGCTTCAAACTTGAAGAAGGAGATTACCCGCATACTTCATGAGTCTGGGTATATTTTGAATTACAAATTTGAAGAGGGTGTACCCGGGGTAATTAAAATTGCCTTAAAGTACAATGCCAAGAGCAAGCAACCAGCCATTTCTAAAATTGACCGTATTTCCTCACCTGGATTGCGCAAATATGTAGGAGTAGATGAATTGCCTCGCGTGTTGAATGGCTTGGGTATCGCAGTGATGTCTACTCCAAAAGGAGTAATGACAGACAAGTCTGCTCGCAAGGAGAATGTTGGTGGTGAAGTATTGTGTTACGTTTATTAATACCAAAAGATCATGTCAAGAATAGGAAAATTACCCATCACCATTCCTGCAGGCGTTAACGTATCCATGAGCAATGGAATAGTTACCGTGAAAGGTCCAAAAGGAGAGCTTTCTCAGGAAATCACTGGAGCAGTGAGTGTGGAAATTGCAGAAGGACAAATCGTGTTGACTCGCGCCAATGACCACAAAGATTCACGTTCAAAACACGGGTTGTATCGCGCTTTGATCAATAACATGATTGTAGGTGTAAGCACAGGCTGGAAAAAGAACTTAGAGATGATCGGTGTCGGTTATCGCGCCAAGACCACAGGTCAACAATTGGAGATGACCCTTGGATTTAGCCATCCGATTGTTTTTGAATTACCATCAGAAATTACAGTTACTGCTAAGGCAGAAAAAGGAGAAAACCCATCCATCACTTTAGAGTCTTATGACAAGCAATTGATTGGACAGGTAGCAGCAAAGATTCGTTCATTGCGCGCTCCAGAACCATACAAAGGAAAAGGTGTTCGTTACGTTGGTGAATTTGTACGCAAGAAAGCGGGTAAATCAGCAGCTAAATAATAAAAGATTATGGCATTCACAAAAGAAGCAAGAAGAGCTAAAATTCGCGCACGTGTTCGCTCTACCGTTAAAGGTACAGCTGAAAGACCTCGCTTGTCTGTATTCCGCAGCAACAAGCAGATTTATGCGCAAATCATCGACGATAATCAGGGAAAGACATTGGTGTCAGCAGGATCTGCTTACATCAAGGAGTCTCAGAGCATGCCCAAGATTGATCAGGCCAAAGTAGTAGGTAAGGCAATTGCTGAGCGCGCTATGGCAGCAGGTATCCAATCAGTGGTATTTGATCGTGGAGGATATTTGTATCACGGAAGAGTTAAATCATTGGCCGAGGCTGCTCGTGAAGCAGGGCTTAAATTCTGATAAAAATGGCAGAGGTAAAAAATGTTCGCTCTAGCGAAACAGAATTGAAAGACAAGTTGGTTGCGGTAAACCGTGTAACCAAAGTAACCAAGGGAGGTCGTACCTTCGGATTTGCAGCCATTGTTGTGGTTGGGAATGAGAATGGTGTAGTAGGCCATGGCTTGGGTAAGTCGAAAGAAGTAGCGGAAGCGGTGACCAAGGCCATCGAAGATGCAAAGAAAAACTTGGTCAAGGTGCCTATCAATCATGGAACAATACCACACGAAAACTCTGGAAAATTTGGTGGAGCGCGTGTTTTCATCAAGCCTGCTTCTCATGGTACTGGTGTTATCGCCGGTGGTGCGATGCGTGCGGTGTTGGAGTCTGCTGGTGTGACAGACGTTTTGGCTAAATCCAAAGGTTCATCTAACCCACACAACGTGGTGAAGGCAACATTGAATGCACTTGCGGGTCTTCGTGATCCAAGAGAGATTGCCCGCATGCGTGGAATTACATTGGATAAAGTGTTCAACGGTTAATATTTAAAGAAATGGCTAAAGTTGTTATAACTCAAGTAAGAAGCGCGATTGATTATCCAAAGCGCCAAAAAGAAACCATCAAAGCGTTGGGCATTAAAAAGTTGAACGTTTCAGTAGAGAAGGACTTGTCTCCCAATATTGAAGGTATGATCCGTGCGGTGAGCCACCTTTTGAAAGTTGAATACAAATAATATTTATTCGCATTACGATGAAATTAAATACCCTTAAACCTGCAGAAGGTTCAGTAAAAAATAGAAAGCGCATTGGTCGTGGTGAAGGTTCTGGTCATGGTGGAACATCAACTCGTGGACACAAAGGTGCTGGATCTCGTTCTGGTGCTAAGCGCAAAATTGGTTTTGAAGGTGGTCAAATGCCTTTGCAACGTCGTTTACCAAAGTACGGTTTCCGTAACTTTAATCGCGTAGAATACAAAGGAATTAACCTAGATACTTTGTCATTGTTGGCTGAGAAATTCAACCTTACCGAAATCACTCATGATATCATGGTTCAAAATGGTATCTGTTCTAAAAACGACTTGGTTAAAATCCTTGGTCGTGGTGAGTTGAAAGGTAAAATGAATGTTTCTGCACATGGTTTCTCTGCTACAGCAAAGGCGGCCATTGAAAACAACGGTGGAGTAGTAACTGTTCTTTAATCAGCAATATGAAAGGCTTTATTCAAAAAATAAAAGATATTTGGAACCACGATGAGTTGAGACACAAAATTGGATACACCCTTTTGTTGCTCTTGATTTACCGTGTTGGTTCCTTTATCGTTCTTCCAGGTGTGGATTCTGCAAAATTAGATGCAGGTGCACAAGGTGGTTTATTGGGATTCTTGGGATTATTCACCGGAGGTGCATTCTCTCGTGTTTCCATTTTTGCTCTTGGAGTAATGCCTTACATTTCAGCTTCCATCATCATCCAATTGTTGGGGCTAGCAGTGCCTTCTATCCAAAAGATGCAGAAAGAAGGCGAGTCAGGTCGTAAAAAATTGAACCAATGGACCAGAACGTTGACCATTGCCATCGGCTTGGTTCAAGCACCTGGATATGTGGCGCAATATGTGCCAACAAATGCGCACCCTGCGGGTTCTTTGTGGTTGATTTCTGCCGTGATCATTTTGACTTGTAGTACACTTTTTGTAATGTGGTTGGGTGAGCGCATCACTGACAAAGGAATTGGAAATGGAACGTCATTGATTATCATGACGGGTATTATTTCAGACATTCCTCGTGGCTTATTTGCTGAATTTGCTGCTCAAACGCCTTTCTTCTTTTTGATTGAAATGGCCACTTTGGTAGTGATTATTGGAGCAACCATCGGAATTATTCAAGCTGTACGCCGTATTCCTGTTCAAATGGCTCGTCTGAGTGCTGGATCAGTAAGCGGAATGCCTCAAGGTGAAGCGGCCAGGTCATTTATTCCATTGCGTGTTAATTCTGCTGGAGTAATGCCCATTATCTTCGCGCAAGCCATCATGTTCATTCCATTGTATTTGCAAAATACAGAGTCTTTCCGTGATAGCGCTGTATTGGCAAGCCTCACGCGCATTGACGGAATAGGATACAATCTCTTGTTGTTCACGATGATTATTCTTTTCACTTTCTTCTACACGGCCATTGTTACCAATCCTACTCAAATCGCAGATGATTTGAAAAGAAACGGTAATTTCGTGCCTGGTGTGAAGCCAGGAAAGGATACTGCTGAATTTATTGATAGAGTTTTATCCAATATTACCCTTCCTGGTGGTATATTTGTCGGCCTTATTGCAATCCTACCTTCTATTTTAATGATGTTAGGTTTGGCAAAGGCTCAACAATTCGCCCAATTCTTCGGAGGTACATCTCTGTTGATCACAGTGGGAGTTATGTTGGATTTGTTACAACAGATTGAAAGTCACTTGTTGTCTCGTCACTATGACGGATTGATGAAGTCCGGTAGAGTGAGAGGTCGCAACACAGGAGGTGCTGCTGTCAGCACTGGATATACTGTTTAAACAGTGACGAGGGGGGCGAAACCGGTTGTAAAAACCGAGGATGAGATTGAGCTCATCCGAGTGAGTTCTTTACTTATTGGAAAAACACAAGCGATGTTGGCGTCGCACATACGCCCCGGAGTTTCTACTGCGGAGTTGGATAAGTTGGTGCATGATTTTATCAAAGATCATGGTGCTTATCCAGGCTTCCTAGGTTACAATGATTTTCCGAATAGTATTTGCGCAAGTGTCAACTCAGCAGTTGTTCACGGTATTCCCAACAAGGAACCTTTGAAGGAAGGCGATATTGTTTCGGTGGATATCGGCGTGGTGAAAGATGGTTACTGGGGAGATTCAGCATTTACTTTCGCAGTGGGAGAAATTTCACCTGAAGTAAAGAAGCTCCTGATGGTAACCAGAGAATGTTTGGACTTGGCGATTGCCAAAGCCGTCGCGGGTAACCGGATAGGTGATATCGGAAACGCCGTTCAAACACATGCTGAAAACAATGGCTTTGGAGTGGTGAGAGAATTGGTTGGTCATGGAGTCGGCATTAATTTGCATGAAGCACCTGAAGTTCCCAATTATGGGAGAAAGGGAAGTGGCCCCGTATTACAAGAAGGATGGGTATTGGCCATTGAGCCAATGATTAATCTCGGTACCAGAAATGTCCGACAACTAAAAGATGGTTGGACCATTCAAACCACTGACGGAAAACCAAGTGCTCATTTTGAGCATACGGTAGTGGTCAGAAAGAGCAACGCTGAAGTGTTATCCAGTTTTAAAGAAGTAGATTTGGTATTAAATAACAATAAATAAGGGCTTGCCCTACGAGAAAAAGAAAAATGGCGAAACAATCATCGATCGAACTAGATGGCGTAATTGTAGAGGCTTTGTCCAATGCAATGTTTCGTGTAGAGTTGGAGAATGGGCATGTGATTATTGCGCATATATCGGGTAAAATGAGAATGCATTACATCCGCATTTTACCTGGTGATAAAGTAAAGGTGGAAATGTCCCCTTACGATTTGACAAAAGGAAGAATTAGTTTTAGATACAAATAAGTAACTTAGAAAAGATGAAAATAAGAGCCTCTATCAAGAAGCGTTCGGCAGAATGTAAGATTGTTCGCCGCAAAGGGAAGTTGTATGTAATCAACAAGAAGAACCCTAAGTACAAACAAAGACAAGGATAAACCCCAATTGGGATATAACTAATATCAGAAAATGGCAAGGATTGCAGGTATCGATTTACCACGTAACAAAAGAGGAGAGATAGGTTTGACCTATATCTACGGTGTTGGTCGTAGCACAGCTCGTCGCATTTTAAGTGCAGGCGGAATCGACTTCAACAAGAAAGTATCAGAATGGAACGACGACGATTTGTCAAAGATCCGTGGTTTCATCACAGAGGAAATCAAAGTTGAAGGCGCATTGCGTTCAGAGGTTCAAATGAACATTAAGCGTTTAATGGACATCGGTTGCTACCGTGGTATCCGTCACCGTTTGGGTCTTCCATTGCGTGGTCAATCTACCAAGAACAACTCTCGTACTCGTAAGGGTAAGCGTAAGACAGTTGCGAACAAGAAAAAAGCGGTTAAATAATCAATAGCACCATAGATACGAATCATGGCTAAAGTAGAAAAAAAGAAAAAGAAGAATGTTGTAGTAGAAGCGGTGGGACAATGCCACGTGCAATCTACTTTCAACAACATCATTATCAGCTTGACCAACAACAGCGGTCAGGTGATTTCATGGTCATCAGCTGGTAAGATGGGTTTCAGAGGATCAAAGAAAAACACTCCTTATGCTGCGCAAATGGCAGCAGAGCAATGCGGTAAAGAAGCATTTGACTTGGGTCTTCGCAAAGTGAAAGTTTTTGTAAAAGGACCTGGAGCAGGCCGTGAGTCAGCTATCCGTACCATCCACACTGTTGGTATTGAGGTGACAGAAATCGTGGATACCACTCCACTACCTCACAACGGATGTCGTCCTCCTAAAGCACGTCGTATCTAATTAATTGAACTAAGAAAATGGCAAGATATATTGGACCCAAAACAAAGATTGCACGTAAGTTTCGTGAGGCAATCTATGGCCCTGATAAAGGTTTAGAAAAGCGTAATTACCCACCCGGACAGCACGGTCCTAACAAGCGTCGTGCAAAGCAGTCTGAATACGCTATTCAGTTGGCTGAAAAGCAAAAAGCAAAATATACTTATGGTATTTTGGAGAAGCAATTCGAGAACCTTTACAAAAAGGCCTCTGCTCGTCCAGGTGTAACGGGTGAAATTTTGTTGACTTTGTGTGAGTCTCGTTTGGACAACGTCGTTTACCGTCTAGGAATTGCTCCAACCCGCTCTGGCGCTCGTCAATTGGTTGGTCATGGACATATCACTGTAAATGGTCACGTAGTGAACATCGCTTCTTACTTGTTGCGTGCGGGTGATCGCATCGCCGTTCGTGAGAAATCAAAGTCTTTGCAATCCATCGTGATGTCTTTGTCTAACCGTCAAAAATTTGACTGGTTGGATTGGAACGATGCTGACAAGGCAGGTGTTTACATCAAGCATCCAGAGCGCGTTCAAATCCCTGAGAACATCAGAGAGCAGTTGATCGTCGAATTGTATTCTAAGTAATCTATAAACTAAAATATTGTATAATGGCCATTATTGATTTCGTAAAACCAGACAAAGTAATCATGCTTGAAAGCAATGATTTCACTGGTTCATTCGAATTCCGTCCGTTGGAACCCGGATTCGGAATTACCATCGGAAACGCGTTGCGCCGCATTTTGCTTTCCTCTTTGGAAGGCTTTGCCATCACCTCCATCAAAATTGAAGGTGTTGACCACGAATTCTCAACCATAAAAGGCGTTGTTGAAGATATCACTGAAATCATTTTGAATTTGAAACAGGTACGTTTCAAGTGTCAAATTGATGGTACTGACTATGAGAAGTTCTCCATCACTGTTGGTGGTCAAGAGCAATTCAAAGCAGGTGAAATTGGTAACTTCACAACGGCATTCCAAGTTTTAAATCCCGATTTGGTGGTTTGTAACATGGACCCAAAGGTGAAAATCAAAATGGATTTGGTGATTCAAAAGGGTCGTGGATATCGTCCAGCTGAGGAAAACAAGACCAGCAGTGCTCCTGTTGGAACCATTTTCATCGACAGCATCTTTACACCCATGAGAAACGTGAAGTTCAGCATTGAAAACTTCCGTGTGGAGCAAAAGACGGATTATGAGAAGTTGATTCTTGAAATTCAAGGTGATGGTTCAATCACACCTAAAAACGCCCTTCAAGAGGCTGCTAAGATTTTGATTCACCACTTTATGTTGTTCAGCGATGAGCGCATCACTTTGGAGACAGAAATCAAGCGTGAGTCAGAGGAGTTTGATGAGAGCAGCTTGCACATGCGTCAATTGTTGAAGACCAAGTTGGTTGACATGGATTTGAGCGTACGTGCCTTGAATTGCTTGAAAGCTGCTGATATCGACACGTTGGGTGATTTGGTTTCTTTCAATAAGAACGACTTGTTGAAATTCAGAAACTTTGGTAAGAAATCTTTGACCGAGTTAGAAGAATTGGTAGAAAACAAAGGATTACAGTTCGGAATGAACGTATCAAAATACAAATTGGATCGCGATTAATCGATCAAAATAGCGTAAAGAAATGAGACACGGAAAAACAGTAAATCATTTAGGAAGAAAGGCAGAGCACCGCGAAGCTTTGTTAATGAACATGGCTAACTCTTTGATCGAGCACAAGCGTATCAATACTACTGTGGCCAAGGCAAAAGCATTGAAAAAATATGTTGAGCCATTGTTGACCAAATCAAAGACAGACAGCACACACTCTCGCCGTATTGTTTTCAGTTACTTGAAAAACAAAGAAGCGGTTACGGAATTGTTCCGTGAGATTTCTCCAAAAATCGCAGACCGTCCAGGAGGTTACACACGTATCATCCGTTTGGGATTCCGTCAAGGAGACAATGCTGAAATGGCGATGATTGAGTTGGTTGATTTCAATGAGATCTACGGAAAAGAAGCGGATCAAGCTGCAGCTAAGAAGCGTACACGTCGTGGTGGTGCTAAAAAGAAAGAGGATGAAGGAACAGTTGAGGCTTCAGCCGAAGGTGCAGAAGGCGCTACGGAAGAAAAGCCAAAAGCAAAACGCGCTCCACGTAAAAAGAAAGATGATTCAGCTGCTGAATAATCTTCAAAAATATCATTGAAAAAAGCCATCGTTTAGATGGCTTTTTTGTTTTCCATGACTACCTTTGCCTCCACAAATAAAAGACTGATGAAGATCCTCGTTTGTATCAGCAAAGTTCCTGATACCACTGCGAAAATCGCATTCTCAAATCCAACCACCTACGACGAAAATGGCGTCACCTTTATCATCAACCCGTATGATGAATGGTATGCGTTGGTTAGAGCACTTGAATTGAAAGAAACCATCGGAGGAACGGTTGTAGCCGCCTCTGTAGGAGGTGCCGATTACGAGCCCATAATCCGCAAGGCCTTGGCCATCGGAGCAGATGAAGGAGTGAGAATTGATGCGCCAGAAAGCGATGCTTTTGCCGTTGCCACAGAATTGGCGCAATACGCCAAGGACAATGCTTTTGATTTGATTTTGTGCGGAAAAGAAACCATCCAATACAATGGTGGCGTAGTGCCAGGAATGGTGGCAGAGATGTTGGGTTTGCCCTACGTTTTTGGTGCGTCGAAATTGGAATTAAAAGACAACAAGGTGATTCTTGAGAGAGAAATCGCGACGGGTGTCGAAGTATTTGAATCTGCATTGCCCATGGTAGTTTCAGCCGCCAAAGGAATGGCAGAACAACGCATACCCAATATGCGTGGCATCATGGCAGCAAGAACCAAACCGTTGGCCGTTGTGCCTTCTTGCGGTGCAAGTGCGGCCACTGCCGTACAGCAATTTGAAATGCCTCCAGCTAAAAGTGGTTGCAAAATGATCCCTGCTGACCAAGCAGCTAGTTTGATTCAATTGTTACACGAAGAAGCCAAAGTCATCTAATATCGGAACGTAATGAAAACATTAGTATTTGTAGAAAACCACAACGGTAAGGCAACAAAAGCCGGTTTAGAAGCTGCATCATACGCTTTGGCCATGCACAATGGAAATGCGGCTGATGTTACAGCAGTAATCTTTGGCGATATCCAAGGAGATGCTGGTTTGGGTGAAGTAGGGATCAACAATGCCATCAATGTGTCTGGACAGCACAACAGCCAGTCCATGACCAATAAAATTCAAGCTTTAATGGAGCAGCACAACATTGAATTGTTGGTTTGTAGCCATGACAATGCTGGAAAGGAAATTGCGCCGCGCATCGCCATTCGCAGCAATGCCTCCTTGATTTCAGGGGCAACCCAAATGGCCAATGTTAGTAGCGGTGTTGTCGTAAAACGCAACGTGTTTTCAGGTAAGGCCATTGCCGAAGTTGTGTCAAAAAACAACAAAGTAGTTTTGACCGTGCTTCCCAATTCCTTTGGTGTGAAGAAGGTAGGGGGAACTTGCGCTATTTCTTCTGAAACTGCGGAAGGCAATGATCAAGTGAAGTTGATTGAAGTAAAGGGGAATCACGATGATGCAGGTATTCCATTGCCAGAAGCGGATATTGTGGTGAGCGGAGGTCGCGGAATGAAAGGACCGGAGCATTGGAGTCCCATCGAAGAATTGGCCAAAGAGTTGGGCGCTGCAACGGCATGTTCTCGTCCTGTATCGGATATCGGTTGGAGACCTCATCATGAGCACGTAGGACAGACGGGCATCGCCATTCGTCCTAACTTGTATATTGCGGTGGGCATTAGCGGTGCCATCCAGCATTTGGCGGGTGTCAATGGCAGTAAAGTGATTGTTGTGATTAATAAAGATGCAGAAGCTCCTTTCTTCAAAGCAGCGGATTACGGAATAGTAGGTGATGCTTTTGAAGTGTTACCGCAGATCATTGCCGCAGCCAAGCAGTTCAACGCAAACAAGTAATCCGTGGCCAAGAGAGTTCAATTGCATGTAGCTGATATCAGCCCAAGTGGAACCACCTCTGGGGCCTATCAGATGGTGCTCATGGATATGGAAGGCATTTGGCGTTTGCCCATCATTATTGGTGGCGGAGAAGCGCAGGCCATTGCCATTGCCATGGAGCGCATTGAACCGCTGCGTCCTTTGACGCATGATTTGATCAAAACCATGGCCACTTCCTTCGGCATTGAGGTGTTGGAGGTAGAAATTTACAATTTCAAGGAGGGCGTTTTTCATGCCAAACTGGTAGCCATCATGGACAGCAGACAAGTGGAAATTGATTCCCGCACCAGCGATGCAGTCGCCATTGCACTCCGTTTTGATTGTCCCATTTTTTGCCAAGATTTTATCTTGAAAGAAAACGCCATTACCCACCAAGATGAAAAAGCTTTGGGCCATTTCGGGAACCTTCCGGATTTGGAAGAGGACGATGAACCGCAAACATTGTCCTTGAATGAATTGGAAAATGCTTTGCAGGAAGCGCTGTCAGAAGAGGATTATGAACGCGCCAGTCAAATAAGAGATGAAATCGCGAAGCGAAAGAAAGATTAATTGATTATCTTTACCATCATGGAAAATAAAAAGCAAACACCAGAAGAATTGGAAGCTTTGAAAAGAGACAACGAAGCGTTGGCTGAACAAAATGCCAAATTGCAACGAGAGCTTGAAGCCCGCGAGGAAGTGATGCAAAGTTTGTTTTCTTATTTTACAACGAACAAAGAAAATAAAAAGGAAAAATCCGAGAAAGAAAATCGTTAAATCTTTGTCGTTTTCGGAATTAAACGATATGTTAGGGGGATGAAAAATATTTTATCCCTCTTTTTATTTCTAGCCGTCGGTGTTTCATTGGCCCAGAGCAATTTGGAAATGAGTCATGATCCCTTTGAGGTGCGATTGCCAAAGGTGAATCCGGTCACTCACCAAAACCAACAGGCATTGCGAAATCAAGAAAGTTGGAAGAGTTTTTCAGAGCAGCATCCTGGATGGTCAGCACAATTCAATGAGCAAAATCAAACCTTGCACAAAGCCTGGGGTAAAGCCATTCCATTGTCCGATGAGGCATTTAAAAATGAGGTGTTGTCTCAATTTGGATGGAGTCAGGCGCAGTTGATAGAGCAGCCCGTTATTAGAACAGATAAAAAGATCATTCATCGTTTTGTACAAGAATACAACGGTGTCGAAATACTTTTTTCTCAATTCAAATGGGAAAGAGTAGAACAAGGCGTTGTATCCTTCACCACAGATTTGTTTTCCACCAAAGATTTGAATACGCAGCCCATAATCAGTGCTGAAACCGCGCTCAATAATGCTACCTATTTGCTTCCCACGATATTGGACACTGCATGGGTGAGCGGGCCGTTGAAATTTCTTCCCATGGTGCGCAACAATGGCGAACAGCATTTGCATTTGGTGTATGAGGTCATGGTTCATTCGCACAGTGAGTCCAGAATTCCTCAGCATTATTTGACGTATGTAGATGCGAACACTGGTTTTGTTTTGATGCGCAAGAACCAAGTGGCCCACGCCCATGGAAAGGGGCAGCCGTGTACTTCCTCTTGCAGTTCTATGCTGGCGGTGGATGTTAATGTGGGATCCACTTATTATTTGACTTCTCCATGGGATGCTCCTGTTCAGGGGGTATTGCCCAACTTGAAAATTGTAGCCAATGGCAATACTTACTATACCGATGGAAACGGGAATGTGAACATACCGCAAACGGGGCCTTTCAATGCAACGTTCAGTCTTGAAGGACCCTGGGCCAAAGTTTACACAGGAACAACAACGCCATCATTCACTGCAACGTTGCAGGAAGGAAGCAATGTTGTCTCTTTTGACAACGACGCCAATATCAAGGAAAGAACGGCCTACCGCAGCGTTCAGGACATCCATGACCACATGAAATTTTGGATGCCCGATTTTACAGGGATGGATTTTCAATTGCCCACCAACATTGATGTGACAGGCGGAGATTGCAATGCGTTTTATGATGGGACTTCCATCAACTTTTATGATTTGGCCAACGGGTGCAATGCCTCTTCCAATATTCCCGATGTGGCTTATCATGAATATGGTCATGGCATCAATGACAACTATTATCAATCCTTAGGCGGGTTTTTTATCAACGGCGCCATTGGCGAGGCCTATGCTGATTTCTGGGCCATTTCATTGAGCAACAATCCTATTTTGGGAAGTGGATTCTACGTGGACAATCAAGACCCCATTCGACGTTATGATGTTGATCCCAAGGTGTATCCCATGGATTTGGTAGGTGAGGTGCACCAAGATGGAGAAATCTTGATGGGGGCATGGTGGGATACCCACTTGCTGATGGGCAGTGATTGGAATATTACGATTCCTTTGTTTGTTGAGGCCTATGCAGGTATGCAAGCCATGACACAAGATGGCAATGAAGGCCAAGCCTTTACCGATGTCTTGATCGATGCACTTTTGGCGGACGATGATGACGGAGATATCACCAATGGAACGCCCAATGGAAATGCCATTGTGCAAGGTTTTTACTTACACGGAATCTCGCTCATTTCTAGCGCAGAGTTGGTGCATCTGAATGAACCGTTCTTGCAAGAAAACACGGAGGTGGTTTTGGAGAGCGGATTGAATTTGGATTTTCCTTACACCAATTACGTGAGTGATGTTGCGCTGCATTACCAAATCAACAACAACAACTGGCAAGTAGTACCCATGGCCGATCAAGGGGGAGGGCAATACACCGCCAGCGTGGGATCTCATCCTCTTGCTACCATTGTAAAGTACTATATGACAGTAACGGACATCAACAACAACATTGGTGCTGCGGATCCAGCGGGTGCCCATCTAAGTGTCTATCCCAATTTGCCTTATGTTTCGCTGATTGGTGTAAGCCCTGTTGCAGTGCAAGATTGCGACAACAATGAGCCTTGGGGCGCATGGTCCACCGGTATTGCAGGGGACAATGCTACAACAGGCATTTGGGATTTGGCGCAGCCCATCAGCAGTGTAACAGTGGATGCGGCTCCTGGAACCATTGTGCAGACAGGGACACAGACCACAGAAGGAGGGGAGTATTGTTTTGTAACCGGAAATGCTTTGCCCAATGATGGCATTGGAGTGAATGATGTGGATGGTGGACATACCACATTGCAATCCCCTACAATGGATTTCACCGCCTATACCCATCCCATCATTGCCTACAACCGCTGGTATACCAATAGTCCTCCCGGTGGTGCCAATCCGGGTGCCGATTGGTTTCAAGTACAACTGTCCAATGACAATGGACAAACCTGGACTTACCTTGAAAACACCATGACATCTGATGCGCGTTGGCGCATGGCCGCTTACCGGGTGGAAGATATTTTAACTCCCACTGCGCAAATGAAGATTCGTTTTATTGCCTCTGACAGCTTGCGTCCTGAAGTTAACCTCAGCGGTGGTTCCTTGGTAGAAGCAGCCATGGATGATTTCATTGTCTATGATGAGTATGTCGAAGTCAATGCTGTTTCGGAGTGGAATGGAATGGAGATGAACATTTATCCCAACCCTGTAACAGATGGATTGCTGAATGTATCCTTCAAAGGCCAAGGTTCAGAAACCAGTCAGTTCAAAGTGGTAGATGTTACGGGAAGAGAAGTTTTGGTATCGAAAAAAAGCAAAGGATTCAACCTTTGGGAAGTGAACTGTGAAAAGTTAACGCCTGGTTATTATTTTGTTTTTTGTAATAAAATGCGACAGCCTTTCGTTGTGCGATAATACCAAAATTGTATTTTTGCGCAGGAATGGAGAAGGTGGTAGTTAGTTTTTGTAAAATTATTGTGCTCATTTATTGCGCTATCCCCATCATGGGTGCAGCACAGTCTTTGACTTTTCCGCAATCACCCATTATTTTTTACAGCCATGCTCGACATTCATTTTGTGCATTGGACGAGTCGGGGGCTTTTTTGAATCAGAAGCCTGGATATCCTTGGAAGAAACAAGCATTGTTGTATCAAAAGGACATCGACTATAAGACATTGCGCTCCGATTTTATTCCGGTATCTACCACAAAAGGAGACTTTTTTGTGGTCGGTGGTTGTGGAATGATGTATCAGTGGAAAGGCGATTCCATTGTCCGCATTGATGAATCATTTCGTCACAAAAATCAATTTGGTTCCATCATTTGGGTAAAGGAAGATACCATTTTCATGACGGGTGGGTATGGTTTTTTTGAATCTACCAATATTACCACCTATTTCGATTGGGATACCAAAGGGTGGTTTCATCGGAAATGTGGTGGAGATGTTCCACCTACTTTTTCAGGCGGAATGGCCTTCAAGAATGGGAATGAATTGATTTTCATTGGCGGTCGATCCGAGAGCATCAATGGGTTCAAGGACATAAGGCAAGTGCGGAAACTGGACACTCAAAATTGGCAATGGAAAGTGGGCTCGGAAGTATCTCTTCCGTGGAATCCAGATGGGCAATCAGCAGTGAAATATATAAAGAATGGAGCACAGTTGGCCCGTAACCTCAGTACTTTGATGGAATATGATTCTCAAAGCAACGAGATGGTGGCTTATGCTTCTGAGAAGTTTTTGAATATTGCAGCCATCGTTCCTCAAGACGATATTTGGATGGTCTGCTTGACCAATCATAATTTTAATAGTTATGATGTACAGTTGGTGAACAAACAAGCCTATTTGGGCGAGTCCTTTGACCGTTATCCATTGTTTCAGGTGGAGATGGGGGGTGGGCGAAAAGTGGCCATGTTTGTTGTGATGGGGATTTTTATACTGGGAATATGGGTTTGGAGAAGGCCGGTTCGCATCCAAGCAATGGCCCCGGCAGAACATACCAACCCTGTAGAGAAGGTGGAGTGGGTATGGGGAGATTTGGAATTGGCCATGATGAATTTCTTTTTTGAAATTGGGGAACAAGGATTTGAAACCACGGAGTTGAATCATTTTTTCGATTATGGCTCCCCCAATTTTGACACTTTAAAAAAGCGGCGGGATTTAAAAATGCGTGAAATGCGTAGGCGATTGTCTTCGATTACAGGAATACCGACCGAGGAAGTTTTTCTGGAAAAACGATTGGAATCGGATAGAAGGGTCAAAAAACTCTATTTAAATCCCGGGATAAAGCGGGAAAATGCGGGAATTTCCCTCTGATTCTTCGGATTGAACCTGATGAGGTAAATCCACCCTGCGATATTTGGGCATCTTCCAAGAACACTGCAGCAGACGGAGCATTGATGAGTTCAATTTCGTTTTCAGTTTTCGGCTAAAAAAGTTTTTGCTTGTCAATGTCCGTGCTGTGGTGGAACAAAACGAGAAGGGCGGGAAGAGGAAAGAGGAAAGGGTAGGGGCGAATTGCTATTCGCCTAGGGTAAAGTGGGAAACGGGAAACGGCAGCGATGTTTCGCTGGAGGAAAGGGAAGGGGGAAGGTTTGAGTTTCCTATAAAGTATGTGTTTTTCCTATTTTTTATAGGCCCAGTAGGATTACGGTTCATGGTAGTTTTGCCAAATGAACAGAAAAGTTTTGGGCTTTGAGTCTCTAGAAGTTTGGCAACTATTCTTGGTGCACAACAAGTTTGTTTACACATCCATTAAAGCGGGTCCGATGATTGATTGGGACTTAATCAGACAATTGAGAAGAACGATGGTCTCCGTTGGATTAAATATTGCTGAAGGATACGCTAGAGATCATTTGAAAGAAAAAATTCAGTTTTTTAATATTGCCAAATCATCGGTAAATGAAGTCATGGCTTGTGTCTCGTCCTAAAATAGGTTTACAAAAAAAAGGGGCAAAATGGAGAAAAAATGTAAACCCAAATTAGGACGATGGTTCAACAACGGAATC
>CAYQUT010000013.1:0-67823 GCA_964420985.1 uncultured Chryseobacterium sp.
TGCAGAAAGTGACCCGTCAGGTGGAGATGATTTAAGGGGGATCAGTAAATCGGTAAATCAGTAGATCGGTAGATCGGTAGATCGGTAGATCGGTAAATCAGTAGATCGGTGGATCGGTGGATCGGTGGATCGGTAGATCGATGGATCGGTAGATCGGTGGATCGGTGGATCGGTGGATCGGTAGATCAGTAAATCA
The DNA here is from genome assembly GCA_964420985.1 of uncultured Chryseobacterium sp. GTDB lineage: Bacteria > Bacteroidota > Bacteroidia > Flavobacteriales_D > Sanyastnellaceae > CAMCTV01. The sequence continues at coordinate 197 of CAYQUT010000013.1, forward strand.
GTAGATCGGTAGATCGGTAGATCGGTAGATCGGTAGATCGGTAGATCGGTGGATCGGTGGATCAGTAAATCAGTAAATCAGTAGATCGGTAGATAGGTGGATTGGGGGATTTGAGGATCAGTAAATTAGATAGGTTGTGTATTCCACGCTGAATCTTGGTATTCAAGAAATAGCCCCATAAAGGCTTCCGAAATGTTAGGGCTTTCTCATTCATTTACTGATTCTCGCTCTGAAGAGACCACCCTGCACAGCAGCGAAGCTCGTCTGTGCCAGTCATGAAGAGCTTCGCTGTTGGAATCCCTTTGCGACAGGATGGGGGATATTTCTGTTCTTGACAGATTTGGAATCATTTGATTCAGATAGGAACAACATTTCACGATTATTTTTGTTATCGGTTTATGAGAATATTTTTGGGCATATTGATGCTGTTGTGTTTGAATGCAACGGGACAAAAGGTGGTGACGTTGAGCCAGAGCGATATCTCTGAGTTTGTTGCAGCGCATAATGATTGGCGAAAGGAGGTGCAGGCCGCTCCGTTAAAGTGGAACAATGCTATTCAGAAAAAAGCAGAGGACTATGCTAAAAAACTGGCTGCAATGGGGCGTTTGCAGCATTCCAACACGGGTCTTGGGGAAAATTTATATTGGTTCTCCGGTCAAACTTTTACACCGTCAGATGCTACTGATTCATGGGGAGAGGAAAAATCATTGTATAAACCCGGCACCAAAATATCCAATTCGAACTACCAAGATTTTGGGCACTACACCCAAATGATCTGGCACAACACCACTGAAGTAGGGTGTGGTGTCGCGCAATCTGAACACGGCACCTTCATTGTTTGTCAATACAATCCTCCAGGGAACTATATTGGAGAGAAACCCTAGAATTTCTGGGGCACAAGAGAGATTCAAGATTGTATTTATCTTTGATAGATGAAGAAAATTTTTGTCTTTATTCCATGGGCCATTGCGCTCCTCAACGTCACTGGTGTAGCATTGAATTACAACCAATTGCCTGAAACCATTCCCTCCCATTTCAACATCCAAGGTGAAGTAGATGGATATGGGAATAAATCGACCATTTTCATTTTATTGGTGCTGCATTTAGGAATCACAGCTTTGTTGAACTGGGTAGGGAATCATCCTGAACAACACAACTACCCTATTGCTATTACAGAAGAGAATAGAGCCCTACAGTACAAACTTTCAAGCGTGTTGGTTCAGCGATTGAATGTGATCATTGGGTTGCTATTTACCACCATTTCTTTGTCTGTAATGTTTCCCAACTTCCCGACTGAAATCATGTTACTAGAATTGGGGCTCATCTTTCTTGAACTCATTCTTCATTTTCGCAGAATAAGAAAAAGCAAGTAATCACCATTTGCGGCTGAGCAGAACCAGCCTCGTCAACATTAGGAACAGTGTGGACAATATCACGAAGTAAATGACATCTCTGGAGTCTACTACCCCTCGACCTAGCGAATTAAAATGGCTTTGCATTCCGATTGAGCTGAATACCGCATCCAAGCTACCCAGAATATCAAAACTGGCCAATGATTGGAATCCGCTGTAAATGATGAAAATCAAAAGTGCAGCCAATAAGAAAGCCACAATTTGATTGTCTGTGATAGAAGAGCAGAATAAACCAATGGAAACATAGGCACTGGCCAAAAAGAACAATCCCAAAAATGAGCCCCATGTTGCGCCAGAATCGATGTTGCCGACAGGACTACCCAAACGATAAACGGTGATGTAGTACACCAAAGTTGGCAACAGGGCCACCGCTACCAATGTCAATCCAGCAAGGTATTTGGCCAATACGATGTTCCACTCAGAAAGGGGTTTGGTCAACAGCAACTCAATGGTACCTGTTCTTTTTTCTTCCGCAAAAGAACGCATGGTGATGGCTGGAATTAAAAAGATAAAAACCCAAGGTGTAATAAAAAACAACCCATCCAAACTGGCAAATCCCATGTCCAGAATATTGGTTTCTCCCGGGAAAACCCAAAGGAAAAGACCTGTCATTAAGAGGAAAACGGCCATGACCACATAGCCGATTAACGAGCTGAGAAAACTTCTTAATTCCTTTATAAATAAACTCTTCATGCTTCTTCTTTTTGAATCACCGACCAAGCTTGAGGCGGAGCTGCAAACATAGCTTTGGTTTTGGGCCAAACCCATTTAAATGTTTCTGTGTTTTTATATTCCTCCAAATGTGCCTCACTTTCCCAATGGGAAAATGTATAATAGACATTGGGGTTGGCTAAATCTTGCCACCATTCTAAATGAAGACAACCAGGAGTGGCTTTGATTTTTTCGCGTGTTGACAGGAACAAGGTCTCAAATTCCTTGGTCTTTTCCTCCTGAAAAGTCATCCGAACTATGCGCTTAATCATTGAGCTCGATGAAAATATTAGACATCTTTTGGTAACCCAGTAATCTGGCTGCGCCACCACCCAATTGCGGGGTGGTATTTTTCATGGCGATGTGAAGGAAATCATTGACTCCCCATACTGCAAAAGGAATTCCATCTGCAAGGTCATCCGGTGAAAAATCATGGATGATGGTTCTGAGTCCTGCCTTTTGTGTTGATCTGGCCAAAATGGAAAAATTGCGTTTGCCGATGTAAGATTCATACATATCTCGGGTAAAATTCAAAACAATGTTGCCGAAGTCGTCTATGTGGATGACTTGACAGCGAATACCGCCATCTTCTATCTGCGGTTTTGGAAAGAAAATTTTGGTATAATCATTCTCTTCAAACCCTATCATGGACGGAGTTCCTCCTTTTACCAAATGAGCTGCGATGGTCATAAAAATTCCACCGAGCGGAAATTTCACATCATTGTCTTGGATGGGGAGGTTGACCCTGAATAGCTCATCTACCCCTTGATCAAAAATCAATTGAATCACCCCATTATCTGACGTCACAAAATATTGGTTGTCTTTTACAGCAATGAGCGGCATTTTCTCCAATTTGGATTTGATGCCCAGAACGTGCACTGTTCCCATGGGAAAAGATTTCCAACAAGAACGCATGAGGTAGGCCTCGTCAATCAAATCAAAATGATTTACAGCGTTGGCAATGTCCACAATAATAGAGGTGGGGGCGAAATTGATCAATCGGGCTTTGGCAAGCGCCAAATGATAATCTCTGTTTCCGTAATCCGTAATGAAAGTAACGATGGACATTGTGACAAAAATAAACTGAATTCAACAGTAAGTGAAATGCTAAATTTTATTTTTTCATTTGAGAATGTAGAACTCTCGATTAATTTCGCCTTAAACAATTATAACATGAAAAGAACTTTATCCCTTTTATCTTTGGTTTGTCTTACGATTTTAGGACAATCTCAGGTTGTTCCGAATGGAAATTTTGAAACATGGGCGGCAGGTGAGCCTGCGAATTGGACAACTTTCAATTCCATTGCTCCATTGGCGGGTATAACAGCACCTGCAACTCAAGAAACACCTGCCCCTGAGGGTAATTCTTGTATTAATTTAAGCGTTAGGAGCAGTGTATTATTTGGAGTTGTTCCTGGATTTGCTGTTTCAGGACAAATGGATTTGTTGACTGGGGTAGGAAACGATGGTTTTCCTTTTGTCACAAGACCGAACTTTTTTGAGGGTGTTTATCGTCACAATGAAATGGTTATTTCTGATACAGCATTGGCATCAATAACGCTTTCCAAGTGGAATTCAACTACCATGTCAAGAGATGTCATTGCTGCGGGGGGAATGATTTCTATAGGAGGCACAGATGACTGGGTTAGTTTTTCAATGCCCTTGGAGTACTACTCGGACTTGAACCCCGATTCATGCAGCATCTATTTGTATGCGATGGGTGCCGATGGCAATAATTGTAGTTATGATAACTTGCGATTAGCCATGACCAGCAGCATAGATGACCAATCTGCTCAAAATTTTAATTGGATGGTTTACCCTAACCCCACGAACGAAAACTTGACTTTGTCATTGGCCGCGTTGGGATTTTTGGGTGAAACGCAATTGGAGATTTTCAGTGCCGATGGAAAATTGGTTCACTCCGAAAAACTAATCAATGCGATGAATCCAACATTGAACATTGCCCATTTGACCAATGGACAATATGAATTGGCTTTGCGCAATGGCAATCGCCGTTTGGTGAAGACATTCGTTAAAAACTAAACTACACTTTCATACTTGAAGATAAGCTCCTGAACAGGGGCTTATTTTTTTTGATACAAAACAAGAAAGCTAATTATCTTTGCGCTCGCTTCAATGGAGACGTGTCCGAGTGGTTGAAGGAGCACGCCTGGAAAGTGTGTATACGTCAAAAGCGTATCGAGAGTTCGAATCTCTCCGTCTCCGCAAGAAAAATGTGATTATCCCAACAGTTGTTGGGATTTTTCATTTTGAGAGGTTGATGAGCAAAGAGAGTGAGAGTCTGTCGAAAATCATATCCGTGATAGTTAGATTGAATGGACCGGATATTATATTTACCCGGTAAACAATACAACATGAAGAAATTTCTATTCGTTTTAAGTGCCATATTGATTGGTGGCTCCTCTTTTGGACAAAACAAACACATCATGAAAAAGGATCAAATGAGTCCTATCATGAGTCAACGTCAAACCTTTCATGGAACCATTGCCGGTGCAAACCGAGTGGTGGTCTTACAAGAAAATTTTGAAGGGGCAATGGAGGCATTGCCTACAAATATTCCCTCCACTTGGATGACCAACCAAGTATTGGACAATACCAGCATTACTGAAACAGCCGCGTTTAAAATCTTTGATGCAACTACTGCCAATGCTGGTGGGTATTGGCCCGTGCCTGAGATTAGCATGGCCGATGCCAATAAATTTGCAGCGGCCAATGATGATCCAGCGCCCTGCGATTGCGATATGACGACTGCTTGGTTGGAAACTCCGATTTTAGATTTTACAGGGTTGACCAATATGGCATTGTATTTTGATATTTTTCATGATCAAAATTTTGGTGCTGGTGATGCTGAGGTAGCCGTATCTACTGACGGAGGCGTAACTTTCAGTGTTGTTCCAATTGCATTAAATGATACCACGACAGCGTTGAATGTGGACGAGCAATTTTGGCAAAGTGTTATTATTCCGTTGTTCCAGTTTGACAATATGAGCAATATCCAAATCAGATTCCAATGGTCGGACAATGGAGAATGGGTTTCAGGTTTTGCCATAGACAACATTGTGGTGCAAGAAATGCTAAGTAATGACTTGGTAGCGAATAAAGTCGTTTTTGGCAATTGGGACAACCCAACGGTTGAGGGTGGATTATTAGACTACAAACAAATTCCATTGAACCAAGTCAGTCCCATTCAAGTTACGGCGATTATTGGCAATGGCGGTGTGAATGAAGCTCCCGGAGTCAATGTATTGTGCTCTGTCTCTCAGAATTTGATATTGGCTGAGTATTTTGGAGGTGCTGGCGCTGTTGCACTACCCTCCCTAGGAAAAGACACCTTGGTGGCCATTTCTACTTTTACCCCCAACGCATTGGGACAAATTATGGTAACCGCCACTCCCGTTGCTGATACATGGGTAGATGAAAATCCAGCCAATGACTTGGCGGTAAATAGCATGGAGATTACAGAATTTGTGTATGGCCGTGATAATGGTGTTTGTCAATTGTTTTACGGCAATAGCACCAACTATGAGTTTGCCAATTTGTACGATATTCAAACAGAGGATCAATTTGGTGCTATTGAGGTTGCTTTGCGTTTTGCCGCCGGAGGGGAAGGAAGTTTAATCAAAGGATTGATCTACGAGTTCCAAGGCTTGGATGCTACCGGTGCACCTGTATTGGTGGATACGGGCTATGAGACCATCGAGTATGCAGTAACAACCGAAGATGATAACATTGCTGGAGAAAGTAAAATCATCACCTTACCCATAGCAGCAACAGGCGGGGCCACTCTTGAGGCTGGAAAAACCTACTTGGTTTCTGTTTTATCAACCGCAGAGACGGACATTGCAGTTTCTGGCTTTAATACTTGGCCTGGCTCATGGTTTCATGACGGTACTTCATGGGGATGGACTTATGGGATTCCGATGGTAAGATTGAATTCTGATGAAAGCTTGGCAGTAGGCTTGGATGAACAGTCTGATGTTTCATTGACTCAAATGATAGTTGTACCCAACCCTGCCGTGGACCATTCTCATCTTCAAATTCAATCCAAGCAATCTGGCATGGGAACTCTCCAAATCACCAATGCATTGGGGCAAGTTGTGTCCACTGAAAACGCTCTTGTTGTGAATAAAGGATTAACTGAAATCGCTTTACCACAGGGTTTGAGCGCAGGTATATATCATGTTTCATTTGAAACCAATGGTCAAATTTTGACCACCTCTTTCGTAAAATAAGAAATTCATCCTATCATCAAAAAGGGTTGTGATAAAACACAACCCTTTTTTTATTCCACCAATCTATTTTTCCAAAGCCAAGGTTTAAAAATGACTTGGTGTCGTTTCCAGAAGAGCAAAATCAAGTATAGACCCACTGGGGAACCAACGGCCAAGAAACTCAAGTAAATAAAACTCAAGCGGACATTCTTGACCTTTACCCCCATTTTATGGGCAATAGAAGCACAAACTCCAAAGGCATATTTTTCGAAATAAGATGAAACTTTTTGCAGCATGTGAAACAATTTTCTCAAAGATGCAACATCTAGGATTGAAAAGCAAGTTCCCAAGTGGGAATCGTATTCATAAAAATACCTTCTTGGGCAGATATGCTCAAATCTATTTTGGATCGGTAAGGTAATTTTTGATCAAATCGATAATGATTTTCCCAGTACGACATTCCTTTGACTTCCCTCAATAATGAGCGAAACAACACAGGATTACTGAGCAATTGCGCGTATCCCAATCGATGGGTGAATACATGAATGAAGATGAGCTGAGAAACTTTGAGCCACTGCCTCGAGGGAATATTGACCTTATTGTTCCATGGGATTTTACCATTGCCTCCCGCATATTTGCTTTGAAATCGTGCTCTCCACTGCTCATAAAATTCCAAATCCAAAGGATGTTCCAACTGACCTGCTGCGCCATGAAACAACATTGCGAAATCTTGAACGTTCTCATCACTATTCTGGATAATTGGCATAAGCCGAATGGCCAATTGCTCTAGTGCATCGCCTTGGACGTGTCTTCCCATGGCTCGAGCGAGATGAATAAAAGCAGCGTTTTCATGACCATAGCACTCTATCCAATTGAGCAGTCTGTATTTCTTGATTTCAATATCAAAGGTTTTTGGATTTCGGACATTGATTTTTTCAATGGAATAATCCATCCAATGGGTTGGCGCTTGAATATGGATCATGGATGTGCCGATTATATCATCACAATGAGCAACAAAATGTATGTGAACTGCCCCATAAGCGGTGTCTTTGTGGTGATGATGTTTGAACCAATCTGAAGATTTCAAATGAATTTCTACATCGCCCAGAAATTCAATATCATCCAAAGTATAGCGCACCCTCTTAAAATCTGGCCCTGCATACAAGTTCCATGAACCGACATCTAGAAAGCGGACCCGACGCCCACATATTGAACTAAAATCCATCCGTGTGGCAAACTGAAAGAAAAAAAGTTGAAGGTTGATTTCCCTGTTCATTGCATAAATTTCCTATTTTAACACATTATTTATTCCTATAATTTATGTGTAAACCCTACCCTGTTTTTGTTGTATGTATTTTGACAGCCGCAATAACATTGATTTTGAATCAAACTATTCAAGCGCAAGCAGGCGATACAACCGTGATTCAAACATTTACTTTTGATGCCCAAAACAATCCACAGACAGCATATGATAGTCCTGGAAGAAGGTGGTTTAACTTCCCTACTTCCAACAACGGCAAGACCTATCAAAAAATCTTAATGTTACACACGTTGAAGTGTTTCTCACAAGGAACAGCAGGCGGATTAGGCCATCCATGCGGTGAGTGGGATTATTTAACATACAACTACCTCTTCGACCACACTGGTGTATTGGACTCCAATTTGCTCTCTCATCCTCACTATTTGTTGAACAACCAAAACTTTGTTTCAACAAACTTACAATCACTGCCTACCTACTCATATGTCCCCTATTTGGCTGTCAATAGTCAAAACAACAATTGGTTGAATTTAAACACCACCAACATTACGTCAGAACAAACATCATCTTTGAGTGCCGTTGGCAATGGCAGAGGGCAACTCAGCCAATTCATCATTCCAGCCAGCGTGCTGATTAACTCGGGATGGAGCCCTGGTTTTATTCAAGGATTGTCATGGTCTCAAGATCTAACTGAAAAAGTGCTTTATGGATTATCGGTATCCATGGGGTCAACCAATATGGGTGTGCTCAACGGCAATTACAACGGAGAAATGACGGAGGTCTTTCACAACAATTTCGATTTATCATTGGGAAGCAACAACACCTTGGTGTTCAATACGCCCTACTACTGGGATGGAACTTCCAACTTGGTCATTGTATTTTATCATGATTACTCCTCTAACGCCCTTGCGAACATTGAAGCGATTAACAGCAACACCATATCTGGCCAAACTTCCATCAATGACCATTTTCTAAGACTCAATGGTGATGATAAAGTTGAAATACCGTCTGCCGCATTTGAAACCGTAAGTGACGAAATCACAATCTCGTTTTGGTTGAGAGGCAACTCCGATTTTCAACCTGAAAATGGCACTTGTTTCGAAGCAAAAAATGCCGCCAATCAGCGTGTTTTGAACACCCATATTCCATGGAGCAATTCGCGGGTTTATTGGGATGCTGGATTTTCCGGAAGCTATGACCGTATCGATAAAGCTGCCAATCCTGCAGATTATGAAGGTGTATGGAACCACTGGAGTTTTGTCAAAAACAACAACACCGGAGAAATGAAAATTTACTTGAATGGCATACTTTGGCATTCCGGCACCAACCTTACCAAGAGCATGGCCGGCATTGTTCAATTCAGTATTGGCTCGGCGTGCACCTGGAGCAATTACTACCGTGGCGACATCGATGATTTTCAAATATTTGGAGCTGCGCTAAACGCTTCTACTGTCCAAGAATGGATGATGCGCAGAATCGATACTGATCACCCCAATTATGCCGATTTATTGATCTATTATGACTTTGACCATTATGGCAATACCATCATTGACCAATCCCCCAATGGATATGATGGAATCATTCAAGGAAATCCAGAATTTGTACTTTTTGACAAAAACGAAATCTTTAAAAATTTCCAAGAAATTTTGCTTCCAGCCTTTACCTTTTACTCCGGGGCAGTGGATATTGTCAATGATACGACAATACAATATGTCCCTTACGAAAACAACCCCGATTATCTCACGAGCTTTTCCATCGCGGATCATGCAGTCCAAATCCAAAGCTCCACTGCAGTTTACACCCAATCCCTTTCTTATTATTATGATTTAGAAGGAAACATTATAGATTCGTTGTCCAACAATTTGATTCCTTTTGTGAACGACACCTTGTGGTATTACAGCGCTCCAGCAGAAATCATCAATCGATTTGAATTGGGTCGTTACATCACCCCTTACGGAATTAATTTGGATTTGGAAGATGGTTGGACATGGATTTTCGATGTCACTGATTTTGCCCCGCTCTTGAGAGACTCCGTTCAATTGGAAGCTGGAAACTGGCAGGAACTCTTGGATTTGAAATTCTTGTTCATTGAGGGACCGGAAGCACGAACCGTAAAACGCATTGAAAATGTTTGGCAAGGCAATTGGGGATTGAGCAATTTTGACAATTATGTTACCAACAAAAGTCTCATGTTCCAATCGGATGAAAGTGCTGTCAAATTGAGAACAACCCTAACCGGTCATGGTTTTGGCAATGACGCCAATAACTGCGGTGAGTTTTGTTACAACACACACTCACTAAAAATCAACGGACAAGAAACATTCAATTGGCAAATCATGGAGGAATGCGACCAGAATCCATTGTATCCGCAAGGGGGTACTTGGATTTACGCTCGTGCAGGATGGTGCCCCGGAAAAGAAGGTACTACAAAAGAATTTGAGTTAACTCCTTTTGTTCAAGGTGGTCAAGTGGACGTTGATTACGACATTACCTATGATCCTTTTGGAAATTACGTTACAGAAAGCCAAGCTGTTTTTTACGGCCCTACCCTTCAAAGCAATGATGTTAGCTTAGAACAAATATTATCTCCAAGTACAACCAAAATTTACAGCCGTTGGAATCCGATTTGCGACAATGCACATGTTGTTATAAAAAACAAAGGGTCAAACACCATTCAAAACCTCACGTTTCAATATGGATTCAGTGGATCCAATATCACCGAAACATTTGAGTGGACCGGAAACCTTGATTTTGATGAGAAAACAGATGTTTATCTTCCTTTTGAAAACAGTCAATTGTGGAATTTAACACCGGGAGAGCAACAAGGATTTTATGTCAACATTGTTCAAATGGGTGACGAGAACGAAAGCAACAACCATGGTTACTCACCATTTTTTGCGCCACCTGTCTACACGTATTTGCCCAACACAGACGACAATCGCTTGATTATCTATCTGCGTACCAATGCTGCCTACAATGAATCTTCTTATCAATTGAAGGACATTGATGGTAATGTTATTTTTGAGCGAAGTGGATTCGACACGCCAAACTTCACCTACAAAGACACTTTGCGATTGAACGCAGGATGTTACACTTTCCATCTAAAAGACAGTGACGGTGATGGGTTGAATTTCTTTGCCAACAATGATGGCAACGGTTATTCTAAATTTGACCGAGTGGCTGGAGGAGATTTCAAGATGTTTGAAAGGGATTTTGGAGAGGATATCGTTCACTCATTCCGATTTGAAACCAATTTGATCCATGTTGAAGAGGTGATGAAAGACTATTTCCCTATTCAAGTTTTTCCCAATCCAGCGCAAAACCACTTTGAAATACAATGGCCGGAACAAAGCAAAAAAGGAACAGTCCAAATTGTAGATGCACAAGGAAAAACTGTCTTTAAAAACAACATCAATGAAGGCCAGAGACAATTGACCATGAATGTGGATTGGCCCTCTGGACTTTACATCGTTCAGTTTAATTTTGACCAACAATCTTATTACAGGCGACTGATTATCGAATAAAAAAAGGCTCCCGATTGGGAGCCTTTTTCATAACATTAAAAATCTTACGCTTGCAATACCACCTGAATAGACAAAGTTAATTTTACTTCATCGCTCACGACCACTCCACCCGCTTCGGTTACGGCGTTCCAAGTCAAGCCAAATTCACTGCGGCTAATTTTACCATTGATTTCAAAACCTGCTTTGGTTTGTCCATAAGGATCGACAACGGTTCCTGCATATTCTACTTTCAAAGATATTGGACGTTCAATGCCTCTGATGGTCATCACACCCGACAGAGTATAATCCCCGCCTTCATTTTTGGTTAATCCTTGTGAGGTGAAACCCAAGGAGGGGAAAGAAGTTGCATCAAAAAATTCAGGAGATGCCAAGTGTTCATCTCTTTGTGCATTACCCGTATCTATAGAAGCGATATTGGCAGTGAATGAAATCTCCGCATCCGTAAAATCTGACTCATCGGCCAGCACTGTTGCTGAAGCATCGTGAAAAACACCCGCTACATTTGAAATCATCATGTGTCTTACTTTGAACCCTACCTCACTGTGCGTAGGATCTAAAATCCATTTTTTCTTCATTTTATTTTCTATTGATTATTTTATGTTTTCTAGACTAACTAAATGGCCATCGGTACTTCCATCGCCAACAATGACGCGTCTTGACTTGCCGTAACTTCGAATACCTCTTGACTCCATGCCCCAAGACCATCTCTTGAGCTGAGTCTTTTTCCATTTATGGTTACCTCCCCGCTGAGTAGGAAAAAGTACACTCCGTTTCCTTTCTTTTTTAAGGGATAACTCAACGATTTCCCATTTTCCAAATCAGTCAAATGGAACCACGCATCTTGGTGTATCCACACGCCTTCGTCGTCTGCGTTTGGAGAAAGGACTTGCTGCCATTGGTTCTTTCTGTCTTCAGCTTTTAGTGTTAATTGGTCGTAACGTGGCGTTACATTTCTCTTGTTTGGAAAAATCCAAATTTGTAAAAAACGACAATCATCCTTTGCATGGTTGTTGTGTTCACTGTGTTGAATTCCCGTACCAGCGCTCATTACTTGAATATCACCTTCTGCAATGACTGCTGTATTGCCCATGCTGTCTTTGTGTTTTAGCGCACCTTGTAATGGTATGCTGACAATCTCCATATTGTCATGGGGATGCGTGCCAAAACCGGTTCCGCCCAAAATATGATCGTCATTCAAAACGCGCAATACACCAAAGTGCATTCGCTCCGGGTTGTAATATTGTGCAAAACTGAAAGTGTGACGGGTTTTGAGCCAACCATGGTCTGCACCACCTCGAGAACTTGCGGGGTGAAAAATAAAATTATCTTCCATATCTTCTGATTTTAATGGTAAATGATTGAAACCAATGTTTGGATCTGCCATTTGTGGCGTCAAAGGTTCTAACTCATCAATATTGTTCTGCAAAACTTTGGCAGTCGCTCCTGCGGCTACTAACATTCCAGTACCCAGTAATCCTTTTTTCAAAAATGTATTACGATCCATTTTGCTCTCTTTTACAATGCAAATTTGTACAGGTCATCAGAAAAAAGTACTTAATCTAGATTAAGAAATCACTTCTTTCCTCGAACCATTTCTGCTTTCATTTTTGATAGAAACTCAGGGGAAACGCCTATATAGGAGGCAATGTATTTTTGTGAGACATGATCGACCAAAGAAGGATACTTCAAACAAAACTGTTTGTACCGCTCCAATGCTGTAGATCCCATCACATTTTGCAAACGCTGCTGATGCGCCACCAAAGCGTTTTCTGTGATGATTCGAAAATAGGTTTGCATTTGAGGGATGGCCTCAAATAAATGCATTTGGCCATCTCGAGAGAGCAATAGTGCCTCGGTATTTTCCATGGCCTCTACTTTCCAAATAGAAGGTTGCTGTTTGATAAAACTTGACAAATCCGTGATCCACCAATCCGCTGGCGCAAATTGTAGCGTCCATTCATGCCCCATTTCGTCCAACGCAAATACACGCATTAATCCATGGGCAACAAAAGCGACATCTTTGGCCACTCCTCCTTCCGGATACAACAGCTCCTTTTTCTTAAAACTTCTAATTGAAAAAAAAGAACAAAGCTGTTCTGCGTCGGATTGACTCAAAGCCACATGACGCCTAATGGTTTGGATCAGCAGTTGATTCATGCATTCTCCTCCAAATCTTCTTCATCAAACCAATCCATGAAACTGTCCATCTCACGGCGATCCTTTTTGGTAGGTCTTCCGGTCCCTCTCTCCCTGGTTAATTTCAATTGCTCTTGAAGCAAAAGCCATTTTCGTTTTTCTTCTTCAGTGGTTGTGTCTTGAATATAGGCACTGACCAACTTGGCTCCTTGACGGGCTTTGGGGAAAGCCAATACTTTGTAAGAAAATACAACTGGACCTCTTTTGATTTGAATCTCTTCGCCAATCTTCAATTCTTTGGAAGGCTTTAATTCTTCATTTTTAGAAAGTACCTTGCCTAGCTTGACTTGCTCTGTAGCCAAGGATCTCGTTTTGAACAAACGAACACACCAAAGAAATTTATCAATCCGCATTACAACTCAACAATGATTCCGATGGCAGGTTGGGTAAAGCCATTGTTTTGCGGAATCACTTGAGGCAAATATCGGGAAGAATCGTTGGGATCCACAATGGGGGTACCATCAGGTGTTCTCTGCACATCCAAAGCTGGCTTCACTTGGGTTACATAGCCATAAATGTTTTGGATGTCCAAGAAGGCGTTCAACGACCATTTTTCAAAGAACCATTTTTTGTCAATTCGAATATCCAGTTGGTGGTAGATGCTTATTCTCTTTGTGTTGACCAATTCCCAATTGGTTTGGGCAAATCCAAATTGATCCCAATAGAATCTTTGCATAGACGCGTCAACATTATCCGGTGTATATGGCAATCCTCCACTAAATGCAAAGCGACCTCCAATCTCCCAATTCTTTCCAAACTTTTTACCTCCTGTCAATGATATGATGTGCCTGCTGTCCCAACTGGACGGGGCAAACTGACCATTGGCATTGGTAAATTCACTCCTTACCCATGTATAGGCGAGAATGCCATAAGCGTTGTTGAATAATTTCTGTTGAAACAACAACTCAGCGCCGTAGGCGCGACCGAGCCCAGTGCTGGTAATGGGTTCATTTCCTACCACACCAAAATCCGCCCCTAAGTTGGCCAAACTAACACCCAAGTTTTGAGAAATCGGATAGTGGTCATAGCGCTTATAGAAACCTTCGATTGTAATCACAGAATTCCTTTTTTGCCAATCGTATTCGATCCCCGCAACATACTGCTTGTTTTGAATGTAACGGATGTTTTTGTTGGTGTATTGTCCTTGGTTATCCATATAGGCCAAAGCAGTATATGCAGGCAACTGATAGTAAATACCTGTGTTGGCGTTGAACGTCCATTGCGGCGCAAAACTGTAACGTAAGCTGAAACGAGGACTGAATTGCTCCAATGGGTTTTTCATGTTCTCCCCCCAATTGTTCCCATCGATTCTTGTACCATATGACAACACCAACTTATTCTCCAACATCATTTTGCTCACCTGCGCAAAACCACCGTATTTCAATAGTCCTGCCTTGGTATTGTTGAGCAAATTCAATAGTGTATCCTGGGCCAATAAGTAAACCTGTGTAAAGCTATTGTTTCTGTATTCCGCCCATTCTCCGCTCAAACCGTAACTGACTTTCCAACCCTTATCTCCAAAAATCTTCCTTTCCACACGAAACTTATTTTCAGATTCATTGGAGCGGTAATCATACTTTTTTGGCAACGACTCGTCGTTGTTGTAATACTTATAATTGTCGTTTTGCAATTGGTTTCTGCTGAGCACCACCGTCCAATTACCGTTGTTCATGAGGTGCTCATACTTCAATCCTGTGGTATAACTCCATTGCTCAAAAACACCCAAATAATCCAATATGTATTTGTTCTCCAAATAATTTTCTGCGCTGGTATCTTTTGCAGCCTTAAGATTCAATTCAAATTGATCAAAAGCACCCAGTGCAATGAAAGTCAATTTGTTCTTTTTATTCATGTCCCACTTCCATTTGGCATTGACGTCATTGTAAATGGGAAGAAAAGGCAAACCCAAAATACTGAACAAACCTTGTAAGTAACTTCTGCGCATCGATAGAACAAGCCCCGAATTCTTTCCTGTTGGTGTTTCCCATGTCACACCCAAATCACTTGTGCCCAAAACAGCATTAACCGTTGGCTTATCTTTTCTGGCTTCTTTAAAATCAAATTCAAAGACGGAGCTCAACGCATTTCCCCGAAGAGCAGGAAAAGCCCCGGAATAAAATTGAACTTTGCTGATCAAATCCACATTGATTAAACCTACAGGTCCACCACTGGCTCCTTGTGTCGCAAAGTGGTTGATGTTGGGGGTCTCAATTCCATCGATGTAAAATCGATTTTCAGAAGACGCTCCACCTCGAATAATGATGTCATTTCGAAAAGAAGGAATAGCCGCCACCCCAGGAAGACTTCGTATGGCGCGAGAAATATCGCGGTTGCCGCCTGGATTTCTTTTGATTTCATTGGCTCCAATACTCCGAACAGAAATGGGCGATTCGTCACGATTGGTGATATTGGAACCTACAATCTCTAGCGTTTTTCCTTCCTTCACTTCTGGGATAAGACTGATATTGAGATAAGCTGCTCTTGCGTTGGTAACTTCTACTTCGAACTGAATGAACTTAGAGTAACCCAAAAAAGTACATTCCACATTGTAAAGGCCTGGCTTTAAATTGGTGATTTCGTAATACCCAGAATCATTGGATAAAGCGCCAAAGGCGGTTCCTTGAACGGCAACGGGTGCAAAGACTACAGGCTCTCCAGAAACTTGATCGTTGACACGACCATAGATTTTTCCTGATTGAGACCATCCAAGATGGAAAGAAAAAATAAAAAAGGTGAATAGGATATAATTTCGCATAAACAGAGAACAAAAAAACACCATTTTTGTTCAGCAACACAGCACAAAAAACGCCCTTCTCAAAGGTTACCTTGCTATCTTTGAGCCATGCAAAAGCACATTGCCTTATTCCTATGGATGTTGAAACTGGATCTAAAAAGTCAGAATACCATCACGGGTGTATTGGTTTTTGGGCTGAGCTCCATTTATACAGCATACTTGTTAAACGGAGAAGTGCAGGATGGAACATTCCTTCTCAGTTATTGGTGCATCGCTGCGCTGTTTGCGGGAGTTCACAGCATTCAAAAGGATCAATTTAACAGCCACAATGGGAGCGGTTCTTTGTATTATCAACTGGCTTCACCCCGTCAGTTTGCCACTGTTAAGTCGATCTACAATGGACTATTTCTTTCACTGCTATTCGTATTTCAGTGGTTGATGCTGCTTTTCTTTTTTGGAAATGATTGGACAACCATTGAAAATACCGCAACATTGGTTTTAGCAATTTTGCTGATTGGTATGGCCATGGGCATCTCTTTAAGTTTCGTCAATGGAATAGCCCAAAAGACCAATCAACCTGGTGGAATAACGGCCATATTGAGTTTTGCCGTTTTGATTCCTGTGCTATACGCCGCTGTTGCCTTAATGAAAAAGGAGGGATTGGCAGATCAAGGTCAACAAGCGCAATGGGGTTGGTTGCTTATTGTCATCATGAATATCTTGCCATTTGGATTGTCAAACCTATTGTATCCTTACCTTTGGAAAGATTAATGAGATGATGAAAAATTGGTGGAAATTTCTTGCGGTTATTTTATTGACTTACGTAACCATTTTTAGCTTAATTACCCCGCTGGTACCCGGTGGATTATCCGTTGATATCAATGAAATCAAAAGCGGCGAAAACAAAATCAATTTCACCGGCTACAACACCCATTTTAAAAGCAACCAAAATGCATTGCGCTGTTTTGCTTCCATTGGGCAGCAATGGATTGAAGGTGCCGTAATTTCTGTTTCATCGGAAGACAAATTTGATTTTCTCGTTGTTATTCCGGATACATTACCTTCCACACAAGTGGCCTTCTACGCCTACACCCCAGATGATGGGGCCGTATATGTTTCCAGCGCTGTAGGTTTTTCAAATATTGTCATTGACAACAACAAAAAACTCCCCGAGTTAAAAACTAAAATCAATCATGAAGAACATAAAAAATGGGGGTTCCCTTTTCAACCCATTTTGTTTGAGACCATTCGCAATTTAATGTTTCATGTTCCTATGTGGTTTACGATGTTTTTCTTGATGGGCATTTCTTTGGTGGCCAGCTTTAAAGTGCTCAGTGGAAAATGGGAGCAGGACATTATTGCTGTTTCATCAGCCAAAGTGGGCGTTGTATTTTGCATATTGGGATTAATTACAGGGTCGATTTGGGCTCGGTTTACCTGGCTAACTTGGTGGACCAAAGACCCGCAGCTGAACGGAGCCATGATTGTTTTCATTGTTTACGCCGCATATCTATTGCTCAGAAATTCAATTGAAGACGAAAACAAACGCGCACGTCTATCCGCAGTTTTCAATGTTTTTGCTTTCATCCTCATGATTCTTCTTTTGATGGTGATGCCAAGAATGGTGGATACCAGTTTACACCCTGGAAAGAGTGGTAATCCAGCTTTCAGTAAGTATGATTTAGATTCCAGTTTGCGTGCAGTCTTCTATCCTGCTGTTGTCGGTTGGGGGATGTTGGGATACTGGATTTACACAATACAAAAAAAATTAGAAACTCTCAAACAGGCTGCGCATGTTGAATAGAATATTTTTCACCTTGGCTTTTATTGCCTCGGCTCAATTGGCATTTTCACAATCGGTTTTGGAAGAAACATTTTTTCAATCGGGAAAAATCAATGTGGTCATCGCTGTGATATTGGTCATTTTGATTGGATTGTTCTTTTACCTTTTTCGTTTGAATAAAAAGATTGACCAATTGAAAAAATAAGCCATGAAGAAAACAGAAATCATATTGGCGGTCATCATCGCATTGGTAGCAGGCATTATCATCATGACCTTCAACGCGAGCAATGAATCGGTCACTTTTGCAGAAGCAAAAAACCAGCCTGACAAAAAAGTAAAAATTGTTGGGATGTTAGACAAAACCGAGATGGTTGAATACAACCCTTCTAAAAATCCCAATCGCACAGTCTTCTATGTCATTGATAAAAGTGGCAATAAAAATGCAGTCGAATTGATTCAAAAAGATGGTAAACCAATGGGTTTAGAACAAAGTGAATCGCTCACCATTGAAGGGAAGATGGGATCAGATCAAGTTTTTCATGCAGACTACATGCTCATGAAATGTCCCAGTAAATACAACGAACAACAACACTCTTTAAAATAATAAAATGGAAAACGTTCAATATTTAAATGAACACCTTTGGCCCGGAATGTTGGGCCATTTTTTTGTGGCGTTGGCCTTTGCTTCCGCTTTTGTCAGTGCTCTTTCTTATTATTTTTTCGAAAAAGAAAACACCACCACTTGGAAAACTATCGCGCGCTATGGATTTTATATCCACAGTCTTGCCGTAGTGGGTATCATCACCATGATGCTCAGCATTTTGTTTGGTCATTATTACGAATACAAGTATGCATTTGACCATTTGAACAATGGCATGCCTTGGAAGTACATGTTGGCTTGTCTTTGGGAGGGACAAGAAGGCAGCTTTATCCTTTGGATTTTCTGGCATGTCGCACTGGGATTGTTGTTGATGCGCACCGCAAAAGAATGGGAAGCACGCACCATGACCATCGTAGCAGGTGTCCAGGTATTCTTGTCCTCCATGCTGTTGGGGGTGTACTTTGGAGACTTTCAATTTGGTAGTGATCCATTTATTTTGCTACGGGATGTTGTATCCAATGCCAACCTTCCATGGACAAAAAACCCAGACTATCTATCACTTCCCACCTTTCAAGATGGAAAAGGATTAAATCCACTATTACAAAACTATTGGATGACCATCCATCCCCCTACCCTATTTCTGGGATTTGCCTCAACGCTCATTCCATTTGCATTTGCCATTGCTGGATTATGGAAACGAGATTTAAAAGGCTGGATGAAACCCGCCATTCCATGGGCCTTTTTTGGTGTTATGATTCTTGGTACGGGAATATTAATGGGCGGAGCTTGGGCTTATGAGGCGCTTGGATTTGGCGGTTTCTGGGCTTGGGATCCTGTAGAAAACGCCTCACTAGTTCCTTGGTTAACTTTGGTAGGCGGAGCGCATTTGCTTTTGATCAATCGCAGAAAACCCATCAGTGCTTTCACCACTTTACTTCTCATTCTATCCAGTTTCATCTTGGTTTTGTATTCTACATTCTTAACAAGGAGCGGTGTATTGGGAGACAGCAGCGTTCACAGCTTTGTGGACAGTGGTATTTTAGCACAACTGCTTGTTTACCTTTTATTCTACGTTGCACTAAGTACATGGATGATGATGCCACACAATGCATTTCGTGTTGGTTATCTTGGAATCTGTGCTATCCTTCTCATTGTGGGATTGGGAAATTTATTGACCCTTCCTGAAATCAATGACAAAGACTTACTCCCTGGCGAAGGGACTTGGATACCAACTCTCTGTCTTATCTTCATTGGTGTTTCCGCCTTGTATCTTTGGATCGCTTATCGTCGATATTACAGGGCGCCAGAAGATGAAGAGGCGCTCTCCAGCCGAGAGTTCTGGATGTACATTGGTTCCGTCGTTTTGATTTTGATGTCCATCCATGTTACTGTTGTAACTTCCATCAACGTGGGCAATATTTTCTTGGTGCCATTTGAATCCTTCTTCAAATGGATGCATGAATCTGCCGGTTGGGAATTTGCCAAGCAACTATCCGATCACCAGTTCACCGCCCCTTCTGACACTGAGCGATTTGAAGTGTATCACAAGGTACAAGTACCCCTGTCTATTCTGTTGTTCAGCATTATTGCTATTGGACAATTTTTGGCCTACAAAACAACTTCGTTTAAAAAATTCTTGCAACAAATTTCACCCAGCTTAATCGCCGCACTTGTTGTCACCTTGCTCCTTTATTTCTTCACCAGTTTCCATGATGAGCAATTGCCCATTATGCTTTTGGTTTTTACTACCCTATTTGCATTGATTTCCAATGCGCATTATTGGTCAAAAGTTTGGAAAGGTGGATTCAAGTCCATCGGAGCCAGCATTGCCCACATTGGATTCGCAATGCTCATATTGGGCGCCGTGGTTTCTACCTCCAGAAATTTCTTTATCTCTGAAAACCGTGTAGGGAATGTAGCCGAATTGGACAAGGAGTTTAACAACATGGAAGATCTGATGATTCTGCAAGGAGACACCATGCCCATGGGAGATTACTTCATTGTGTACAAAGAGAAATACAAGGATGGGGACCACTTAAAAGTAAAAGTTGACTTCTACAACAAAGAGAAGATTAGCTACATTGAAGGGGATTACCGGTCCATGCAAGGCATGGTATTCCGATGTATGGAAACACACGATGCATCGGACAATTTCTTGCATGACTGGAGTGAGGATTCTTTGTGGAGTGTTGTTCCATCACCTAGGTTTGACGTTCAACAAAAAGCCAAGTTGTGGCAACCTGGGAAGGTAGGTGCTTTTGCTTTTACATTAGAACCTAGTGTGTTACAGTCCCCAAAGGGCAATTCACGCGAGCCCAGCATTCAACACCGCATAGACAATGATTTGTACACCTACATCAAATACATTGCGATGGAGGATCCGAAAACTGATGAGAATGGATATCTTGAGCCTATTAAAGGAGAAGTAGCTGAAGGGCAAAACGTACGTTTAACAGAAACCATCGATTTCAAAATAGACAGCATTGTCGATGCAGGGCCTATGCCCGAATCACTCCCACAAGACATCGTAGCCAAAAGGGTTTTTGTCACGTTAAAAGAAAATGTGAAAGAAGAGAAGATTATTTTGGTCATGGCTTCCAAAAATGGAATGGGTCAAATTTTCCCCAGTGAATCCAAAACATTTGGCCTTCTATTGGGATTGGTTGAAAAGGATGGTAAGCTGGAATTGCAGGCGCAACAGCACAAGAGTCACAAGAAGGATTTACTCATTTTAAGCGCCGAGATTTTTCCTTGGATCAATCTATTGTGGCTAGGCTGCTTCATTATGGTCATTGGAACTACCATTGCCATTTACAACCGCATCAAAGAAAGGCAACGAAAAAGTGAAAACTGATGAAAATGAGAACATTCCTCTTAATCGCTGCGATTTGCATTTTATCGCAAAATCTCATCGGGCAAGAATCTAACCATCATGCCCTTTCAGGTGGAATCACTGCTGAATATGGAATGACAAATCACTCGGGTTATGGATCCATTGGATTAGAAGCTTGGATCCCTGTAAGGAAAAAATTCACGCTGAATTACAGTATTCGAATGGGTATTCCTGGCAATGGTATTTATGTCAGAGGCAGCGCAGGGTTAATGCTCGGCGGTGCATTGATGGGAGCTGCGGGAGAAGAGGGGGGATTAACGGCTGCAATTGGCGCAATTACAATGTTGATTCCCGAAGGTGTTGGCGTTTATGTAGGAAACGACAAAAGGAAATTACACATTGGGATTAATCCATTGGCGGCAGAATATCGACACAGAAAGAATCCATATGACGAGTGGTCGCAGATGAGTGGTAACATTACCATCCGCGGACAGTTACCATTCAATAAATGGGGAATTGATTTCATTAGTCCCTACGTTGCCTCTTATTACAACTACGATGCTAAAGACCCCATTGGATTCAGATTGGGATTAACAGCTGGATTTTCCTCTAAATAGTCAACGCCACTTGATGCGTTTCACCTTTTTGGGTTGTATGTACTCCTTAGGCACAACCTTTTCTATTTGTAACTGCATCCATTCCAGAAAAGCGGTCCTGGCGTAACTTCTGTGTGTTAAGATAGAGATTTCTCGGACGGGACGGGGCGATTTAAAACTTCTCACATTCATGCGTCTTTGCTCATCTGACACCGCCATTGCCGGGATCATGGTAAAACCAATGCCGCGATCAACCAACCCCATCAATGCCTCCAATGACCCACTCTGATATTCAAACCCCTTGTTCATCTTTTTTCCTGAACGCGCGCAAATGGCCAAAGCTTGTTCTCTAAAGCAATGACCTTCATCCAGAATTAACATGTCATTGGACTCGAGATCTGCTGTGCTCCATTCCTTCATTTTCCATTTGGCATGACTTGGGTGAATATACACTTCAAAGGGTTCAAAGTACACAGGGAGCTCTTTAATCAGATCATCAATAAGCGGAGTAGCCGCAATTCCCATATCAATTGTTCCCTTCTTTAAACCTTCCATTACCTCATCGGTACGCAATTCATGAATGCGCAACTTTACTTTGGCATTGGCCTTTAAAATCTGCGGAATCAATCGGGGTAAAAGATATGGAGCAATGGTCGGGATAACACCGACATTGTACGTTCCTTCAATCTTATCAATTTCCTCATTCACCAATTGCTTCAGACCCTCCACCTCTTTGAGAATGACCCTCGCCCTTTCCAAAAAAGCTGCACCCAGAGGGGTTGGAACTACTGGCGCATGGTCTCTGTTAAACAACAAACCACCTACTTCCTCCTCTAACTTTTGGAGCTGCATGGTCAACGTGGGTTGTGTAACAAAACAGGACTCTGCTGCTCTTACAAATTGCCCGTATCGTTCAAGAGCAACCACGTATTGTAATTGTTGTAAGGTCATATCATTAATATTGATTCCAAATTTACAACAATAAGAAAAATTGATAGTTTAATCCCAATACATTTCACGCTGAAATGGAATTTCAGGGAGATTCCAATCGAAAAACCTGTTTTGAATTTCTAAATCATCAGGGTAAAGTACAAAGTTGCGATGAACTCCTCTCAATTGACACTTCAAGATTGATGTACCGGGCATTTCAGTGGGCACAACATGAATGCTGGAATAATGATACCTTCTCGTTGATTTGATACCGTAATCAATATCAGGCTGCTCATACAAATTGGACGGATAAAGATTCAATTGAACGACCATCTTCGGGAATCTTTTATTGAAAAATATTGATAGATCCTGAGAAGAATAGAATTCATCCGATTCCAGAAAACCGTTTTGCCAAACGTCAGACTTCTCCAAATCCCTTGTCCATCTCAAACCCAGTGAATCGACAAAAGATTGAAATAACCTTTCTGTTGAATCGTTTTGATCGATTCGTCTGATGATCTGATATAAGAAAGGCGCTTTTGCCTTGTCGTCAAAACCCAACAACTCATCCTTCCATTCATCTGGCAAATAACTCAACCCTCTTTTGGCTTCCTTCATCATCCACTGTAAACTATCACGACCAAGAAAGTTTCTTCCGCTTCTCGCTATGCTATACTTGATGAGTTCTTCCAGTTTTCGCTCCTCCAGATTAGACAATGGCTTTGACTTCCTTTTTGACTCACCCAAACAATCTCCAACACGAATTCCATTCCGGTAATTGCATTGCACCAAAACCTTTCCTGTGCTATCAAAACTTTGGTATAACCCATCCAAATTGAAATTCACTTTTCGTGTTATCAACTTCTTGTGGCCATTGTGAAAGTAGTATTGCTCAATGGTGGTATCCTTTGTTCTATCGCTTTGGCTTTGTAAATTTCCGTTTGAATAATAATTTTCAAAATGATACTTAACGCAATCCAACATGGTTGTTGATTCCGATAGCATCTTCAATTTTCCATTTTCATATTGCTCCTTCTGCATCTGGTAATGAATACCATTGGTATTGATTTTTTGCAAAACACCATTTGGATAATAACTGATGTAGGCAGTGTCCTTGCGGCCATTTAACTGCGTAAAATACTTGAGATGACCATCTGTATACCATTCTTTTCGATATTCTGCCCATTGTGGATTGGGACCATTCATAAAGACCTCCTCAAATACTAAAACTCCATTGTCTGTCCATTTTCTGTGAAATCCTTGCCCATTGGACTTAATCCACTTTTCTTCTACCAACTGTCCATTTGTATTGTAAAACAACTGATGCGGAGTAAAGCAATTGTACACATCCACATCATAGAATGACTCATCAGACGTAAGGCCATTGGTATGATAGGATCGCCAAGTACCAATTGGAGTTCCATTGTCAAATTGTTTCACCCCAGACAACTTCCCATTCAAATGAAAGTAATTCCAAATACCGTCCTCACGTCCTTCCTTGTACTGTCCCTCAACCAACAATTGACCTTGCTCATTCCAAACTTCATAGGGTCCATCCCAAGAATATTGTCCATCATAAGATGAGTAGCGATCAGCGATTACCAAGCGATGATGTTTCTTGACCGAAATTTTTCCATTGGAATGATAATCCAATTCCCAACCAAAGGGCATGATGGCGTCAGCGAATCCCTCGCTATCAATGATGTGCGCTGGAGCAGGTTGATAACCGTGGGCATTTACCAAAGCAACGGGCAAGAGCACGTAGTTGGATTCCTTTTTAACATTGCCATTGGAATGGTAGGTCAACTCCTTCCAGCAACGTCTTTTCTCATTATCCCAGTAATAAGTAGTCTTACTTTCCAAACGACCTGACTCATCAAAGTGCTCTGCTATTCCTATCAGCGTATCCCGATCTTTGCGTTTGTAAAGCGTCCTGATTTTATCTGATCCATAATTGTGCAATTCTTCGGATTGGATGATTCCATTCTTGAAGACGCGTTTCTCATAAATTCGGCCCTGTTGATCCAATATGGTGCATTCGCCTTCCCGGGTGGTCTGGGAATAATCAGAATAATACGTGGAAAAATAATACATGCTGCCTTTCTTCTTGTAAGTATCAAACTGGCATTGTTGAGCCCAGGCGCAAAAGGAGAATACAGCAAAAAAGAAACTACAAATAATCTTGATCATGTCCTACAAAAATATAGGAGCTGTACATTCAAAGTTGTTAATGGTTCAATTATAAATGAAAATCTATTACCAAATTGGAATTGACCATATTCACCTTATTGATTTGATTTTTAAGAGGGACAACTTCTTGACTCAATGCTGATTTACCCGCAATTAAAAACCGCACTTCTAATCCCTCCCAAATACCTTTGAAAAGGTACGATGCAAACAGGTTGACTTGGCCGTAACTGGGCATTCCATATTTGTTTTGGGCAAAATTGGTCACAGAAGGTAATCGATAATATCCTATTCCAGCTCCCCATTTCCAACCACTACTGGATAATAAGGAGTACTGTGAGGTGAACGCATGAACATTGGCCATGCCCTCATTTCTTTCACGAGACATAAACGTATAAAATGGATCTCTGCCCCACTCTCTTGGCATTAGGTAACGGTCGCCATCTAAAATGTGGGTGTAATTGATATTCCAATTTTTACCCTTGGCCTTGAGTCCAAATTGAGCACTGAACACATTGCTTTGTGCACCTTGTTGGATGTAGGAAATCGATTGATCGACGTTTCCTCCATCACCAATCGCGTTTTGATGAATCCACATTGTATTTAAAAACAACTCTCCTTGGCCCATTTTTTTCTTGGCTCTCAATTCAATCAGCGCTGTGTTCATTACATTTTCAAAAAAAGCGTTCCAATAGATCAACTTGATATTTTCATTTAGTTTTATTTCCGGGTTGAACATGACCAAAACCCGAGCATGATCATCAATAAGCACTTCCTTTCTTTCGCCCATTGGATTCACACCTACGCCATATGGTCCGATGGATTCTCTTAGCTTAAACCAATCAACAGTGGAGCGGGGTGAAATACCCCAAATGATTCCCCCTTGAACATTCCAAACTTTAGACAAACTGGATTCATTGAACCAAATGCCTTCCTCTAAGGTTGGGCGCATTCTTCCATCTTGCATATTGACAAATGGTGTTTCCAACGTCATTCTTCCCAAGGTCACGGTGAATGACCTTTTAGAGTACCTGAAATATAAATCTTCAAGTCGATCAAGGTTATGTCGATTGGCTCTATCGAGTACATCAAACTGTCCTATTTCATAACGATTTAAACTTTGGGTCAATGCGTCCCTTTCTGCCAAATTAGAAGACCAAACATTAAAGATAAAATAACCACTCAAGCCCATTTGAAACCCACGAAAGGGCTTTGTTACCAAACCAATTCCAGCCCCTTGGGCTAAGGCGTAATCATCCTTTAAATCACCCCTATTCAGAGTATTCATAAAAAATGAGCGTGAATGAAAATGCCAAGCGGAGGCATCAAATAATTCTTTGAAAGTTCTAACAGAATCACCTCCTTTGCCATTTGGAGACATCGCCGAATCGAAATGCTCTTGGGCATTTGATTGTATCAAGAACCAACCAATAAAAACCAAAACCAAAAATACACGCATCAGTTTCCTGCTTTGATATAGCTCCAACCCTGTTCTTGTTTTTGGACAATCTCTAGAATTCCTCCTGGAACTATTTTTGCATTTGAATGCAACTCCTCTTTGGCCACTTTTCTCTCTTTCATTGAAAACTGACAAGCCATAAAATCAACACCTTTTTCTGAAAATTCGCTTATCCTCTCCGTTACGATAGAGGTTTGATTCACAAGCATACTGAGTCCTGGTCCATGACAAACCACCTCTAATTTGGTGGTAGGAGAAAGGGTGAGAATATTCCCCAACTGTTTCATTAATGCCTTGTGCGCAAGGGTATCGTTGCTGGTCAACTGAAAGACAATCTTGTGATCCGCGCTACCTTGCGCCAATCCCGTTTGAATAAAAATGGTTGACAATAAAACAAAGAATAAACCTCTCATTTTGATATTATTTGAATTCGTAAACAACACCGGTAACTTGGGTCAATAAGGTTTCTGGCGCATCCAATGCCACCGCCGATTTTTTGGGTACTGGAGCGACAACAGGATTGGCCTTTAGGTAATCACGCATCACTTGGTGCAATGTGAAGGAAGTATTCTTTGCATCTTTTACTCCTTTGATTCTGCAAAGCATATCAGCAGGATCTCCATCACGCTCGCATGCACAGACCTTGTATAACTTGGTCTGTTCCAATGGTTCATTTCTAACCCAAACACTTTTGACTCGTTTTCCCTTTTCCGCGTAGGCATAAAATTCAACTTTCATCCCTTTGAATTTTACCACCCAACCACCAAAACGTTCTGAGGCCTCCTTGGCAAAAACATTGTTGAGTTCCTTCTCCAACCATTTCATGATTTGCTCCCCTGTTACCTCAGCAGTTCTCACTGTAGAATCCACAGGCAACATATCATAAATAAATCCATTGGTGATGGGGATATTGCCCGTATGATCGCGGGTTATTCTTGGAGGGCAAAATCGGAATCCATTGCTCAGAACAATATCTACCTCATTCATTTGCCAAGAAAGTGCGTCCAGGATAAGGGTATCGATGGTGTTTTCAATTACAAAATAGCGGTACAAAGGAACAGAACTGTATCCTATAACGCGAGTAATATCCTCCAAATATTGTTGTTCATTTTGAGAAATAATCTTCGTCAATTCTGCATCCGCCTTTAATTCATGGGCATTTACTTCCAACAATTGATACTCATCTTTAATCAAAGTGCCATTTTCAAATGTCAAATCCAATTGTCCGATAAAACTTCCGAAAGCACCCGGTTCAACTACCTTGGCATATTTTCCTTGAATAGGGACACGAACTCTTTCATGCGTGTCTCCTCCCAATATGTAATCGACGCCTTTGCATGGCTCCAAATTGGACAAATGAATTTGCTGTGACAATCCCAAATGTGCCAAAATAATAACCGCCTGACATTGCTCTTGCTCACGCAATACTTTTACGTAATGCTCCAAATTTTCTTCGGGTGTGGAATATAAAATACCCTTACTGTAATTGGGCGATTGCCTCAAAGGGACCAATGGGTCTGTATAACCAATAAAACCTATTTTAATACCTTCCTTGTACCAAACGTAGTAAGGAGGAAAAATCAATTCGCCTCTTTTACCTTCTCCCAAATCATGGTACATATTGGCACAAACCTTTGGAGCGTTCAATGCTCCCAAGAGTTTCTGCATGTTGTCTTTGTAGTAAATAACCTCCCAATTGCCTGGCAAATACAAATCGTAATCCAAAGCATTCAAAATAGGTGTCATTGCCTTTCCTGTTGTCTTTACAGACAACTCACTACCTTGAAACATGTCACCCGTATCGATAAAAAAAGCATGCTCATTTCCTTTTCTTAATTTTTTGAAATAGGTTGCCAACTGCGCATAGCCTCCAGTTTTCCGGAAAACCTTTGAACCATTTTCCCAAAACATTTCATCATGGGGATGGATTTGACAATGGACATCGGTGGTTTGAAAAATGCTCAGTTTAACAGAGGCTGCACTTGGCTTCTTTTCTTCATGATCCTCCTCCCTGGTTGCATTGGAATTTGCCCAAGACACCCCTGGTAATAGAGGTATTGCACCCAACACTGGAATTTTTTTCAAGAAACTTCTTCTCGACGACGCTGACTTTTTCTCCAT
The DNA here is from genome assembly GCA_964420985.1 of uncultured Chryseobacterium sp. Lineage (GTDB taxonomy): Bacteria > Bacteroidota > Bacteroidia > Flavobacteriales_D > Sanyastnellaceae > CAMCTV01. The sequence goes on from CAYQUT010000013.1 coordinate 28,774, forward strand.
TACTTTTTGCTTTTTTTCATGGCTTGCCAAGGACCATATTTGTGTTGGTTTTCTGAAAAACCATCTGCGTATGGACCAAATGGATGGTCCATTGGTTTCTCTGCTATTTTGGGCCAATCTTTTGAAATATCCTTTTTGGGGCGTGGCTGAGAATTTACAAAAGCGGCAATATCCCAAGCCTCTTCATCTGTCAGCAATGGACTCTCGTGCGAGGCTCCCAATGGCATATTGCTCTTGATGTATTTGGCAAAATTGGTGATGCGGTACAAACCTGCCCCATCATTGTAACTGTTCTTTCCCCACAACGGTGGATACTGGTAGGCTTCCCCTGTTGCATTCATTTGCCCTTCTCCACTTTTTTGATGACAAGAAGCGCATTTTTCCTGATACAATTTACCGCCTGCTAAGGGAGAACACGCTCTATCCAAAAGTGCCAAATCTTGAAAGCCTGCTCCTTTTGGTTTTTCTCCTTTTTTCACCTGAGAACCCAAAAATTGTATATACGCCACCACAGCTTGCATTTCCTTTGATGTTGTATCCAAAGCCAATCCATTTAAACTTCTTTCAAAGCAATCATTTACACGCTTGTATATATTTTCAATCCCTCCAGAACGGGCTCTGTACTTGGGGTAATTAGCTGCCACTGCGCTGTAGTTGTTTCCAAAAGTCTTGGTACCTGCATTGAGATGGCAATTCTGGCAATTCATTCCATTGGTAGCCATGGCTTTCACATTACCTTTTGGACCAAAATAATGAGCCGTATTAGCGATTATGTCCTTGCCGTATTCCACCAAGGCTTTTTGATTCGCATCTTTTATCGTTGACACAGAAGGAGCTTCCCAAAAGCCATTGGGATCCTTGACTTTAACAACACTCGCCGATGTTTGGTCTTTGTCAGGACTATACCCCCAATAAGTACTTTCTGTTAAAGTTGCGATATAAATCAACAACAAAACAACCACGACAAAAAGAATGACGGACAAATTGGTCAACAAACCGACCGATTTCAGCAATCGCTCTTCAAAAGGAGTCAACTCATTTTTATTCATAACCTGTTAATGCGGTAATTTGTCTTTGAGTAACCCGTAGACAAAGGTGCCCAAAATGGCAAATCCAAAAACGACAATCATAGCAGTGTAGCCAAATCCAATGTTGACTACCATAGGTCCTGGACAAGCCCCACTCAATGCCCAACCCAGACCAAATATGGCTCCACCAATAAAATATTTTTTATAAGCTTTGTCTTTGGGATGAAAAACAATTGGGTTTCCTGAATGATCGCGAACTTGAAACTTCTTGATCAAAGCCACACCGATAACACCCAAAGTTACAGCAGTGCCGATGATGCCATACATGTGAAAGGCTTGAAATCTGAACATCTCTTGAATGCGGTACCAAGACATCGCTTCTGACTTGGCCATGATAATGCCAAATACAATTCCCACTAATAAAAACTTCAACAACTTCATGATACTAAAAGATATAGGGATAGATAAAATAGGTCATCAACAAGCCACCGGCAAAAAATCCGATCACAGCGATTAGAGATGGGAATTGCAAATCAGAAAGGCCGCTAATGGCATGACCCGAGGTACAGCCTCCCGCGTATCGGGAACCAAATCCAACCATAAAACCGCCAAGGGCCAAAACCAAAAAACCCTTCAATGAGGCCACAGCCTCCCAGCTAAAAAGTTCTTCCGGTTGAACTCCATCTGGTTTTGAAAATCCCAATTGAGCCAAAGCCTCTATTGTACTTTGAGACAAATCAATTGCAGAGCCATCGCTCAAAAAATTCTTTGCAATCCAACCACCTAAAATGGCGCCAATTAAAAAAACCAAATTCCAAGATTGGGTCTTCCAGTCAAAATCAAAAAATTTAACCCACTTCCCAGCCCCTGCAATGGTGCAAATTGTTCTTAAGTTGCTGGAAAATCCAAATGACTTTCCAAAATAGATCATTAAGAACATCACCAATGATATCATTACTCCTGAGAACCACCAGGACCATGGTTGTGTTATAAATTCCACCATATTAATTTAAATGAAAAGTGATCAAAGGTTTGTACATGTGATTGATAAGTTTTTCAGCATCATTGGTCTTGAATAAACTCTTTTTTCCATAGGTGCCAATAACCACCAAATCCATGTCATTTTTTTGATTGAAGTGAATGACACCATCTTCTATTTTGGTATCTTGAATGGTGTGAAATTGCGTTCCTCTCCAGCCCATTCTCTCTGCATAATTTTTCATATTGGCCATCACTGTATTTTCGTCCACGCCTACTCCATTTACCACATGTAAAAAATGCATGTTGCTGTGTTCCGCATCCATCATGGTTTCTAGCCATTTCAAATTCACGTCAAATGGACCAGAGAAATCATTGACAAACAAAACATTTTTCAAAGTCCAATCAGATCGATCACACATCAAGGAGAGAACGGGAATTTGTGATTTTCTGGCGACAACCTGTGTATTGGTGCCCGATACAGCCTCAGAAATACCAAATGCTCCATGTGTTGCCATGGCAATTAAATCAAATTCATTTTTCTCAGCATAATGGACAATAGAATCTGTCAACTTACCAGCAACCCATTCGGTTTTAGCCTCAGGATGCTCCAATGCTATTCCTGCCAACTTCCTTTCAATCATTGACTTTTGAGACAAAAGATAATTCACATCGATTTCGCCGCAGGTATTGAAATTTTTCTCGCCATCCAAGGTAACCGTCTCAGGAACTTGCATCACGTGCAGGAAAGTAACATCTATATTCTTATCCTTCATCATGCGCTGTATTAGCACCCATGCATGTTCGGGAAGGACTGAGAAATCTGTTGGAATCAATATTTTCATTTCTCTCAATTTAATCAATCAAAGCTTTGACATCTGTCCATGGGCCGCCATTGACGACATTTTCAAAACCTGCTTGATTCAAAATGCTCTTTGCCATTCCACTTCTTGCACCGCTTCTGCAAAAAACAATGATATTCTCTTTTCCTTTAAATTCTTCCATTCTATTGGACAATTCGTCCAGAGGAATATTCATTGAAGCGTTAACATGACCTTCGGCAAATTCTTCAGGAGTTCTAACATCCACCAAGAAGGCTCCTTTTTCAATTAAGTCTTTCATATTATTCGATGCTTATTATGCTTTCATTACTTTACTTTGACAAACGAAATCCGTTTTTGGCACTGCCGTCTCTGAAATGGCTTTGAATCCTCCTTCAACCTCAGAGAAATTTCTGTAACCCCTTGCTTGAAGAATGGAGGCCGCTATCATACTGCGATAACCGCCCGCACAATGCACAAAAAAATGCTCTTCCGGATTGATATCTTTTGTCCATTCATTGATCAATGCCAATGGCCTATTGTAAGCGTCTTCCACATGCTCCGCAGCATATTCACTATCCTTTCTCACATCCAATACTTTTGCATCAACACTGAATTGCTCTGCAAATTGTTGTGGGGTAATTCTATTGATGGTATCCAATTCTCTTCCGTCATTTTTCCAAGCCTTAATTCCCCCGTGTAAGTGACCCAATTGGTTGTCAAATCCGACCCTTGCCAAACGGGTTACCGTTTCTTCTTCTTGACCTTCCGTTGTAATCAATAACAACGGTTGATTTACATTGGCAATCAAGGCTCCCACCCAAGGGGCAAAATCTCCATTCAAACCTATGTTGATGGACTGAGGGACAAAACCTTTCCAAAATTCACCACTTGGTCTTGTGTCCAATATCAAAGCTCCTGCAGTTTCCGCGGCAGCTTCGAACTCCGCTGGACTTAATTGTTTCATCCCATTGTTTCTCACCTCTTCGAAACTAGGAATACCCTTTTTATTCATGGCTACATTCATTCCGAAGTAAGCTGGAGGGGGTGTTAATCCATCCAAAACAGCAGCAATGAAGGCCTCTTTATTGGGTTGGTTTAGGGCATAATTCATTTTCTTTTGATTCCCTAAAGTATCCACGGTTTCCTTCATCATGTTTTTTCCACAGGCGCTACCAGCACCATGCGCTGGATATACTGTAACATCATCGGACAAAGGCATAATTTTGGTCATCAAGCTATCATACAGATGACCCGCCAACTCTTCTTGGGTAAGGTTTGCCGCTTTCTGCGCCAAATCTGGACGTCCAACATCTCCTAAGAACAAGGTATCCCCGGAAAATATAGCGATGTCCTTTCCTGCAGCGTCTTTCAACAAATACGTTGTGCTTTCCATGGTATGACCTGGAGTGTGGAGCACGACAATTGAAATTTCCCCAATCTGAAAAACCTCGTTGTCTTTGGCTACAACGCAATCAAATTCAGGGTTGGCATTGGGTCCGTAAACAATTGACGCCCCGGTTTGCTTACTCAAGTCCAAATGACCTGAGACAAAATCAGCATGAAAATGCGTTTCGAAAATGTACTTCAACTTTACATTGTCTTTACTCAATCGATCCAAATAAGGCCCAATTTCTCTGAGGGGATCTATAATTGCTGCCTCACCATTGGACGTGATGTAATAGGCGCCCTGCGCCAAGCATCCTGTGTAAATTTGTTCAATATTCATTTCTCTATTTTTTTATTTCTTTATTTCAAAATTGTTTCCTTGAAGATAATGTAAATCCCCATCACCAAAACAAACCACCCAAAGGCTGGTTTCAATTTAGCCCCATCGATTTTCTTGGACAAGTTGCTTCCCAAAAATATACCGATAATGGCTGCTCCAGTCACGGAGAGCAATAGTGTCCAATCCAAATTTGCATGACCCAATTCACCTGTAAAACCGAACAAGGATTTAGCTGCGATGATGAGAAGGGATGTCCCTACAGCTTCCTTCATCGGTAATTTGGAAAGCACCACCAAGGCAGGAATGATGAGAAAACCTCCACCGGCACCGACCAATCCTGTTAGCACACCCACTACAGAACCTTCAAGAAAAATGAGTGGATAGTTGAATACCTGAACTCCTTGATCTTTGGTTTCTGACTTGCCCTTTTTGATCATGCTATAGGAAGCCGCAATCATCAGCACAGCAAACAGAATCATCAAAAAAATGGCCTTGGTTATTTCCAATCCTCCAATGGTCATCAATGAATCGGGAATGAGCGGAACAAGCAAAGATCGTGTTAAATAAACAGCCACGATGGATGGAATTCCAAAAATAATTGCCGTCTTTAAATTGATCAGTCCACTTTTAAAGTATTGAACGGAACCCACCGCACTGGTAGCACCTACAATAAAAAGTGAATAGCCCGTTGCCAACACCGCATCCACTCCAAAAACATACACCAGAACCGGTACCGTTAAAATACTACCACCTCCGCCAATCAATCCCAAGGAAACTCCGATGAGCACAGATAACAAATAGCCAACAATCATCATATATAAAAAGGGTTTATTCTGATTTTTCGGCAAAGTTGAGATGACCGAAAGCGTTTTTTCTGTAACCGTTGTTACAAAGGCACCATTTACTTACCGAATAATGTTCATCTCTTGTATCAAGTGATCGGCATTGGCATAAACATCAATCACCCAAAGTACATAACGCATGTCTACCATAATGTTTCTGCAAATTTTGGGTTGAAAGTAATAGTCGCTCATGGTGCTTTCCCAGGAGCGGTCGAAATTGATGCCTACCAAATGCCCCTCGGCATTCAGTGCAGGAGATCCACTGTTCCCCCCTGTTGTGTGGTTGCTTCCTGTGTAACATACTCTCAACTGACCATCCTCAGCGTAATCTCCAAAAATTTTATAGCGATACAATGAATCCAAACCTTGACTGATATTAAAATCATAATTACCGGATTGATATTTTTGAAGAATTCCGTCTGTTGTCGTAAAATAATCATACACTACACCATCTCGGGGTTTACTGCCTTGCACTTTTCCATAGGCAATGCGCAGTGTGCTGTTGGCATCGCACCAATTGACGGATGCATCCTTGGCCACATTTAAAACCTGAACCCACTGTTGAAGGGCTTTGTCCATCTCTGCATTGCACAATTGCACTTTGGGTTGAACCACCTTACCGTGCTGCTCAAAAAGCGCTATCGCAGTTGTATATATGGGATCATTCTCAATTCTTTTAAAATCTCCTTTCAAAAAAGCAGCTTTGATGGCTTCCGCTTCCACAAATAAACTACCTTCCATCAAGGAGTAAAGCACTCCGCCCCAATCGTCTTCATTCTCACTCAACAGATCTCTAAAAATTTGACCTTCTAATCTTCCACTTACTTTTTGAGTTAACAAAGGAGCAAACTCAAAAAGCAAATCGCGTTCAGTAATGGCATCAAAGTCCTTGTAAAACAATTCAAATTCCTCCCACTTCTGTGGCGCAGTTGCACTCCAATTGTCGCGACTGGCCATAGCTGCCTTCATTCTGTTTGCCATTCTGAATAATTCTGGCCCACTGTTCATGAACTCAGAGAAGGCTGCGTTGGCCAGAAGATAGCTTCCATATTCTCTGTAGAGAGAGTCAATGACTATAGCTGGTTGAATAGGCATCAAAGCCGATAATTTTTCTTCTTGTTCCTTCTTCATTCCCACAGCATTAAACTTGGTTAAACCTTGCAATGCCCCTTTCCATTTGATGTAAGCATTGGCGACATTGCTCTGCTTGGCCGCATATTGAATACGAACCTTATCAGAAGAAAACATTCGATCCTTTAGCACCTTCATCGCGGCCTCGCGCATTTCTATTCTCAACGGCAACATACTCTCCGTAACAAACTGCAATGCGGAAGATGGTAAAAAGTGCTCTGTTCGTCCAGGAAATCCATAAATCATGGTAAAATCGTTCTCATGCACTCCTCTAGCATTGATGGAAAAAAACTTCTTGGGTTGGTAAGGTTTATTATCTGTGCTATATGCTGCTGGTTCATTGTTGGGTCCCGCATAAATTCTAAAAACTGAAAAATCACCTGTATGCCTTGGCCATACCCAATTGTCTGTGTCTCCGCCGAATTTACCAATATCTGAAGGCGGCGCTCCCACCCAACGAATATCATTGTAGGTTTTTAATACAATCCGATAAAATCTTGTTCCATAGTTGTATTCTCGTACAAACGAGGAAAACTCACCTCCTCTGGTCTGCCATTCATTTCCAAAAGGACCACGGGCTTCTTTTTCCCATTGGAAACCAGTTGGCAAAGCGGCATCTTTGGACAACATCAATTTTACGTCATTCAATCGCTTGGCAAATTCCTCAGGTTGAACACCCACCATCTTTCCGTTTACATCTGCGGTAACCTCTTCAATGCTTTGAACCATACTTATGGTCAAACCAGGACAAGGCTTCTCCTCTGACAACGATTTGGCCCAAAAACCCTTTGTTAAATAATCATTTTCCACGGAACTATGCTGTTGGATGTAATCAAAGCCGCAATGATGATTGGTCAATAATAAACCTTGATTGGAAACTATTTCTCCAGTACATCCCATATCAAACCATACCACAGCGTCTTTCAAACTGGGTTGAGTCACGCTATATAAATCGCTGGCTTGTAATTTCAATCCCTTGGATTGCATGTCTGCAATAACCTTGTCTAATTCAGAAGGAATCCACATTCCCTCCTGTGCACTGACAAACTGGGTTGTTATCAATAACAACGATAGTATTTTAAATTTCATCTTCATCTTTTTTAGTCTTTTTAAATTTCCAGAAATTAACGTCTATACCGATTAGCCATTTGGATAAATCAGGAAGGCGCATTCCCTCGTTCACAAATGGAGATACTTTGAACAAATGATTGGCTCTGTAAATGACATGAGCCGCCCATAAACCACGACCAAATCGAATTTCATATTCATAACCCCATTTGTTGATATAGGTCAATCGGTTGAACGTGCTATTTACGCGTCTCGCTCCAAGATTTGAAGATGGGTCAGGAGCATCTGATTGAGCTAAAATATTGGAGAAATTCCAAAATCCGTTGCATCCCAAATCGATATACGTTCCGATCCTTCCTCCGCTGTTGCTTAATTTCCAACGCACGAACAAACCCACAGGAGCTGCAAATTGTTGGAGGGTTTGGGAGCGATGAACGGCACCATTGGAGAGGGGTTGTTGAACATTTTGAGCCAACGATAAGATGCTCCATTTGATTCCAGAGTTGTATCCCAAAGCAATGGGTCTATTCTGTTTGAAAACCGCCCGATTCTCTGATTGAATGCTCAAAGAAGCCCCAGGGAGTGCATAAAAAAACTGATTTTGTCCAATGGGTAAATAAGTCAAAATACAAAAAGTTCTCGCATTGAATGGGCCTGACTTTTCTCCACCATCCTCTTCATTTCTCTGAATAACAGAAGGCACTCGTCGATGCAATAATACCTCTTGAGATTGCACCTTTCCTTGAAAGAAAAAGAGCAACAAGATTATACATCCCCTTTTCATTGATCGAACTTCCATATGGCCATTTGTTTTTTATTGCTGACCCTCACGATGCAAGGAGCATATTTTTTGAATTCATACATCCCCAAACTTCCCTCTTCATTGGGTCTTGCCACCCAATACTCCTCTAGAATACCGTTCATGTTTTCAATGTGAAAAAAGAAAAGTTCGCCATTCAATGTGCTATCTGTTGAAGTAGGAGACCAATCCACAATTTTTATCTCGGTCAATTGCTCCGACAAATCTTCTGTGTGAAAGTCATAAGACAGAACAGAATCCGTTGCTTGTCCTAAAAAATAAGCGGCTTGCGGTATTCCATGTCCGTGCGCATAATCGTAGTAAGGGTATAAATCAGACGACTTTTGAACCTGATCAAATAAATCCGATGCCGACCATTCCGGATGTTGCTCTTTCATGCAAGCCACAAAACCTGCAACAAGAGGACAGGAGAATGATGTTCCCTGTTCATAAGACATCTCGTTATTGGCAGAAACAAACACCACTCCTTTGGCAACAACATTGGGTTTTGCTCTCAGGTCATGCGTAGGCCCAACAGAACTAAAATCACATTTTAATCCATTTAATTCACACGCTCCAACTGTTAAAACATGGGGAGCATCTCCGGGGGCGCCAATGATTTCCCATGCACCCTGATCTGCATTACCAGCACTGTTCAACACCAAAACATTCTTATTTAAAAAAGCCTTCTCCGCCGCACGGGATATCAAACTAGAACCATTCATTTGGGTGCGACGGTACAATTGGTTGCTGTAGATCAAAGATGATGTGACAATTTGCGCCCCTTTTTCCACAGCCCACTCCAACGCCTCTACCCAACGAACTTCTTTCACCAATCGTGATGAATTGGCCTGTTCTGCGCGGGCCAATAAAAACCGACTATTTACCGCCAATCCCAATTGCTGCACATTGTCCAAGCCCGCTAGGCAGGACATCACAGCTGTGCCGTGGGTACTTTGTCGTTCAACTTTATTGTCTCTTTCAACAAAATCATATTGATCGATTATTCTCCCTTCCTTGATGATGTGTTGAAACATTGAATCATTTGAAAAACCAAGAAAGCCTGCATCTAAAACACCAATGGTAACCCCTTTTCCAGTGTATCCCTTTTCTATCCATTGCTCACCCTGCATAAGGGTTATTTGATCATAAAATATTTTCTCAGAACTATCCATTGGAATGACTTCCACTGCCTCATTTTTAATCGTATCCATTGCGGCGACGGATGGCATGGGCTCATTAGAATAACACCAAGAGGAATCAATCCCACATAGATTATGTTGACTTTCTGTCCAATTTTCAACCCCTACCGCATGAAACCATTTTGAGTAACCTACTGGAAGAACATTGCATTCACGACCAAAATCCTGAAATGTAAAGGAGGGAGATAAAAAAAGCCAACAATCTTGCGCTGAGGCACTATTGACCAAAAGCCACAAAACCAAAGTTACCCCCTTCAACTGCATGTCAACAAATATAAGCTTGACAGAACAATTATATGGTCAATTTGTTAGAGAGATATGCAAATAAAAGTAATCGAATCTAAGTGCTTTATTCCCCAACCGATCGAAAAAGTATGGGACTTCTTTTCATCGCCGATTAACCTCAATGCCATCACTCCCGATGATTTGCATTTTGAAATCTTGACGGATTTAACGGACAAGAAAATGTATCCCGGAATGATCATACGATACAAGATACGTCCGTTAATGAATATTCCTATGTCATGGACAACGGAGATCACTCATTGTACAGAAGGGAAAATGTTTGTTGATGAGCAACGGTTTGGCCCTTATGCATTTTGGCATCACCAGCATTTCTTTGAATCTGTCGATGGTGGCGTTTGGATGACTGATATCGTGCATTATGCCGTAGGCTGGGGTCCATTGGGTTGGATAGCCAGTAAAATTCTAGTAGATGCCAAGCTGAAGCATATTTTTGAATTTAGAGAACGAAAAGTGGCAGAACTCTTCGGCAAAGGATAAGGGCTACCTATCTTTGCAACATGGCCGTTGTTATACAAAACAAAAAAGCGCACTTCCGGTATCACCTCACCGATCATTTCACGGCCGGAATGGTGTTGTTTGGTCCAGAAATAAAGAGTATAAGGGCTGGAAAGGCCAATATTGCTGAAGCCTATTGTCGGGTTATTCGGGGAGAGGTGTATGTTTTCAATATGTACATTGCTCCCTATTCTAATGCGGGTTACATTAAGATTGCAGAGCGACGCGAGCGCAAACTCCTGCTGAATCAGACCGAGATATTAAAAATGACCCGAAAGCTAAAGGACACAGGTGTGACCATCGTTCCAGTAAAAATGTTCATCAACGAAAAGGGATGGGCCAAAATGGAAATCGCCATTGCCAAAGGAAAAAATGTAGGAGACAAAAGAGAAGACGCTAAGACCAAAGATCTCAAACGAGAAATGGACAGGGGTCTTGCGGATTAAATGATTTGGGCCATTGCTGAGAAACTGGAAAAGAATCTTTTTGAATCCAACTCTTCTCCAAAGACCAGTCACCAGATACTGTTCTAAACTTTAATTGATGGTTCAATTGATCCAAAAATTTATCTCTTGGAATTTCAACTGCTCCCATTTTGGCGAGAAAAGGCGTCAGTTTTTGCACATCTAACATTTTCCATCTTTTGACCGTTAGAAATTGAATGAGATATGCCAATCCAAATTTGGACGCATTGGATTCAGTATGATACATGGACATACCAAAAAAAACACGACCCAAGGCCACCCCAAATAACCCACCAACCAACCTTCCATCTTTCCTGATCGATAAAGAATGGGCATACCCGGTTTGATACAATTTCAAATAAACTTGCTTAACTTCCTCATGGAGCCATTGATTCTCCAAATGCGGTCTAGAACACTGCTCTAACACTGTCTCAAAATCTTTATCCCATTCAAAAGACCAACCATCAGGGATGGACACGTTTTTCGTTAAGAGAACCAGGTGAGGAATGATAACGGCCCTTTTTTCCGGGGAGTACCATTGGATGTCCTCACCTTCCGTGTAACTTAAATAACATCCCTTTTCAAAACCTTTTAAAACCCTCACCCAATGCAGATCGCCACCTATGGCCACACGATCGCCATCCATTTCATTTTTATAGGGGAACCAAAGTTCCTTTGGATCCAATACCCAGAGAGACATGGAACAAAGATAACAGGAGTATCTCTGGCAAATGACGCATAAATTATGCAGGTTTATGCGCATAAATTTCTAGTTTAGCCCTGTGTTTAGTGCATGGCTCACTTCTAGATTAAAAAATGAACTTCCCGGACCTGAAGCTCACTCCTCCATTTGGTCCTATCCTCGCAACAGTGTAAAAGAAGGATTGACCATGATCCCTCCACCGAGGCATTCCTCAGTAGCCATGATCCTTCATCCCCAAGATGATAAACGATTTGAATTGCTCTTCATTCTTCGGAGCGCTTTCGGCATACATGGAGGACAAGTAGCATTTCCTGGTGGAAAAATAGAACCGAACGAAACGCCGTTGCAATGTGCTATTCGAGAAACCAAGGAGGAAATAAATCTTGACCTATCCGAAGACAATTTTATAGGAATGTTGTCGCCTGTGTTTATTCCACCTAGCCACATGATTGTTCATCCTCATCTCTTTGTTCTTGAAGCGAAAAGCGAAAATTTAATTCTTACTGAGGAGGTGGATGATTTTTTTTGGGTCCAACATTCCGTTATTCATCCAGATAAAATCATTACCAAACCGCATTATTTAAAAGCGTTTGATGAGACAAGACCCATCAAAGGAATTGAACTCAATGATCAATTTCTCTGGGGAGCCAGCGCCATGTTAAGTCAGGAATTGATGCACATACATAAAGAATTTTTGCTTTTTTTGAACCAAACTGAATAATACCGGTACAGCCAATCAATGAAAATTCAATCCCTTACACAATACCATCAATGGACAGATGAGCGGCTCATGGAGGCCATCGCCAATAAGGAACACCGGGCTTTTGAAGTGCTCTATGCGCGTTATTCAAAACCGGTTTTTGGCTATTTCTATCGCATGCTTTGGAAAAACAGAGAATTGGCCAATGACTTCACGCAAGACCTTTTTACTAAAGTTGTTCTATATGCCCACCAGTTTGATACCAAACGACCTTTCAAAACATGGATGTACAGCATGGCCAATAACTTATGCAAAAATGAGTATGCCAAGGCCGAGGTAAGAAGCAAGGCTGTCATGGAGGTGCAAACCAACGAGTCCTCAACGAGTATACAAAATATGGATTTGGCTCATTTCAAATCAAAACTGAAACAACTCATTCAAGAATTGGATCCTATAAAGAGAGAAACCATCGAACTCAGATTTTTTCAAGAACTAAGTGTTCCGGAAATTGCCCATGCAATGTCTGTGAGCGAAGGAACTGTGAAGTCACGTATTTTCTATATTCTAAAGGATTTTCAGCGGGAGCTCGCCGTTTTTAAAGAAATCTTAGGTGTTGTACTCATTACATTTTTAATCTGATTATCATGGACACAAAATCATACATCAACGAAGATTTTGAAACGCTTTTGGTTCAGAAATCGTTTGACCAATTGCTTCCCGAGGAAAAATCCTTTGTGTTGCTACACTTGGAATCAAGCAAAGAATACGATCAATTGCGCCAGTTGTATTTACAGGTCATTGATTTGGGACAGGAGGACGAAGATCTCACACCTGACCCTCGTGTAAAAAAATCACTGGACGCTTTATTTGAAGTACAAAAACCAACCGTTATACCGTTCCACAAACGTCGTATTTTTTGGTCCAGTATTTCGGGAATCGCGGCGATTTTCATTGTCACTTTTCTTTGGTTCAACAAAGAAAATAAGTTAGAACCAACTTTATTGGCGGATAACAAGGCCATAGTAACTACGCCGAATTCTTCTAACGGACAAAACACGGACAAAATAGAGAAAAGTAAAACACCCAACGTGCAGTTGGTAAACCCTGTTGTCGTCCAAGAAGAGGAAAATACAGATGTCATGGAAGTATCGGCCTCGGAAGAAGTTTCATTGGCCCCTCCACAAGAAGTTGCTGAAAAGATGATGGCTCCAACCGAAACGGATAATGATGTTGTTGCCAATGCCTCAGCCCCTGCTCGCCCTGAATCAACATCCTTGGATGGAGTAGCAACTATCATGGAAGTAGAAGCGAGATACAGAGCTGGTAATGATCAATTGATAAAAGACCTCCATGATATTGCTTCCCAATCACTAGGCAAAACAACTCCAGAAGGTAAAACCAAAACAAAAGAGGTTGCGCTATCCAAAAAAGAGGCTGACTTGAAGGACAACACATCTGAAAATTTGAAAAGTGGAAAATACTTTTTTCATCTTAGCATAGATGAAAAAGGAAATTTAAAATCGGTAAACATTTTGAGAACTCCTAACCCAGGGTCCACTTTTGATCAAGAACTTTTAAGCCGCTTAAAGAAACAACTTGGCAAGTTTGAGGCCATGGATCGCAATGGCAAAAAAGTTTCTTCCAGTATCAACCTGCCCCTTGAAATCAGTTTTCAATAATTACTTATTCAATTAACATTCCTTATCAGGGACAGTGTTGTGTGAAGCGACACTGATTTTTAACTTCGCCTGAAATCAAATGAATCGATGATGAAGAAGTATTATTTTTTGATCATAATGACCATTCTAAGTGCACTGGTCATGGCACAATCAAAGGTGCAAGTCAAAGTCAAAAAAGAGGTGAACGGCATCCTTCAAGAGGAGACCAAGGTATTTATCCTTGAGCCAGGGCAAGATTTGAATCAAGCTCTGATTGAGAATGGAATTGATAAATCGGGCGCAAAAGAGTTCTCCATTTCCATTGAGGAAAATAAAGTTCAAGGCAATGAACTATCCCCCTCTCATGTTCCATTTGACATTTTCTCTCAATTGCCATTTGAACAATTTCCTTCTCATGCGCAAAACAAACCTTACTTGGGCATAACCTTGAAAAATGAGGACGAGTTTCCGGTTATCACCGATATACAAACGCACTCACCCGCCGATTATGCAGACCTTAGAATTGGGGATCAAATCATCAAGATCGATGATGAAAGGATGGAATCGGCTCAGGATGTTGTGGCCTTTATCCAAACCAAACAACCGCATGACGAGATAGCACTGAAGATAAAAAGACATGGAAAAACGGTGAAAGTTCGGATTCAATTGTCACCCCTTCCCAATGCCGGCATTTCATTTCCCTTCAATCCCCAAGCTCCACAGTTCAACCTGGAGCCCTTAGACATTGACAGTCTTTTTGAATCCCCTAAAGCATTTCTTGGGGTTGTTCCTAGCAACGAATTTGAAGAAGGATCAGGTGTCAAAGTAGACAGTGTGCTCATGGGAAGCAGCGCATCTTCGATGGGAATTCTCAAAGGGGACGTTATCATTGCCATCAATGGGAACACCGTTTCCAATTTTGAGGAATTAAAGGAAATTGTGGGTTTTTCCAAACCAGGCACCCCTTGCGAAGCTACCATCATTCGCGATGGTAAAACAGAAATCCTGCAAGGTATATTTGGCGCTAGAAATATGATCATTAAAGATGGCTATCGCATTTACCAAAACGACAAAGGGTTAGATGATCAGGGAAATATTAACTTGGACTTTGAATTGGACTGGAACAATGGTATGTTGGATAGCATGTTTACGAAACAAATCAACATCAATTTAGACGCTCCCAAACGTCAATTGGTGATTAAGAATTTCACCGTTGAACAATTAAAAAGTATGGGTAAAAGCAACGGTGAGTTAGAACAAATATCTTACATACCCAACGCTGAATTGCAATCATTGGATGTTCATTTTTCGCAAACCAATCCATTCACCTATAAAGTTGTCATTGAAGATTCCAACGAAGGCATTTTATTTTCAGACGAGCGGTTGAAGCCTGTGACCGAATATAAAAAATCTATTTCTTATGAAAGTTGGGGAATAGGAGAATACAAGTTGAAGGTATTTTGCAATGACGTATTAATCATTGCACAACGGTTGATCATTCAATAACTTCACTCCACTTTCCTTTCAATTCTTGATCCGTCAGCCATTGGTTGACGGTTTCTTTTTGACTGATATTAAAGGAATAAACCAACCTGCAACTATTTGTTTGCTCGATACTCACTTTCTCGGCTTGTTGCTGTTTAAAAAAATGCATCATAGCTGGAAACTGGGTGTATGTACACTCCGTCTCCAAAAAAATTCGCCATTCTTTTTCTTTTTTCCCTGCATCCATCAAAGCCAATTCTGCTGCTGTTTTGTAGGCCTGAATCAATCCTCCTGTACCCAATTTTGTCCCTCCAAAATACCGAACAACTAACACCAAGCATTGTGTCAATTGTGCCGCCATAATGGCTCCTAAGATTGGCCTACCCGCGGTACCTGAAGGTTCTCCGTCATCGCTACTTTTGGAAAATATCCCGTCCTTACCTAACCGAAAGGCCCAACAAACATGGTTAGCATCATAGTAATCTGACTTGAACTTTTTAATCCGCTCTTTGCACTCCTCCTCGTTGGTGACATGAAAAGCAAAGCCAAGGTGCTTACTGGCCAAAACCCGATGATTGGAAACTCCCTCCTTTTCAACAGTGAGGTAGACCTCCATTAAGAAATTGGATTGAGAATGACACTAAAAACGATGATGCCATTGGGATCTCTATCAAAATACAATTTGTTCAAGGCCCCCAAAATGGTATTGGCTCGAAAGTAACTCGTGTGCAATTTGTTCTCACCCAAAAGTGTCCATTGAATCGTGTAACTACTTTCTTCCTCTTTGTGAAATTGGACGTACTTCAGCATTTTTCTGAAACACTCTTCTGCAGAATCGGCCTCACAAGAATGAAATAAAAAACGCTGGTTATGAAGGGGATTATACGTTAATAACTGGAGGGTAAAGATGGATCTGCTCTTTTTCAATTGAAAACTCAGATTTTCTTTACCGATGGTAATGTACTTTCCTATTTTGAGTTTGAGTTCCTCAATCTCATCCATTTTTTTTGCCATCGTTATCTAATTTTTGGAATTCCGAGTTATTACTGATGTACTCAGGGATAAAGGCTTTCAGTTTTGAAACCATCACATTGTTGTCTTGAAGAACAAAAAGCTGAACCAATTCATCGATCCACTTTTGCACCTCAACCCAATCATAATCACGAACTTTTGCAATCATGATTTTATCATGAGTGGTAGGTAAGGTAGTTTCTTGATCACTCAGCACTTCTTCAAATAATTTTTCACCGGGTCTAAGACCTGAAAACTGAATCTCCATATCTACACCCAGTTCAAAACCGGATAGCTGAATCATCTTTTTTGCCAAGTCAACGATCTTGACTTTCTCTCCCATATCAAAAACAAAAATTTCACCACCTTTACCCATGTACCCGGCTTGTAAAACTAATTGCACCGCTTCAGGGATGGTCATAAAAAAGCGCGTTATCTCAGGGTGTGTTACTTTCACAGGACCACCAGACTCAATCTGTTTTTTAAAAATCTTTACTACAGAACCATTTGAGCCTAGAACATTACCAAATCGTGTTGTAATAAAAGCCGTCTTTGCATTTTCATTCAGACTTTGCACATAGATCTCAGCAGCCCTTTTGGAAGCACCCATAACATTGGTTGGATTAACCGCCTTATCTGTACTCACCATAACAAACTTGTCTACTCCGTAAAAAACAGATAAGTCCGCAAGCACTTTTGTTCCCCACACATTGGTCAAAATGGCCTCGGAAGGATTATTTTCCATCAGGGGAACATGCTTGTAGGCCGCAGCATGAAAAACAACCTCTGGAGAAAAAGCCTCAAACACTCTTTTTACTCGGTCCTCTTTCCTAACATCGCCGATAACACATTCCAATACAGGATGATTAATGATGGCCTCTAACTCAAACAAAGGTGTTTCCCCTTGATCCAGCGCTATTATTTTCTTCGGTTCAAATTGTATTAACTGTCTAACGATCTCGGAACCTATGCTTCCTGCTGCTCCGGTAACCAAAACCACTCTTCCTTTTATCCATTGGGCCACTCCGATGTCATCAATTTTAATTTCATTGCGGTTCAACAACTCTTCGATAGCAACTTCCTTTATTTGTTTAGCGCTCAATTGTCCATTCACCCAATGTTGAATGCTAGGGACCTCACTTAATTTGCAGGCATAATCCAAAGCCAATCTCTTCCATTCGTTCTTAGATGAGAGATTGTCATCGGAAAGAGCCAACAAAATTTCATCGACCTTTCTCTCTTTTAACAAATGAACAGCTTCCTTCTGCGACATGATCAACATGCCCTCAACTCTATTGTTCACCCATTTGTGGGTTGGATCTACCCAATACTGAATATGTTGATCTGCAACCTGACCTGCTGAAAGTGCTCGCTGTGTCATTCTTGCTAAATCGCCCCCACCGACTAACAAAACGCGCTTTTTCTCTCCAACTGCATCTTTCAATGCTACTTGATAACTCCATTTTACACCAGCCCTAAAAACAAAAAGGGCAAAAAGCGATAATAAGTATGCAATCATAAGAATACTCACTGGCACTCCATACAGTCCATCCTCTGACCAATATTTCCGAGAAACACTCCAAATGAATAAAAGAAGTACTGAAAAACTGAGCGTAGCAAATAACCTCAGACTATCCTGCGCGCTAGTGTATCGAATAATACCTTGGTAGGTTTTTCCGAGTAAAAAAGCGATGGCACACCCTAATAACCAATACGGAAGAAAAAACAATCCTCTAGACCACTCCTCGGCAGGTGGATGAAACTCAAATCGAAGCAAGTATGCCAACAAAAAAGCAAAACAAACCCCGATGAGATCAATCACAAAGATTACCCATCGGGGAGTTGTATTTTGTGGCAATATGCGCATTAAACTCTTCTATCTTGAAATTACAACAGCACTGGCACCCCCTCCGCCATTACAGATGGCTGCACCACCCCACTTGGCATTGTTTTGTTTTAGCACATGGATCAATGTGACCAAGATTCTGGCTCCAGAGCAACCCAGCGGATGTCCCAAAGAAACGGCTCCCCCATTGACATTAACTCTTGAAGCATCCAAATTCATCTTTTGAATATTGACCAATCCCACAACTGAGAATGCTTCGTTTAACTCACAGTATTCTAAATCTTTCAATTCTATTCCAGCCTTCTTTGCAGCTATGGGCAAGGCCAAGGCTGGTGTTGTTGTGAACCACTCTGGTGCTTGTTCAGCATCGGCATATCCGCTCACTTCAGCCAAAGGAGTCAAGCCCAAGGCTTTCATTTTTTCTTCACTCATTAAAACCAAAGCTGCTGCACCATCATTCATTGTAGAGGCATTGGCAGCGGTAACGGTCCCTTCTTTGTCAAAAGCAGGACGGAGCGTTGGAATTTTTTCAAAAGAAACATTTTTGTATTCCTCATCTTCATTCACCACCACATCACCTTTTTTTCCTTTCACAATAACAGGAACAATTTCTTCATTGAATTTGCCGCCCGCCCACGCTGCTTGGGAGCGCTTATAAGACTCAATAGCAAAAGCATCTTGATCTGCTCTAGAAAAATTATTTTCCTTAGCACATAACTCAGCTGCATTACCCATAGCGTAATTGTGATAAACATCTGTCAGCCCATCTTTGGCCAAGCCATCAATCAATTGAACATTCCCGTATTTGTTTCCCCAACGCAAATTGGGTGAATAAAATGGCACCTGGCTCATGTTTTCCATTCCGCCCGCTATCACCACTTCACTATCCCCACATTTGATGCTTTGCGCGGCCATCATTACCGCTTTCATTCCTGAGGCGCAAACTTTATTGACTGTCGTGCACTGCACCTGATCAGGAAGCCCCGCAAACTTAGCCGCCTGACGCGCTGGCGCTTGGCCCAAATTGGCTTGCAAAACACTTCCCATGATTACCTCATTCACACTATTCACATCAAGACCAATTCGATCAATTGCCCCTTTTATGGCTGTGGCACCCAATTGAGTTGCAGAGATGGAGGACAATGCACCACCAAAACTCCCCAAGGGAGTTCTAACTGCAGAGACGATGAAGACTTTTTTCATATCATTATTATTGGCCCAAATTTCGCAAGGAATTGTCCTGATACCAAATATTAATGCGGTTAACAAGTATTTAATAAATACAAACCCATCAATGCAGGCGGTGTTTTAATTTTAGAAGCAAATAAAGAGCATGACAAAACAGTTTTTTTTACTTCTCGGCGTATTGTTTTATTTTACAACCATTTCTCATTCGCAAAAAGTGGTCAATTTCTCCACAGACAAGGCCGAATTTATCAGGCAATTGAGTGGTCTTTTCAACGACCAAAGGAAGGGTACCGGAAAAGAAATCATTGAAAAGCAACTTGAACCCATATGGGTCAAAAACCCCGTTTTCAGTGCTGATCAAGAGAAAAAAATCATCGAGACTTTGGATCTTATGCTGGACACCAAAATGAAGATATTTCCTGATTTTGAAAAATACATTTTGTGTCTTGTTGCTTTGGGTGACAAACCCATCACTCCAAAAACTTTTGACAATTGGTCCACTACCTTGAATGCAATACTCAGGGATAAAAAAAACAAAAGACATTTTACTGTTTTCGTTGAAACCTCATTGGAGTTATTCAAAGACAATAAAATTTACGAGTCCGAATCTGTATCATGGAAAGTCTTTGGTGGCCAATACAACTTCGCCTTGGATTCCGTTGCTCACATTGACTTTGAAAATATCAAATTGGCTTGTTCTAGTAAAGGGGATAGCTCTATCATTTACAAAACAAAAGGTGTTTATTATCCATCAACGGCAAGATTTACAGGTATAGGAGGAACCATCAATTGGAAGCGCGCAGGATTGGATCCCAATACCACCTATGCAGAAATACCTGACTATTTGATTAAAATAAAGACCAGCTCATTCATCGTCGATTCTGCTGTTTTTTACACCACTTATTTTGATAAACCTCTCCTTGGCAAACTGACGGAGAAAATCATCGCCGGTAAAGATGAGGAAAGTGCTAGCTATCCTAAGTTTGAATCCTATTCTCAGCGATTTGAAATAGAAAACATTGTTCCCGGTGTTCATTACGAGGGAGGTTTCACCATGAGCGGTTCAAAATTCAATGCCTCAGGAACTCCTGAAAATCTGGCTCAATTGGTTTTCTTAAAAGACAACAAGCCATTCTGCACTATTTCAGGGATGTTTTTCGAATTGAAGCCCGAGCGTTATTTGGCCAATCACGTGAGGGTGAAGTTTATGGTAGGAAATGACTCTATTACCCACCCTGACTTGAATATGAATTTCACCATTAAATCAAGAGAATTGGTATTGAATAGAACGGAACTGGGGTTGTCTAAAAGCCCTTATTCAGATACCTATCATCAAACCGATTTGTATTTTGAATCATTGCGTTGGATGATCGATGACCCCATGATTTATTTTGGAAAAGCCAAAGGAAGCACTCAAGTTTTTGCCGCTTTTGAGTCCAGCACCTATTTTTCAAAAAAGAGAATGAGCTCATTGAGTGGAATTAGCAGCACCAACCCACTGCATGATCTTTACGCCTCGTTCAAAAAGCTAAAGGTGTCTCAAATGACCACGCAAGAATTGTCATATGACACCCGATTTGCTGAGGAAGAATGGCACATTGTTATCATTGACTTGGCCAATAAAGGATTTTTAAACTACGACATTGACAAACGAATTATTACCCCATTGCCTAAGCTGGAAAATTACATCCTGAATTATGATGGAAAAAAAGATTATGACATCCTTCAATTCAACAGTGAAAAAAACGATGGGATCAATGCCAAGTGGAATTTGCTCAACAACGATTTTGAATTAAAAGGAGTGAGTAAATTCTATATCAGTGACTCTCAAAAGGTAATGGTTTACCCTCGTGGACAGGAATTGACGCTGAAGAAAAATCGCGATCTTGTTTTTGATGGAATGTTAAAAGCTGGAAACCTTGAATTCAAAGGAAGCAATTACTATTTTGATTACGACAAGTTTCAAGTTGACATGAAGAAAATTGATTCCTGTCAAATTTACATCAACGACGAATCACAACCCAAAAACCAATTTGGAGAATATCCCAAAATTCGAGTTAAAACCACCATCAAAGACATCACAGGAGTATTGTATATTGACGCTCCCACGAATAAAAGTGGAGCAAATTCCAAAAAATATCCCCAGTATCCTTACGTTACCACAACAAAAAATTCATTTGTAGATTGGGAAAGTGCCAACATTCAGCAAGGGCGTTATCCCAAGGATAAATTCTACTACAAACTAGATCCCTTTACATTGGACTCCCTCGATAATTTCAAAACGAGCAACCTTAATTTCAAGGGAATTTTGGTAAGTGCTGGAATTTTTGAAGACATCAATGAACCTTTGATCATGATGGATGATAAATCACTTGGATTCAAGAGATCAACAGGTCCTTCTGGTTATCCCTCCTACAGAGGATTCTCCAATGTCACTGCTGACTTGACCCTTAATCACTCAGGGCTTCAAGGAAAAGGCAAACTAACTTATTTGGGTTCCAAAACTGAATCCGATGCGTTTGTATTTCTTCCTGACGAAACAAAAGGAAAAACAACGAGTTATACCTTGTCTGAAAAAGCTCAAAAACCAGAGGTCCCCAAAACAAAGGTAAATGTTGCTCAATTGAATTACTTCCCCAAACAGGAACGATTGGTGGTAACCACCATTGATGAGCCCATGGAGTTTTTTGAGAAAGAAGCCACCTTGAAGGGAGCAACGACACTCAAACCAGAAGGATTAAGCGGTAAAGGAGCCATGGACTTCTATGGCGCTACGCTTAAATCAGATCATTTCAACTACGAGCGAAGAAAAATTAAAGCGGATACCTCTGCTCTCGCCATTGCGGGGAAAGACTTGGAAACGACATTGGCCTTCTCAACAGATAACGTCAACGCCAATGTAAATTTTGATACCAATGTTGGTAAATTCATCAGCAACACCGGAGAAAATAAAATTACTTTCCCCATCAACCAATACATCTGTTTCATGGATGAGTTCACTTGGTTTATGAAACAAGATCAATTGCAAATGAGCAGCTCCCGTGAAGCCAATGTAGATGTCGTCATTAACGCAGAAGAGCGCAAGCGATTCTCCAATTTTTATAGCATCGCCTCTGGCCAGGATTCTTTGAACTTTCTTTCTAGAAACGCCAATTTTGACCTGCGGCGAAATATCATCCGATGTGAAAAAATAGACCACATCGTAGTTGGAGATGCCAAAATTGTCCCTGACAGCGGCAAAGTAGTGATTGAAAAATATGCCAACATGCGCAAACTGCAGCGCGCCTCTATCGTTGCCAATATTGTTACTCAATACCACAGCCTTTTCAATGCCGAGCTAAAAATCGAAGGACGTCTGAAGTTCAATGGATTTGCAGACATGAATTATATCGATGAAAATGGTCAGAAGCAATTGATTCATTTTGAAACAGTCAAATTAGACACTTCCCACCGCGCTATGGGGAAAGGACTTATTGCAGAGGACGCCGGTTTCCATCTGTCCCCACAATTTGCATACTACGGTAAATACTCTTTTTTATCGACTGATAAACATCTAACTTTTGATGGCGGTGTAAAAATTGAGCATCCATGTGAAGACCTGGCAAAATCATATTTTAAATTCAGCTCACCAATTGACCCATTGGATATTTATATCCCCGTTGATACGTTGATCAAGGATGTGAGCTCAGTGAAGTTAGGCGTAGGCATGATGGTCAAAACGGCCAGTCCAATGCAAATTTATCCAGCTTTCCTAAGTCCCAAAATGGGAACCAATGACACCCCTCTTCTTGAAGCCAATGGATATTTGCATTATGATAAAAATTCAAAGAAATTTTTGATAGGAAGTAAGGCTAAAATTATACAACCCAAAATGCCGGGCAATCTTATTGAGCTCAATGCGCAAAGTTGTGACGTTGTGGGTGATGGGAAAATTGATTTCAAGGCGCGCTATGGGCTGATACAATTGAATAATTTCGGGAAAGGCACCTTGAAGCAAAGTGACAAAGCGCTCAACATTCAAACTGCATCGGTTCTTCATTTTCCATTTGATGAAAGTGCACTCAAAAAAATCTCAGAAGCTTTAGAAAAAAATACTGAACTACCCCCAGTAGACATCAACAATACTCCATTTGAAAAAGCCATCGCTGAAATCATGGGAACTGAAAAATCAGATCGCTTGATTACGGAAATCAGTCTCTCCGGTCAGTTCAAAAAAATACCGGAAGAACTCCAAAAGAATTTTGTTTTTGCCGATTTGAAATGGGTATGGAATCCCAACTCTGAGACATTTCATACAACAGGGCCCATTGGAATTGCCTCAATGGATAAAAAACAAATCTTCAAATATGTAACCGGGAAAATTGAAATCGAAAAACGTAAAACCGCAGATGTAATGCGATTTTATTTAGAAATTGATCGTGGACTTTGGTATTACTTTGAATACAAACTTGGGCAACTTACCGTCATTAGCGGTGACCCTGACTTCAATAAGATCATTACCGATTTGAAGGATGACAAAAAACAATTCGAGGAGAACAAGGTAAAATTCAGTTTCCAATTGCTGTTGACCAAGAAAAAAAGAGACGATTTCAAATCACGATTCCCTGAGGATTTTCCTCAGTGATTTTTACTCTTACCGAACCAAGAGTGCAGGAGGTCAGTAAATCGATCAAAATCTTGTTGATATACCAATCCTACACCTTGGGTATACGGTGATTGTTGCGTTGTGATATTTCTGTAGTTGTTGCTTTCATTGTAGGCCATCAACTTTAATTTGCCATCCTTGGTCAATAGATATTCCACCTTAACATCCCCAATGTAATTACTGGGTTGTTGGTTGTTGGCATTTCCTTTTGAAACTCCAAAGTTGCCGCTCAGTTGCACGCGATTATCAAACAATTGAGTGCTCAACGCCAAGGCTATTTCTTCATTGGAAATTTGATCTCCGGATCGATAATTAAATCCTAAATTGAAATCATCACTGATTTGGCTCAACCAATTGGAAATTTGACTTGATAATAATTCTGTTGTATTGGCAGCTACTCCATAATTTGTCCCCATATCAGCAGATTTGACAATGTTAGGAGGGCTCATAAATTGGCGCAAAACAAGCAAAGAAAAGGCTTGCCTATTC
Organism: uncultured Chryseobacterium sp.; assembly: GCA_964420985.1. Classification (GTDB taxonomy): domain Bacteria; phylum Bacteroidota; class Bacteroidia; order Flavobacteriales_D; family Sanyastnellaceae; genus CAMCTV01. The sequence goes on from CAYQUT010000013.1 coordinate 53,362, forward strand.
TTTTCTTGTTCATTGGAAACTATAGCCTCAAATCTACTTTTGGTCATTGGGTCAACGGAAGGAAGTTTAATATCAAATGCAACATTTGGGTTGAGCATTTTCCCGGTAAGGTTCATGAGTAAATCAACGGGAACACGCTGTCCTGTCTGATTGGCATCGGTCAAAATATCGGATAAGGAGGCATTGACCTTGTATACTGCGGACAACTTCAATTCCGCATTGTAAGGGTCCCCATACCAAGAAATACTTCCCCCGGGCTGTACACTAAAATCTTTATTGATCAGATTAGCTAGGGTAAAAAGATAATTGCCTGAAACAATCTCAATTTGCCCGTACATATCAAATGTGGACAATTTGCTGATGCCCATGGTCAAATGACCCTGACCTCTCCCTTTCATAACATCCCCAACGGCTTCGTCAAAAATTATGCTCAGTTCAGCTTCAGGCGTAACGTCAATTTGAATATTTAATGAAATACCAGACAGGTCCACAGGGTCTTCATCCTTGGTTTGATTGGGCTTGACGAACTGAATAAACTGCCCCATTTCTTCCTCCCCCGAGGATGCCATAGGCATGATGAGTTTTGTTCCACTCTGTGTTTTTAAGGCAATGTCAAAACTGAGTTCATCTAAGTCGCCGATAATTTTAAAATTACCCGTTGCATAAGCCTTTCCAAAATAATCACCATTCTGACTTTCTGTTGTATTCAAAACCAACAATGGTTCCTTTTCTAAATCGCCCAAGAGATTGAAAGACCAATCTCCAAAAGCTTGATGACCTATGAATCCGCGCAATTGGGCTTGATTCCCTTTGTGATCTTTCAACTTTACTTGATCAAATACAAATCGATCAGGCTCAATCCAAATACGGTCTTTCAATTGATACTGCACTCCCAAATAATCTACAAACAAAGCTCCATTGGCAACATCGGCATAACCGCTGAGTTGAGGATTGTCTATGAATCCACTTAAATGAACCAACCCATTGAGTTCACCACTTGCCAAAATAACACCGGTGTCAATAAAGGCCTTTAAAAACTGTAGGTCCAACTCTTTCACCTCTGCGTCCAAATCCAATGGTGAAATGGAATCATAAGGGAAGTACATTCCTTCAAATTTTAGGTGTTTGTCGTTCTCATTCTCTATCCCTCCCTCCAACTGGAAACCTGACAGATATTCAACCCATTGACTTTTAAGACAAATATCTCCATACACCACGTCATTGATTCCAAAATCAGCAATACTCAAATCTCCCATCCAGTCAGGATCAGACAATAACTTATCCACTTCCACTGTTCCATCCAACACTCCCTCCATCTTCAAACCGTCAGGAAGAAAGGCGTTGATTTGTTGAAAGTTGACATGAGAAAAAGCCAACATTAAAGGTGTATCAGGCGTCCTACCTATGGTTCCATACAATCCAATATTTTGCAATGCTGAGGCAAATGACAGCGATTTAATGTGCCAGTCCTCACCTCGTTTTAAAACATGTGCTCCAGGCACAATTTGCCATTGATCATTAACGATCCGTATATCACCACGATAAAAATCAATGGCCACCGCATCTGACTGAGGAAAAGAAAATTGTGCGCCCACATCTCCCTTATGAAGAGTGTTTTCATTGCCCCAAACGAAATCAGAAAAAATAACATCTCCTTCTGACCGAGCATCCAAAGATACATTGGGCACTGAACCCCAATCTCCTGTGATGCTGTCCATCATGGCAGAAGCATAAACAAACTCATCCGGCTTTTTAAAATCTACCAACAACTCGTAACACTTATTGCCTTCCCATACGACATCTTTGGCACTGAATAATCCTTCAAAAAAATCTTTGTTCTCGTCAACACTCAAATGTAAAATCGCATTTTGTGCGATAGAAAGATTTCCTATCAGTGCTTCTCCAATTTGTGAAAAATCCAAAATCTCCAATTTCAATTCAAAATTTTGCGGTTCATGCGCTGTGATTGGCCATTGGTAATTGGGGACTACGCTAGACATGATTTCGCTCAACGCAGGCCACAATCCCTCTGGATTAAAAGAGCCTGTGAGTTCCGCCATTGCGATGTCCGAATTCAATAGCACTTTTAAAGTTGGATTTCGTTCAACCGTCAAGGATAGATAATCCAAAACATAATCTTTGGCATTGGCGCAATACATCACATTACTCAACTCAACCTCCCCTTCAATATCATTCCAAGATGCACCTTCAATATCCACCTTTGCATCACCGCTCATTGCACTATAAGGCAACTCCGGGAATAATCCGATGCGTTTGAAATTTAGATTATCCACCAATAAATCACAGGAGATTTTTGGCTTCCGTGCGTTAAAATCTACCAGTCCATCAAATGTCAGTTGTGCGTTGGGATCGTCCACCTTTACGGAACCCTTAAAAAAACCATTGGACATAGACCCTTCGAGCTCAATGGGTTCATAAGTATATCCGTTATAATTTATCGCATTGATGAAACCGCTTGCCTCCAGTTGCATTGTTTTCAATACAAATCCCTTTCCCGCAAGATCCAATTGCGCCGTTAAACCGCCCCAATCCGGCGTGTGATAATAGGCTCCCAAATCAAATTGTTCTGTCACTACAAATCCTGAATAGGAGTCGTCATCCAAGTCTATGTCCACATCTCCCTTTACATCTCCAATGTCGGTATACAAATCTCCATAGGCTCTCCAATCATTGCTTTTCCCGTTAATGACACCGCTGAATTGAATAAGTCCCAAAGACGAGAGATTATGAGGCAATTTCACCTCCGCATCCAACCGTGATACCAAATCCAATAAATCCATTCGATTGGTGGTAATGTTATTCACCATGACATTTACTTGCCGCAATTGCTCATTTTTTAGATGATCCAAGTGCCCATTCAAACTGAGTCGTGTCATTGCACCATATCCCAAATCCAATTGCTGTATGTCAATGTGTTCCGTGTTGCCGGATGCTTGCAGATTAATCCATGCGGACTGATCCCACTTTTCCAAATCCGGAACAAGCACATCAAACTCAGAAGGATTGAGAGGAAAACCTTTGAAATCCAAATCCATTTGGACTGGCTGATTTTCTTTGAATGACAAAGCAAAATTTCCAGAAAGCTCATTTAGCGTTGTCTTTAAGTTCAAATCCGAAATGGAAAGAGAATCATCTGTCCATTGAAGATTCATGGCTGCATGATGGCATGTCAAGTCATCTAAGGTCCTAAAATGAACATCCTTAAGCTCAACTGCCCCATGTGCTGGACGTATATCTAAATCCTCCATGGTCAAATACAAGTGGGTCACCGCCAAATCATTGTTATTTGCAGTCCATGGTTGTAATCCATGGTAATGGAGTTGGGTATCCTCAATTTTAACGGAAGACAAATGAATATTAAAATCGTTGGTTGGTTGGTCTTCAGGAGCTTTAAAATAATCTTCAAGAAATTGGTAATTCCAACTGCTATCTTGCTTTTGCACCAGATGAATACTTCCTTGTTTTAAGGTAACACCATTCATTTGAAGATGCCCATTAAAAAGGCCTGAATAATCATCAATAACGAGAGAATGAACGTGCAGTAAGCTATCATTGCTTTGATCCCAAATATCCACATCTTGAATATAAAAATGCAACCCCCAATCAAAACCAACCGCTTTCACTGAAACCTGCGTCTTTAACTCAAATGACAACCATCCCGCAGCCTTGTGCGCCAGCCAAGATTGAACAACAGAAAATTGCAAAGCCAAACCCAAATAAAATAAGGGCACCATTGTTATGATGACCAAGTTTCTCATAAGGTATTTGGGCCTTTTGATTTTCACGCGGTTTGCAATCTTTTAAGAACACCCTCCTTTAACGCGTACGGTGAACGATATATTTCTTGAAATGGCTGCAGATCCAAAACCAATTTAATGAGATACATGGCAATGGGCATAAACTGAACCCGCAAATTGGGAATGGCTGGATGCTTCAAACGATCCTCATAACTGGAGCCCATCATGAACATGTAAATGGATGCAAACGATGTTATGGGAATTTCTTGGGCTTGATGATGACTCCACACCTTATCCAACTTATTTGTGTAATAATACAACTCTAACAACGTATCAAACGAACCACTCGCCCCCACAAGTCGATTACATGGAAATTTCACAAGAGCTTCTCTCAAAGTTCTTGTATCGGCTTCAAAGATTTTTTTAATGGCATTCAATTCATTTTTTTGAGGTCTATCCATCATGGGGACTTGCTCAAAAATTCGGCTAATGCCCAATTGGGTACTTTGCTTGAAAACTATACCGTCCTTGTTGGTAATGATAAACTCAGTACTTCCACCGCCAATATCCATCAAAAGGGTTGGCGTCTCATGAAGATCCATTGTTTGTTGCACACCTTCATAAATCAACTGTGCCTCCTCCTCTCCATCGATAACAGAAATATCCCATTGGGTGAGACGTTTGACATGGGACTGAAAAACATCTGTATTCTTAGCATCTCGCAGAGCCGAAGTGGCAAAGACATGAACATTAGTCACCTGATAGGCTTGAACAATCGAATGATAATAATGCAAAGCATCCAAGCCCTTGGCCATTCTAGAATGTGTAATTTGCTGACTCTCAAAACCACCTTCACCAATCTTAACAGGCCACTTATTGGAAAACAAAGTTTCCCAAGACCCATTCTCTGATTGTTCCGCAATCAAAATATTAAAAGTATTTGTACCGCAATCTACGATTGCCATCCGCTCTCTCATTCTCAGGGATTGTATTTAATCCATTTCCAAATTTCCTTGTAACTGGCTTTTTTTCCATACATCAGAATCCCAACACGATATATTCTGCCTGCCAAAGCGATAAAAGCAATGAAGGTTACAACTAAAATTGCCATGGAAAGCACAATCATACCAACAGATGTTGAGGAGACAGTGGCCTTAACCATCATGACAACAGGAGACGTTAACGGAAATACCGAAAAGAAATTCCCAGCCCAACTTTCCGGGTTGTCTATCATCATAGCTGAAATAATGTAGCCAAAAACCAAAGGCAATGAAACAGGCGCCATGAATTGCTGAGTATCGGTCTCACTATCCACGGCAGCGCCAATGGCGGCAAAGAGACTGGCATATAAAAAATACCCACCGATAAAGTAAAACAAAAACAAGCCAATCATCAGCGACCAATTAATTTGAAAGAACCAATTGATGGCCTGATTATTCATCAATTCATTCATCATAACGGCCTGGTCCATTCCGGTTTGCATTACCTGCGCATTTTCAACAACTGACGCACCACTGGCGATGTTGGAGGCAAAAAATGACATTCCAACTGAGGAAACAACAAAGGATAAAAGTACCCACATTAAAAATTGCGTCAATCCCACTAGTCCTATTCCTATTACTTTTCCCATCATCAATTGAAAGGGCTTTACGGAACTGACAATCACCTCCACAATACGATTGGTCTTCTCTTCAATTACCCCGCGCATCACTTGCACCCCGTACATGAAAATGAACATGTAAATCAAGATAGCGAAAATGAAACCGATGAACGCCTTTTCTTGGGTTTTATCCTCTTGACCCAAATTATCTACATTGATATCAGCGAAAGAAACCGAAACTTTTGCCCTTTTGTATTTCTCATAATCCAATTGCAGACTATCGATTACCCGGTGCTTTTCCAATGAATTTTCTAAATCGTCACCCATCTTGCGCTGAACAAACTCCCCGGGGAATTTCTTGTAGAAGAAATTACATTTCCCATCATTGATGGTAGCCTCATCTACTTCAAGCATCACCTGGTACTGACCTTCCTTAAAGGCCTCCGGTGGTACCGTTTTGTTTGAGAACGAGTACATCACTTTTTCAGAGTCTTTGAAGTGGTTAGCGAATCTGGGATAAACCGTGCCTGTTGTTGAGTCTTTCAAAGTAATCACTTCATAGGGGTCAACAATCAGCACTTGATAAACGGTATTATCATTCATCGTTACGGCGATGGCGCCAAACATCAAAGCAGCAAACAAAATGGGTCCAAGAAAAGTCATGATGATAAAACTCTTCTTCTTTACCCTACTCAGGTATTCTCGTTTAATGATCAATAAAATCTTATTCATGGGTCGGTTTATTTTGGGTAACAGCTTTGATAAAAATTTCGTTCATATTGGGGATGAGTTCGCGCGCAGACACGATTTCCAATTGTGGCATCATAGCGGAAAGGAGATGATTGAGGTTCAATCCTGCGGTTATTCTAATCTTGGCAACATTGTATTCTGAAGCAACATGATTATCGACCAATTCAAACTGATGTCCCATCAATATCCCCAGTTCCATTGCTGTCCCTTTGTAAGCCACTTCAAATAAATTTTCCTTAAATTTTGATTTCACCTCCCCCACAGGACCACTCAGCACAAGATGAGATTGATCAATCAATCCAATGTCGTCACACAATTCTTCCACACTTCCCATATCGTGAGTGGAGAGAATAATGGTAGCTCCTTTGGACTTTAATCGCAGCATTTCTTCTTGAATAAGCTTGGCGTTAATGGGGTCAAAACCACTGAAAGGCTCATCCAAAATGAGCAGTTCGGGCTCATGCAAAATGGTGGTAATGAACTGAACTTTTTGCGCCATTCCTTTGGACAAATCCTCTATGGTTTTGTTCCACCAGGCCATGATGTCAAATCGCTCAAACCAATAGGTCAGCCGTTTCACCGCCTCTTGTTTTGAAAGACCTTTCAACTGCGCAAGGTAGATACATTGCTCGCCTACTTTCATTTTTTTATACAAACCTCGCTCTTCAGGCAAATAACCAATGTGCTCGATGTGATTGGGTTTTAGGGTTTCTCCCTTGAAAAGAACAATCCCTTCATCGGGTGCTGTGATTTGATTGATGATTCTTATCAAGCTGGTCTTTCCCGCTCCGTTCGGTCCCAACAAACCATACACTGAACCCGACATCACTGATAAACTCACCGATGAGAGAGCCTTATGCTTTCCGTATGACTTTGAAACGCCTTGTATTTTCAATATTTCAGACATAGAGCAAAGCTAAAATGAATACCATTTTGCACACCACAAAAACTTATAAAATTCTCGGAAAATCAAGACCCTTAAATTGGCCAAAGTAGCGGTTGGTATCATTATATTTGTCGCTTACACTAAAAATTAAAGATTATGAATATTGCGGTGGTAGGAACGGGTTATGTTGGACTTGTAACTGGTACTTGTTTTGCCGAAACGGGAAACAAAGTCATTTGTGTGGACATCAACGAGGACAAGGTAAATGCCATGAAGGCCGGAAAGATTCCCATTTACGAGCCCCATTTGGATGTTTTGTTTGAGCGCAATATTCGTGAAGGTCGTTTAAAATTCACTACGAATTTGAACGAAGCTGTTGAACAAGCGCAAATCATTTTCTTGGCTCTGCCCACACCTCCTGGAGAGGATGGAAGTGCCGATTTAAGTTATGTGCTAAAAGTGGCTGACGATTTGGGTTGGATCATCAAAGATTACAAAGTCATTGTGGACAAATCAACCGTACCCGTGGGAACAGCAGAAAAAGTAAGAGAAGCCGTGGCACGCAAAGCGCAAGTTCCTTTTGATATCGTGAGCAATCCAGAGTTTTTGAGAGAAGGGTTTGCAGTGGATGATTTTATGAAACCCGATCGTGTGGTGGTAGGAACATCAAGTGATCGCGCCAAGAAAGTAATGGATGAGTTGTACAAGCCTTTCATTCGTCAAGGAAATCCACTCATCTTCATGGATGAGCGCAGCGCTGAACTGACCAAGTATGCGGCCAATGCCTTTTTGGCCACAAAGATTTCTTTCATGAATGAGATTGCCAATTTTTGTGAGAAGGTGGGTGCTGATGTAGATATGGTGCGCTTGGGTATTGGCACTGATGAACGCATCGGTAAAAGATTTTTATTTCCTGGTATCGGTTACGGCGGATCATGCTTTCCCAAAGATGTGCAGGCCTTGGCCAAAAGCGGGGTTGAAAATGGGTATGAGTTTCGCATTCTAAAAAGTGTCATGAAAGTCAATGACCGTCAAAAGACAACATTGCTTTCTCCCATCATGGATCACTTTGGGCAACAGTTGACCAAAAAGAAAATTGCGATTTGGGGATTGGCCTTTAAACCTGACACGGATGATATCCGTGAGGCACCAGCACTCTATATGATTGAGCACCTTTTGGAGGCCGGAGCAGACATCATTGCCTATGACCCAGAGGCCATGGAAAATGTACAAAAGCAAAAAAACTATCCCATTCAATATTCGCAGGATCAATATTCTTTGTTGGAAGATGCCGATGCACTTTTGATTTGCACCGAGTGGGGAATGTTTAGGAATCCTGATTTTGAATTGATGAAAAAGTCAATGAAATCACCCGTCATATTTGATGGTCGCAATTTGTATGAGGTAGGAAAAATGAAGGAAACCGGTTGGAATTATTATAGCATCGGTCGTCAAGCAATACAACAATAAAATGGCTAGAGTACTGATTACAGGGGCTGCCGGCTTCTTGGGTTCGCATTTGTGCGATCGTTTCATCAAAGAGGGATTTGATGTTGTTGGAATGGACAATTTAATTACCGGTGATTTGAAAAATATCGCACACCTTTTTCCATTGCCTCAATTTGAATTCTATAACCATGATGTCTCCAAGTACATCCACGTACCAGGAGAATTGGATTACATACTGCACTTTGCTTCGCCTGCCTCACCCATTGATTATCTCAAAATACCCATTCAAACGTTGAAAGTAGGATCACTGGGAACGCACAATTGTTTGGGGTTGGCCAAAGAGAAAAAAGCAAGAATCATTGTTGCCAGCACCAGCGAAGTTTACGGCGACCCCCATGTTCATCCACAAGTAGAGAGCTATTGGGGAAATGTAAATCCAGTGGGGCCACGCGGTGTATACGATGAAGCCAAACGTTTTCAAGAGGCCATCACCATGGCCTATCACACCTTTCATGGAGTAGAAACGCGAATTGTCCGAATATTCAACACCTATGGACCAAGAATGCGACTCAATGACGGCCGTGTATTGCCCGCCTTTATAGGTCAAGCATTACGCGGTGAGGATTTGACCATCTTTGGTGATGGTTCTCAAACCCGCAGTTTCTGTTATGTTGATGATTTGGTGGAAGGCATTTACAGATTGTTAATGAGCGATTACGCGCATCCCGTAAATGTTGGAAATCCAGACGAAATTACCATTAAGGATTTTGCAGAGGAAATCATCAAGCTCACCCAAACCAACCAAAAGGTGGTATACAAGGAATTGCCGACGGATGACCCCAAGCAACGGAGACCGGATATTACTCTCGCCCGTGAAATTTTGGGTTGGGAACCAAAAGTGCATCGCAGTGAAGGTTTAAAAATCACTTATGATTATTTCAAAACCTTGTCATTGGATGATTTAAATAAAATAGAACACAAGAACTTTGAACTCTACAACCGAAAATAATGGGATTCTTTGCACATGAAACAGCGGTAATAGATGATGGTTGCTCAATTGGAGAAGGAACCAAAATTTGGCACTTTTCTCACATCATGCCCAATTGTACCATAGGTGAACGTTGTAATATTGGACAAAATGTGGTGATAAGCCCAGATGTCATTTTGGGAAACAATGTCAAAGTTCAAAACAACGTTAGTTTATATACCGGGGTTATTTGTGAAGACGATGTATTTCTTGGTCCTTCATGCGTTTTTACCAATGTCATCAATCCTCGCAGTGCAGTTGTTCGAAAAGATGAATACCGAAAATCCATCATTCGAAAAGGTGTTTCCATCGGTGCAAACGCTACCATCGTTTGCGGATATGAAATTGGTGAATATGCTTTTATAGGTGCTGGGGCGGTCATTACCAAGCCTGTAAAGGCCTATGCCTTAATGATTGGCAATCCTGCTCGACACAAAGGATGGATGTCCAAGGCTGGACACAAATTATTCTTTGATCAAAATGGAATCGCTATTTGCTCAGAGACCCAAGAGAAATACCAATTAGAAAATGAAAATGTAATTTGTTTAGGATAAAAGATGATATACCAAGACTTAATTGAAAAGAAAAAAAGCCTTTGTGTAGTTGGACTAGGCTATGTAGGGCTTCCCATTGCCTTAGAATTTGCAAAAAATCTAAAAGTGGTTGGATTTGACATCAATCCAGAAAGGGTGAGCATGATGCAAAACAACATTGACCCATCCAATGAATTGCCCAGCTCTGCATTTGAAGGTTGCGACATCACCTTTACCCACAAAGTGGAAGATTTGGCGGAAGTGGGTTTCTTTATTGTGGCTGTTCCTACGCCAATCAATAATATGAATCTCCCTGATTTGGGCCCTGTTATCAGTGCATCAAGAACCGTCGGTAAGGTTCTAAAAAAAGGAGATTATGTGGTGTATGAAAGCACCGTATATCCAGGTTGCACAGAGGATGATTGTGTTCCTGTTTTAGAGGAAATCAGTGGCCTTAAAATGGGATCAGATTTCAAGGTAGGATATTCCCCTGAACGTATCAATCCAGGTGATAAAGTCAATACTTTGCGCAGTATCATCAAAATTGTTTCTGGTTGCGATGAAGAAAGCTTGAATGAAATTGACAAGGTTTATTCTGTTGTTATTGATGCTGGTTTACATAGAGCTGCAAGTATCAAGGTTGCTGAGGCTGCCAAAATCATTGAAAATACCCAACGTGATGTCAACATTGCTTTGATCAATGAGCTGTCTTTGATCTTTAATAAAATGGGATTGAACACCTACGACGTCCTAGAAGCCGCAGGGACCAAATGGAATTTCTTGAAATTTCAACCTGGATTGGTAGGAGGACATTGCATAGGAGTGGATCCCTATTACCTGGTATACAAGGCAAAGAAAATGGGCTATTTTTCCAAAGTTATTTCCTCAGCGCGCTATGTCAACGATTCCATGGGAGCTTACGTAGGTAAGCAAACCGTAAAGAAGATTATGGAAATGGGGAAAAACGCCCTTGAATCCAAAGTATTGGTCATGGGAGCAACATTCAAAGAAAATGTGAGTGACATTCGAAACTCCAAAGTCATTGACATCATCCGAGAATTAGAAAGTTTCTCTGTTCAAGTAGACATAGTAGATCCGCATGCAGACAGCGATGAGCTGCACCATGAGTATGGATTTTCTTTGGTTCCCTCAGCTTCGCCCAATACTTATGAGGCCATCATCATTGCCGTGGCACACAATGAATACCTTCATTTGGACGAACAATACCTGACCTCTCTTTTGAAAGATGGACACGGTGTTTTGGTGGATATCAAGGGGACCTACCGTTCTAAAATCAAAAACCTCCACTATTGGAGTTTGTAAAATAGGACAACCGAATTTTATTTCAAATCATTCATGAAAAAATCAATCATAGCCCTGTTCACTTTCTGTATTCAGGGCTTTTTCTTGATGGCACAACCCGTTCAGCATGATTACTCCGTTCAACAACAATTGAACGGTATCGACATCATTGCTGATAAGCGAACACCTCAGTCTCCTTTGATGAACAGCGGTGTTCAAATCATCTCGGCCAAAGAGATTCAAAAATTACCCGTCAGAAATGTAACTGAAGCCTTGATGTTCCTTAGCGGTGTTGATGTCAGAAGCCGAAATCCTTTTGCGCAATCTGACATTAGCTTAATGGGTTCTTCGTATGACCAGATACTTGTATTGATTGATGGAATTCCGATGCGTGACCCGCAAACTGGACACCACCAAATGAACCTTCCCATTGATCTCAATCAAGTGGAACGCATTGAGGTTTTTAAGGGTTCTGCTGCCCGAATGTTCGGAGCGGGTGCCTTAGCGGGTGCCATCAATATTGTTACCAAAGCCCCGGGCAGTCAAAAGCTCAATGTGCTTTCTTATTGGGGGACCAATGGCGAGAAGGACACCACAACCGGTGAAGCGTATACCCAAAATGTTCAGCAAATCTCCCTTGGATTTGTCAAAGAAAGATCAGGACACACCATACAATTGAGACGATTGTTCACCAATGGATACCAATATAACTCAGGAGTTGAACAACAGAACATCTTCACCAATAGTAGCTTTGTACTAAAAAACAACCATAAAATCCAATGGATTAATGGCCTGTTCAACAATAGTTTTGGAGCAAAAGATTTTTATGCATCTCCTTCCGATACCGAAGCCTTTGAACAAGTGAAAACACTTTTTAGTGGTGTCAATGGCGATTTCAGATGGAAAAGATGGCGCGTTGTTCCTAGGGTGTATCACCGGTACAATGAAGACCATTACGTCTTTATCAAAGACAAACCCACTGTCTATCAAAATTTTCACTTTGGAACCACCAGTGGGGCAGAATTGCATTTGTCCAAAGTGAATAAATGGGGATTGATAGCAATGGGTGGAGAAACCCGCATGGATTGGTTGGCCAGCAACAATCTGGGCAAACACCAAAGACAACTCTACAGTAGTTATATTGAACAGCGGTTCAAACCTTGGAGTCATTTCAACGTCACTGTAGGTAGCAATTTTCAATACACGGTTTTGAGTGACGAAACGCAGTCCAACAATCAAGGATGGCGGGCCTACCCTACTGTTGACATCAATTACCAAACGGAAAATGGACAAGTATACCTTCACTCAGGAAAAGGTTCTCGTTTGCCCACCTTCACGGATTGGTATTACAAAGATTCCCGTAATCAAGGGAATCCCTTGTTGGTGGCAGAAGATGGATTTACTGCCGAGACAGGGTTCCTTTATAAGACCCATTCATTCAACATCCAAGGATGCTATTACTTCAGAAAAGTAAATAATCAAATTGATTACATCCTAACAACGTTATCTGATTTATCCGAGAAATGGGTTCCCATGAATATCGGCATTTCTAATTTTACTGGTTTTGATTTTGTTGGACAATGGAACAATACATTTGATGCAAAACGCTGGATTTATTTCCAAGGAGCTGGTATCAAAGCCACACTCCTTAGCTCCATGATGGATTCTAAAGGATTGCCTTCAAGATATGCTGCTGAACATTTGACCCAACAATTCATTGGACAATTGTCCGTTGGGCACAAAGGAAAAGTTCAACATCAAATTTCTGCAAGACACTTCCAAAGGATGGGACAAAGTAATTATACAACCGTTGTGGATTGGCGAACCCAGGTGAATCTAGACAAAGTGAATGTATTCTTTGACATCAACAATTTAAACAATCAGCAATACATCGTATCTGGATTTGTTCAACAACCCAGAAGATGGTTTAACCTTGGTATTCAATTTCAAATGTAAACTATGGCCAGAAGAATTTTGATAACCGGCGGCGCGGGCTTCATTGGATCGCATGTAGTGAGAAGAATGGTAAACAATCATCCCACTGACACCATCTTTAATCTTGATGCGTTGACTTATGCCGGCAATTTGATGTCATTGACAGATGTTCAAACAGCATCCAATTATCAATTCATCAAGGGAGACATCTGTGATGAAACGTTTATACTGAAAACAGTACTGGATAACAAAATCACGCATATCATCCATTTGGCCGCCGAGAGCCATGTTGACCGTTCCATTCATGATCCATTGGCATTTATCAAAACCAACGTTCTGGGAACTGCCAATTTACTCAATGCCGCACGCGTTGCATGGAAAGACAACATGGAAGGAAAAATGTTCTATCACGTTTCCACAGATGAAGTTTTTGGTGCGTTGGGAGAGGAAGGTAAATTTTCTGAGGCTACACCCTATGACCCACATAGCCCATACTCTGCATCCAAGGCCTCCAGTGACCACCTGGTTCGTGCTTACCACGATACCTACGGCATGCCCATTGTCATTAGCAACTGTTCCAACAATTATGGCACCCACCAATTTCCGGAAAAGTTGATTCCATTGGTCATCAATAACATCTTGAACAAAAAACCATTGCCCATCTATGGCAAAGGCGAAAATGTCCGAGATTGGTTGTGGGTGGAAGATCATGCCAGAGCCATTGAAACCATCCTTGAAAAAGGTAAAAATGGTCAAACCTATTGTGTGGGTGGCAACAATGAATGGAAGAATATTGATTTGGTAAAATTGATTTGTAAGACAACGGATGAATTGTTGGGCCGTCCTTCAGGAGATGCTGAGCAATTGATTACTCACGTGACAGATCGCCTCGGGCATGATCACCGTTATGCCATTGATGCAACAAAATTAGAATCTGAATTGGATTGGCATCCCACGCAAGATTTCACGCAAGCCCTCAAAGAAACCATTGAGTGGTATCTCACACAAAGAGAATGGGTTGAAGCAGTAACAAGCGGAGAGTATCAGCGCTTTTATGCGCAGAATTATGTGAACAGTTCAGAGTAGAGAGTAGGCAGTATCTAAAGTTATCACTTTGCTCTTTGGGCAATCTTAGGGAGCTCTGCGTTTTGTGTTTTATTATAACCGTACAAACCACCCCTGCCCAGACAGCATAGCTCGTCTGGGCCCGTCCCTGTCCCGA
>CAYQUT010000014.1:0-67411 GCA_964420985.1 uncultured Chryseobacterium sp.
GTCGAGGGGAGTATGGCCATACTCCCCTCGACTAAACGGAAGATTTATTGGATTGGAAACCACTCCCGTATTGTTATCAAAATCAAACAAGGCTAAAAAACTTGTTGTAACATTCACACCTTGTGGACCTCCAGTTCCAATTCCATTTGCATTCATCACCAACCGAGTTCCATCAGGAGAAAACTTTATCTCTCCTCTTGCATTTATATTAGACGAACAATTCTGATGGGCGGGGCCAATATCAGAAATAACAGGATCATTAGAAATACCATTACCGTTTACCAAAAAAGCAAGGAATTTACTGGTTTCATATTCATGAGCCATCAACCAAATATCTGTTCCATTGCTGTGGTATGTAGCAGCTATCTGTTCAGCGATAATTAAATTAGACATGACATTATCGGAGCTTTGGACATCACCCAACCCTCCATTGAGTGTACGATCAATAACATGATAACTGAGAAGATTGTCCATTGCAGCTTGCGGTTTGGTCGTGATAATGTAATAGATATTTGACGAAAGTGGTTTTGGGATAATGATCACCTGTGATAGAGTACCAGAAGTATTATTGATTATTCCATTTGGCATGACATTGTGTTCTTTGTCCCATACCTTATCGGAATTGGTGTAGAACAAAAGCTGTCCGGTTGAGTCAGAAATAGCGGCACATCCCTCAAAACCAATATTTGCACCTGTGATCACTTCAGGTTCGCAAGAATTAAAATCTAGACCAATTTGATTGCCAAATTGCCAGATGTTACCATATTTCTGTCCAAAGCTGGCAACTTCAATCAGAAAAAACAGAACCAAAAAGGCATTTTTATGTGTCATGTTGTGTTTCATCGTTTTTTCTGTTTATTGTTTCACCATTTTTTTAGAAGCAACAATGGCCCCATCGGCCACCAAGGTATAGGTATATGCGCCACTGCTGAGATTTGATCCGAAAACGGTTAGGCTATGCCATTTATATACAACTCTCATGTTTATAGATTTTGAACCGAATCTAATGAATTATTCAAATAAATTTTCCAAAAGCCCCCCCTTCGACATTTTCAACTGCTGATTACCAACTAGTTACGTTTTTTAGGTTTCAAAAAAATAGTACAAGTACTATTTTTTTATTTCTCAAAATCCAATAAACCTCACCTCCCCTTGCCGCTTCCTTTTATTAAAATTCCTACATCCTATTCTGTTCCATTTTGAAGAAGAAAAAATCTCCTGTTTGATTCTTTACTCCGTCTTCAATGCTAACTTTACAAAAAAAAACATGATTAATAAAAAAGTAGAAAAAGCCCTGAACGACCAAATCTTGGTGGAAGCAGAGAGCAGCCATACCTACTTGGCCATGGCCACCTGGGCCGAACGCCAAGGATTTCCCGGGACAGCCGCATTTCTTTATGCGCACAGTGATGAAGAAAGAATGCACATGTTAAAATTGGTCAAGTTTGTCAATGACCGCGGTGGAAACTCCATCATCCCCGCCATCGGAAAACCCGCTTTGCCCTACAAAAATCTCAAAGATGTTTTTACCGCCTTACTCAACCATGAACAAAAAGTAACCATGGAAATTCACAAAGTGGTGGACGTCTGCCTAAAAGAAAAAGACTACACCACCCACAACTTTATGCAGTGGTACGTGTCTGAACAAATTGAAGAAGAAACCCTGGCCCGCAATATTCTGGACCGTCTGCACTTATTAGGAGACGAGAAATGCAGCCTTTATTTGTTTGACCGCGATTTGGAAACCGTAGCTGTCAATGAAGGCAACGGCAAGTAATTGAATTAACATTCCATCGTGTATGGAATGGCGTTTCTGCATTGAAATTAAGGGGCTTAGGCCCCTATTTTCGTAATATGTCCAAGACCATTCTTAAATTATCATTGGTGTTGCTGGGGATGTTCATCTCCTTTGGACTATTGGCGCAAAAAATTGACGAGAGTGATACCCGCGCCATGATGGAAGCCAACTTCTTGTATCAGTTTGCCAATAACAACCAATGGCCTAGCTCCATGAAAAAAGGCAGCTTCAAGATTGTCATCATTGGCAATGAAGCAGTCTATACCCATTTTGTATCCAAATACAAAAACCAAACCATCGGTTTACAACCCATTGAGGTAGTGCAATCCAATAATGCGCAGAGCATTCCTGCCAATACCCATTTGGTTTTTGTAGACAAAACAAAAAAAAACGATTGGGGCCAGATCCAAAAAATGCTCAAAGAAAAGTCAACCTTGATGGTGAGCAATTGGGAAGGCGCTTTAGCAAGTGGTGCACACATCAATTTCAAGTCGGTCAACGGTAGTGTCCGCTATGAACTCAATGAAGTGGCGATGAACGAAGACCAAATACAACCCGGAATAAAAATCATGCAATGGCGCGTCAATCAATGAAATACTCATTCCTCATTGCAATCCTCGGATTGATCATCTCTTCAGGTTGGGCGCAACACCCTTTGACGGATGCCGTAGTGGCTGAATTTGAAAAAAATCGAAATCCTGCCGAGGCTCTGGAAAAAATGTTGCGTGTGATTGAGCAAGAAAAAACTGAAGCTTACGCGCAATACACCCTGGGATTTTTGCTCAAAGAAAACTACAAACAAAAACCAGAACAAGAGCCAACAAAACACTTTCGTGAAAATGCTCTGCTGGCTTTTGAAAGTGCACTGAAACTCAATTTTAACCAAGAACAAGCCCTCATTGACAACATCAACAAAGCGCAAAAATTTATCATCAGTACGTTGTACAATGACGCTTTGCTCAAAGCCAAACAATTTCAACAAGGCAACGAGAGCAGCGCCGATGCAGCCTATGATTACTTTGAATCTTGGAACAACAAGAGCATTACTCCTCAGTCAGCAAGGGCCTTGCGCATTGAATTTGAAAAAAGAAAATCAGAAAGGTTCTATGAATTCTGGGAAGCGGATGTGAAGCAGGTTGATTGGTTAACGCGATGCATTCAACTATACGAAAAAATTCTCAAAGAAGATCCCACAGATTGTGAAGCGATGAATAACATCGCCATCATCTATTACAACATTGGTGTATTTAAAATCAAACAGATTGATGCTGATGTTGAGTTTGATGCGTTGATGAAAATTCAAGATGATGCGTTGGCCCTTTTCCATCAGGCACTGCCCTATGCGCAGGCTACCTTCAATGATTGCCCAAAAAGTGCTACGCAATACAAAGCGTTGATGTTCATCTATCGCGCCATTGGCAATGATGAGCAGTTCAATCAACTGCAACAAGAATTTAAAACCAATTTTCCTCAGGAGTAATGCGAAAGTGGCGGTTCACCATACCATTGAGATTGTTCTTGGGATTCGGCATCTTCATCGTGGTGTTGATGATCGCGTTGTTCTTTGTTCAAACTACCTTGACCAAAGCGGAGAAAATCAATCACCAAATGAACAATGTTCATTTGCCGTCTTTGACCATGAACAGAAATTTATTGCTTAGCATTGATCAGTCATATGAGTTGGCCAAACAATGGGCGTATGTTCAACGCAATGAAGAGCACATAGAAAGGAGAACCTTGATTGCCCTCTGTGATTCTATTATTCCAAAACAAATCACGGAAATTCAGCAATTGCACCACCAATGGACGGAAGGACAAAAGAGAGAATGGGCGCTCATCATAGGTCATTGGAAGCTGCTCAATCAGAAATATTCGACGCTCAGAGAAACGCTTTGCTGCTTCGACAGTTACAATGACCCGATGAACATCATCATGGCAGAAGACCTATTCCTGCAGGGTAAAGAAATTCCGCTAGAAGTAGAAAAAGTCCAGTTACTCATCAAAGACATCTTGGGTCAGTTCAAAGATTCCATCTCACATGAACGAGATTTGATGGACCAATCGTTTGACAAACTGTATGTTCTATTGGGGGTACTTGGAGTAACCATCATGTTCTTGGGAATGATCATCGCCTACTTCACCAGTCAATCCATCACCACAAGGGTAAGAAAAATAAGAAGAAGCCTTAAAAAGTTGTCCTATGGAATTTACAGCCAAGAAGAGCTACCCATGTTCAATGATGAGATTGGAGACATGAGCATTGCGATGGAAAAGCTGAAACAAAATTTTGAGCGGACCAAAAATTTTGCAACGGAAATAGGAAAAGGAAATTTAGAAGCTTCGTTCGATCCACTTTCCAAAGACGATGAAATGGGAAAAGCCTTGTTGCGAATGAAGGATGATCTGTCTTTTTACCGTCACCGTATGGAGGAAAAAGTGGCTGAACAAACGCAAGAAATCACCCGTCAAAAAAATACAGCAGAGGAGCAGAAAGAAAAAATTCAATCGCTTTACGCGGATTTAAAATCCAGTATCTCCTATGCGAAACGATTGCAAGATTCAATATTACCTGATACCGCATCGATTCAAAAAATATTCCCAGAGCATTTTATTCTGTACCTCCCCAAAGACGTAGTTTCGGGGGATTTTTATTGGTTTCAACAACAAGGAAACAAAAAGTTGTTTGCTGCTGCAGACTGCACAGGACACGGTGTACCAGGGGCCTTTATGAGTTTGATTGCGCACAACGCTTTGAATCATGTGACCAAGGTGTATACCAAGCCTGGACAAATTTTGAATCAGGTGAACAGAATAGCGGCTTCTGCATTCAACACCAACAATGACAATCAAATCAAAGACGGGATGGACATCGCCCTGTGCTCTGTGGATTATGACCATATGATACTGGAATTTTCCGGAGCACAAAATGACGCCGTCATTATTCGCAACGGGGAACTGATTGAAATCAAAGGAGATAAAAAAAGCATTGGGAATGATGCCAATACGCACAATGTATTCACCACCCAAAGTCAATCCATTGAAAAAGGGGATATGGTATTTGTTTTCAGTGATGGCTATGCAGACCAATTTGGTGGCGCACTGCAAAAGAAATTCATGCGCAAAGCACTGAAGGAACTATTGACAGCTATAGCAACAGAATCACATCTCCAACAAAGGGAGCAACTGCTACAAGCTTTTCAGCAATGGAAGGGGGATAATGAGCAAACCGATGACATTCTCATCATTGGTGTACGGATTTAATTACAACCACTCCTTTGGTATCTCACAGACAGGGATGGCCACCATCTTGTGACGGTTGTTGTTGTGCAAACGAATGTAAATGGTCATCACTTCTTGTTGTCTTTCAGTCAATGCATTCCAAATATCCGCTGCAGGTGTTGACCATTTGTCATTGTATTTTTTGCCATACTGGGACAACCACTCCATGGCCCATTCCAACTCAGGATAGGAAGCGCCCATTTGATCCTCGTCGGAGCGATCATCCTGCCACAAGCCATCTGTTGGTGGAGCCACCAAAATATCATGGTGCACACCCAAATGGGCGGCCAAAGTCCTGACCTGTGTTTTGGTTAAATCAGCAATGGGTGAAAGATCTACTCCACCATCACCATATTTGGTATAAAAGCCAACACCAAAATCCTCAACCTTATTGCCTGTTCCCGCCACCAATGATTGGTGAATTCCTGCATAGTAATACAGTGTGGTCATGCGCAAGCGAGAACGGGTATTGGCCAAGGCCAGATGTTGCAAATGGGCATTTTCTGATTGTTGCCAATGTTTGACCAGCCCATCAAAAGAATCTGAAAGTGGTACCGTCAATCCTGTTACGTTGGAGAAACGATATTGGAGGGATTCCATGTGATGCAAAGCCCTGGATACCTGATTCGCGGGCTGATGAATGGGTAACTCTAAACACAATGTTGGAGCGCCGGTCATGGCGCACAATGTAGAAGTCAATGCAGAATCAATACCGCCACTGATGCCCACCACAAACCCCTTCTGGCCTGAGGCTTCAAGGTATTGTTTCAGCCAAAGACAAATGTGATCTGCTACGTTTTGAGGTTGCATTAAAAGATAATCCCTACGTTCAACTGAACTTGATTCAACAAAACTTTCTTTTCCACAAACACAGGCGATTTGTTGTCGTTGTTAAATGCTACACCACCATCCTTGTATTTGATCACTTCATCATTCATCCCGTACATGCTGATTAATCCACCGTTGTACGTGATACCATAGGACAAATAAGTTGTTCCAGAAATGGGATATTCCGCACCAGCGGCTATAATCATGCTGGCTCGAATGGGATTCAATTCTGATTTGATGTCCAATTTGTCATCCACACTAATTTTTCGATCCGACAAAACAAATGGGCCATTGTTGGAGGCATCTGATTGCTCATATAAGTTGGTTACTTCCTCATCGGCATAGCCTGAAAATAGATAACCCAAACCCACACCAAATTGTCCCCAATAAATCATCTTTCCAATCATGGCCGTGCGCAACTTCAATGTCAATGGCATTTCAATGTACTTCACCTTGCTGTAATCGCGTTTGATATACTGCACCATTGGAGTACCTCCAGATTCAGAATACAAACGGGTGTACTCCGCATGTCCACCAAACTCAACCATATTCAATCCAAAACCCAAAGCATAATTTTCAGAAAACATGCGATCAAAAATCAACCCATAGCCAAAGCGCAACGGACGACCATTGGTGGCAATATCACCAACATCCGTTTTCAAAAAACCAACTGCTGGAGATAATTTGATTCCAATTTTAAAGGATTTACCTTGGGCAACAACCAAGTTCGCCATGGCCACTGCCATCACCAAGAAAACGATTTTTTTCATCATCCGTATATTTTAGTTAATCTTGCAACGTTATTCGTTCAAAGCTAATGATGAAATCCCTGATTCGCCAATGTTTTTTATACACAACTGCTATCCTATTGATGAATGGATGTGGTGGTTGCAATGAAAAATCCAAAGATCCCAGACAGAACCAAATCGAGGATAAACTTGTGATTGAAACCCTCAAAACCTATCGGTTAGACGAAATCATCTTTAACAACGCCGATAAAAATGATTTCAAACAACAGGTAGAACAATTGCCAATTGAAATTTACGCCACTTACATGGAGCAAATCATGGGTATGGGTGATGCAAAAGATTCAACTACATGGCAAACCCTTCAGCGTTTTGCTCAATTCAAGGATATGCGCGACCTGCAGAGAGCATCAACCGAAACACACACAACGCAAGAAATAGCAGACTACGAAAAACAATTGGCTGAGTCTTTTGCCCGTTTCAGAGTGCTATTGCCAAAAGAAAAAAATCCAAATGTCATCTGGATGAATGCCGGATTGGCTGCCGCATCTTTTGCCATAAAAAACAATTTATTCATTGGTCTGGATTATTACATCTATCCCCATCCGCTGGTCAAGGAATTCCCCCCTGAAAGATTCCCGAATTACAAACGGATCAACATGGACAGTCGTTATTTGTGCTCCAATGCCATGTTCAATTGGTTGTCCCATCGGTATGATGATTACGACTCGATTCCACCAGAGAAAAATGACTTTTTGAGTTCGATGATTTACTCAGGGAAAATCATGTATGCGCTTGGAGTAACCCAACCTGAAACAGCAGACTCGACACACTTGATGTGGAGCTCAAAAGAGTGGGAATGGGCCAAAGAAAATGAACTCAATATTTGGAAAGAAATTGCCAGGCAAGATGTCTTATTTGGCACCAGAAAAGAGGAAATTGCCAAGTGGTTCAATGAAGCTCCTTTTACCAATGCTGGAAACCTCCCTTCCAATGCAAGCCCCCAGTTGGGATTGTGGATGGGTTGGAAAATAGTTTCAGCCTATATGGTCAGAAATCCAAATGTAACTTTGGAGCAATTGTGGAAAGAACGTAACAATCAAAAAATACTCAGCGCTTACAAACCTGAACTTTAACAATGAGTCAATCGTCCATCAATATTCAAATTGAATTAGATAACAACAAAGTAGCCGAAAAAATAAACTGGGAAGCTACGGATGCGGGAGAGACCAGAGAAGCCAAAGCCATGATCTTGGGTTTCTGGGACAAACATGAAAAAAACACCATGCGCATTGACCTTTGGACCAAAGAAATGACGGTGGATGAGATGAAATTCTTTGTTCATCAGACCTTGCTCACGCTTTCTGATAGTTTTGAGCGATCTACAGGTGACACCCGCATGGCGGCTACCATGAAAGATTTTTGTGAATACTATGCAGAAAAGATGAATCTTACTCCAGGAGTTTAGTTTTTTCTGACCAAGAAAAAGTCTTCAACAACGGGTTCCTCATTCATATCAAAACCTTCCAATTGAATGTACACCGTATCATTGGACAAGCGGTATTGAATCACTTGCGGAAAATCATGTAGTCGGTTAACCGCCTTCAATTGAGATGCTGATATCTCCTCAATTTTGAAAGATGTAGGATGATGAGCTCCAATGGGATGAGCGACATAATAATCACCGCTGTCGGAGTGTATAACGCTCAATTTTTCGGTCACCACACGATCACCATCTTCTATCCACTCCCCCTTTCCTTCAAATCCCTTTGAAGACTTCTTCCAGGTCTCACAAACCACACCTTCACCAGAAGACGGTCCGCACCAGCAACCTTCCATTTGTTGAAAAAAGATATCTGGTGTTGTGCAGGAAGACAACATGACCAAAAAAACCAATGCGATATTCCTCATTGAATTAAGCAAATGATAACCCATTTCTCCGGGATGGATTCAAAATAATACAACGGTTCACCCCACTTGTCCTTGTACTTCAATGTTTGTCCATCTAAATAATACAAAGGCTCGCCCCATCTGTCTTTTTGTTTGACGACTTGACCATCAAAGAAATAAATGGGCTCGCCCCATTTGTCCTTTTGTTTTGCCGTAAACCCATCGAAGTAAAAACGGGATTCACCCCACTTGTCCTTTACTTTGATGGACGAACCATCCCAAAAAAACAAAGCAGTTCCCCATTTGTCTTTTGACTTGAGTACTTCACCATCTATAAAGACAACCTCATCGCCCCACTTGTCTTTTGAACGAACCGATTGAGAAATTGCACTTTTTACAATAAGTAAAAATGATAGTAGTAAAATCTGAAAAAAAATTCTATATTGCATCACTTAACCGTATAATCAGCAAGGTAATGAATTCACAACAAAAAAAGGCGTTCTCCGCATTGATCTTGGTATTTTTCTTTTGGGGCTTTGTGGCTGCAGGAAATGACATTTTAATCCCTGTTTTCAAGAAAGTATTGGACTTGAATCAAATTCAATCTCAGATGGTTTCATTTGCTTTTTATGTTGCCTATACGGTAGGATCCATTGCTTACATCGTCATTTCTAAGTTAAGAAAAAAAGATATATTGGAGTCCATTGGATACCGCAAAGGTTTGGCCTTAGGCCTGGGTATAAGTGCATTGGGCACTGTTTTGTTCTTTCCCGCAGCCCAATACTATGTAAAAGCAGAACAGGAATACCAAGCCAAACTAACCGATTACTATTTCCGTATGAACATGATGGCCCATGGCCAACTCACTGCGGAATACGCTGAGGCCAATGCCATGACAGAAGACCAAGCAAAAGCAGAGTTCAAATCAGATAAAAATGTCACCTTCACCATTTTTATTACCGGTCTTTTTATCGTTGGTTTAGGCTTCTCATTGCAACAAACGGTTGCTAATCCATTGGCCATTATTTTAGGCAATCCTGAACAAGGAAGTCAGCGATTGAGTCTGGCTGGTGGAATCAACAATATAGGCACTACCATTGGACCACTCATTGTCGCTTTTGCAATTTTTGGTAAAGTTGGTAGTCAAACGGCCATGGATGTCAATGCAGTAAAAATTCCCTATCTGATGCTGGGATTGGCATTTATCCTTGCGGCCATTTTCTTTTTGAAAAGCTCCATTCCAGATCAAATAGAACAAAAAGAAGTTGTAAAAGAAGATAACAAAAGTGTTTTTCGTTTCCCGCAATTGTGGTTAGGAATGATTGCCATTTTTGTTTACGTGGGTGTAGAAGTTTCAACCGCCTCCAATCTTCCTGAGTTCATGAAGCAAAAATTACAAATCAGTGAAGAGCACATTGCTCCCTATGTTTCCCTGTTTTGGGCCAGCTTGATGATAGGGCGCTGGACTTCAGCAGGTTTGGTCTTTGCCAAGGACAACATGCAGAAGATGTTATTTCGTGTTGGGCTTCCCTACGCTGCCTTTGGAATTTTCCTTTTGGTCAATGCCATTGCAGGACATGACCTTACCATTTTCTATCCTTATGCTGGAATCATCCTCATCTTGATTGTAGGTGATTTTTTGAGCCAAGGCAACCCCTCTCGACAATTGCTGATTTATGCTTTGATGGGCATTGCTTCTTTGCTGATTGGTATTTACGGTTCAGGAATGGTTAGTGCCTATGCCTTCATCAGTGTAGGCTTGTTCTGCAGCACTCTTTGGCCTTGCATATACACTTTAGCCATATCTGGATTGGGACATCAAACCAATCAAGGCTCAGGATTCTTGATCATGATGATCATGGGTGGAGGTTTTATCAGTGTTACTCAAGGGATTTTGGCTGAAATTCCATCGATTGGTATTCAATCCTCCTATTGGGTGGGTGTCTTCTGCTTTGCCTATTTGGCCTTTTATGGATTCAAGGTAGCACAAATCCTAAGAAAGCAAGGAATTGAGCTCACAGCTGTGGAAGGTGGTGGACACTAAATGTGATTTCAACAAAAAGCCAATTATTTCCCATCAATTTCGCAATTTTTGACATTGACAGCGGGGGTTAGTGACCTATTTTTGGAACATAATCCTTAAACAATGAAAAAAAGAATTTTACTTTTCGTGGCCGCTGCATTCATCGGTCAGTTGGGGATGGCACAACAAATTAAATTTTCAGAGTACAATCTGAAAAATGGATTGCATGTCATCTTGCATGAAGATCACAGCACGCCCATTGTAGCCGTCACCGTTTTGTACCATGTTGGTTCCAAAAATGAGCAGGTTGGTCGCACTGGAATGGCCCACTTCTTTGAGCATTTATTGTTTGAAGGGTCTGATAATATCGGTCGCGGTGAATACGCCAAGTACGTCGAAAATGCCGGTGGTGGTTTAAATGCCAACACTTCTCAAGATCGTACTTTTTACTATGACCTTCTACCCAGTAACCAATTGGAGTTGGGCTTGTGGTTGGAGAGTGAGCGCATGATGCACGCCAAAGTAGAAAAAGAAGGAATTGAGACCCAACGTGAGGTGGTAAAAGAAGAAAAGCGTCAACGCTACGACAACCAGCCCTACGGAAATCTATTCCCTGAAACCTTAAAGCGCGCCTATAAAAACAACAGCTATGCCTGGGCACCCATTGGAAGCTTGGATGATTTGAATGCTGCGAAAGACCAAGATTTTGTGGATTTTTATCATACCTATTACGTTCCCAACAATGCGGTATTGAGCATCGCTGGAGATTTCAATCCAGAGCAAATTAAAAAATTAATTGACAGCTATTTCGGTGAGATTCCAAGAGGAAAAGATATTGCTCGCCCAAGCTTTAAAGAGGAACCAAAAGGGGAAGTGCGCGACGTCATCAAAGTAAAAGATCAATTGCCTTTACTGGTTCAAGCATACCGCATTCCTGCGCAAGGAACCAATGAGTTTTATGCGGTAGACATGTTAAATACATTGTTGTCCAATGGTGAGAGTTCTCGCTTGAACAAAAGCATTGTAGATGAGCAAGAATTGGCCATGTATTGTGGGGCATTCACCTTTAACTTAGAAGATCCAGGATTGACATTGGCTTTTGCAATGGCCAACATGGGTGTTGAAACCAACAACTTGGAGAATGCGATCAATGCGGAGGTAGACAAATTAAAAACCACTCCCATCACGGATGGTGAGTACCAAAAACTCAGAAATCAAATTGAAAGTGATTTCATTTCTCGCAATTCAAGCATGGCGGGTATTGCTGAAAGTTTGGCCAACTATTTCACTTATTATGGTGATACCAATTTGATCAACACAGAGATTGATCGTTACATGAAAGTAACCAAAGAGGACATGATGAAAGCAGCTCAGAAGTACTATACTCCTGAGAACAGAGTCACCCTTTACTTTGAGCATGATCCTAGTCTTTTAAAACAATAATTCTTTAGTTCATTCCTACATGAAAAAATATATAACTTCCTTTTTCGCATTGGCCATCGCTTTTGCGGGAATGACTCAAAAAGTTGACCGCAGCAAAGCGCCCGCTGCAGGTCCGGCGCCGAAAATTCAAATTGGTTCTTACCAAACTTTCTCTTTGGACAATGGCCTAAAAGTTATCGTGGTTGAAAATCACAAATTGCCCAATGTTTCCTACTCGCTCCAATTGGAAATTGATCCCATCAAAGAAGGTGACAAGGCAGGATACGTTTCTTTTGCTGGAGACATGATGTCCAAGGGAACAGCGAGCCGTTCAAAGGATGAAATCACGTCCTCTATTGACTTCATTGGTGCGCAATTCTCCAGTGGTTCAGACGGAATTTTTGGAGCTTGTTTGACCAAGCACAGCGAAAAAATGTTGGAGATTTTCTCTGATGTGTTGCTGCATCCTTCTTTCCCAGAATCAGAGTTGGAAAAAGCCAAAAAGAAAACCATTAGTGGTTTGATATCAGAAAAAACCGATCCCAATTCTATTTCCTCAAAAATTGGAAACATGGTTACTTATGGCAAGAACCATCCCTACGGTGAGCAGATGACCGAAGAAACAGTCAAGAATATTTCCAGAGAGGATATTGTTAACTATTACAACAGCTATTTCAAACCCAACGTCGCTTATTTGATTATAGTAGGTGACATCACGTTGGAAACAGCTCAGGTTCAAGCCAACAAATATTTTTCTTCATGGACCCGTGGGGATGTGCCCAAATTAAAATTCCGTGCACCCAAAGTACCTGCAGGAAATGAAGTGGTTTTTGTTCCGATGCCGGGCGCTGTTCAATCCGTCATTAATATCACTTACCCCATTGATTTGGTTCCTACCACACAAGATGCTTTGGTGGCATCTGTGCTCAATAATATCTTGGGCGGTAGCGGATTTCAAACGCGCTTGATGCAGAATTTAAGAGAAGACAAAGCCTATACCTACGGTGCTTATTCAGATATCGCGGCTGATGATTATGTCGGTAATTTCAATGCAGGTGCAAGTGTCAGAAATGAAGTAACTGATAGCTCCATCACTCAATTCATGTTCGAAATTTCTCGATTAACAACCGAGGCGGTGGATGACAAAACGCTTCAAATTGTCAAGAACATCATGACAGGACAATTTGCACGTTCATTAGAAAGACCACAAACGGTGGCCCGCTTTGCCAAGAACATTGACAAATATGGCTTACCCAAAAATTTCTACGAAACATATCTAGAGCGTTTGAATGCGGTCACCGCACAAGACATCTTGGCCCTTGCCAAGCGCGTTTTACTTCCCAACAATGCTTACATCACCGTGGTGGGAAACAAAGAAATTGAAACCAAAATTGCTGCTTTTGATGCCGATGGGAAAATATTAAAGTTCAATCCTGATGGAAGCACATTTGTAGATATGCGTCCGGCTCCTGCTGATGTGACCACTCAAGTTGTATTCAATAATTATATCCAAGCCATGGGAGGTAAAGATAAAATTGCCAAAATCAAATCATTTGAACAAAAAGGGAAATTTGATGTGGGCATGGCCAAATTGGACATGCAAAGTGTATGCATCGCCAATACTGCCTTGCGCTTGGTAGTATCCATGAACGGCAATGCCATGATGACCCAAACATGGGACGGTACCAAAATGCAAATTAGCCAAATGGGACAGAGCATGGAGGGTGGTGCGGATGAAATTCTTCAAGCCAAAATTCAAAGTGATTTATTGGCAGAATTGCATTACGCCGACTTTGGCATTCAATCACAACTCAAAGGGATAGAAGTGGTCAATGGTTCTGACATGTATGTTGTAGAGAACACCTACAGCAGTGGTCTGGTATCAACTGACTATTTTGATGCCAAATCAGGTTTAAGAATGAAAACCATTACCGTTCAAAAAGTTGGTGAAACTACTCAGACATCAGAGACAACCATCGTCTCCTATGGAGCCACTGCAGATGGAGTTAAGTACCCCAGCGTGGTGAAACAAAATGCAGGTGGACAAGTGGTGGAAATCACGATCAACGAATTCAACGTGAATCCAAAAGTGAAGAAAAAAGATTTCAAAATTTAAGGTATTCCCAATCAGGGTGTCAATAAAAAAGGTCGGACTGTTGTTCCGGCCTTTTTTTTTCCTTATACCTTCACCTCATGAGCATGAATCAAGCATTGGTTGATATTAGCAACGGTAATATTTACCACGATAAAATATCCGTTTTATCTCAATTGAATTTTCAAATGAACCCCGGAGAATTTGTTTATTTGATTGGAAAAAGTGGAAGCGGGAAAAGTAGTTTCATGAAAACTTTATATGCCGATCATGACATTCAAGCCGACCAAGCCCATTGTTGCGGTTACGACTTAAAAAACATCAAACAAAAGGACATTCCCTTTTTGAGAAGAAAAATAGGCATCGTATTTCAAGAGTTCGAATTGTTGCATGATCGCACTGTCAATGAGAACCTAGAGTTTGTGCTGCAAGCAACAGGTTGGAAAGATGCCAACGCCATCGCAAGCCGCATTGAATCATCTTTGGACAGCGTCGGATTGCACAACAAAGGGCTACAAAAGCCTCATCAATTGAGTGGAGGAGAAAGACAGCGCGTCGCCATTGCGAGGGCACTATTAAATACGCCTATGCTCATCATTGCTGATGAACCCACTGGTAATTTGGACCCCCAAATGAGCCTTGAAATCACTGAACTTCTCTATCAAATCTCTCTTTCAGGAACGGCAGTCCTTATGGCCTCACACGACTACATTGCCATGCAACAATTCAAAGGCAAAGTTTGGGTTTGTGAAGAAGGTAGAATTCAAGCAGCAACAACCAAAGCATGACCTGGGTAAGCGTTGTCATTCCTAGTTTCAACGCAGGTGAAGACCTCAGAAAGGCCATCCTCTCTGTTCTGCACCAATCCCATCCCCAAATTGAATTAATTGTTCAGGATGCAGTAAGCACAGACCCCATCACGATATCTATTCTAAAAGAATTTGAGCATGACTGCACCATCGTTGTAGAAAAAGACAACGGTATTTTTGACGCCTTTCAAAAAGGGATTAACAAAGCCAAAGGCGAATGGATATACTTAATGGGGGCCGATGATCAGTTGGCTTCTGAGGATATTATTCAAAATTTGATTCGATACGATTTCATGAATCAATATGACTTAATTATCGGAAGCATTGAAAATACCCACTCCATTAGTCAGTGGATACCCAACACTTTTCAAGGTTCATTCAACCGAAAACTGTATTGGAGAAACACCGTACACCAACAGGGCTGTCTGTACCGCAAAAAAGTTTTTTCTGATTATCCACTGACCAGCCAGTATAAAATTTTAGGAGATTACCAGCTGCATCTTCAATTGTACCAAGGGGGCTCCAAAGCGCTTTCAGTGCCCATAACATTTGCTATTTGTAAAGCGGATGGACTCTCAAAACAATTCACATGGCATTTGTACAAAGAAGAGATTGAAATAAAAATGAAGCTCTTGCCGTTTCCTTTAAATATTTTTTTGTCTCTCCTTTCAGTCACCAAATATTTGCTGAAAAGTTGCTGGCCAAGAACTAAAGGAGAATAGCATGCAGTGCTTCCCATTCCAATTGGGCATTATTCTCTTGAAAAAAAGAATCACGCGCCGCAGTGTATACCGCTTCTTGAGCTGGATTCCCTTTCAGATAATGTACAATACGATTTGTCAGCGCATCTGTATCCAAAGAGCCAACTATTTGCCCAAGAGGATATATGTCTAAAATACGTTTGACTTCAGGATTTCCCAGCGTAATAAAAGGCAGGCCCATCCGAGCGTAATCAAAAATTTTGTTGGGCAATGCATTGGTGAAACTGCCGCTAACAGGTTTTTCTAGGGCTATACCTAAATCCGCGTGTTTCAATAATCCCAGAATTTTGGGATATTCCATGGGACCTGTGAAGAAAACTCTCTCTGCTATGTTCAAAGCAGAAACTTTGTCTTTTAACACACTCTCTTGTTCTCCATATCCAATCAAAACCAATATTGAATCCGGAAGGGAGGGCATGGCCTCAATGAGCTCTTCCAGTCCGCGATGAGGATTAAACACTCCATGGTAAATTAAAACGTGACGGCCCTCCCAAAACTGAGGCTTCTCCATTCGTTCAGGCTCAACAGACAAATCTGGTAAATTTCGAATCAACTCAAATGGTTGGGAATAGCTGGCCTTATAAAATTCCTGAATTCCACTGGATACAGTAAAACAATGATCAGCACGGGGAATACAAAATTGCTCCAACCTCAGCCAAAGATTCCGTTTAAAGGGATGATTCATCAGTCCGACAGACTCCGTAAAACATTCGTGAGCGTCATAGACTATCTTCCATTTCTTCAATCGTTTTAACGCAACAGCAGGCCACAAAGTATCCAAGTCATTGCACCAAACAAAAGTGGTGCGTTGAAACAACAAATAAAAAAAAAGTCGAAACTGAATCCATGCGTAAAAGAGAACGCCTTGTTGAAAGGGGTTTGAAAATCGGATGGAGACAAAGTCAAATGAAACAGGGCCACTTTTTCTTTTCGAGAATCCAATGAGTGTCACTGAATAGCCTTGATTTTGCCACCATGTGCACGTCTTGGCCACTCTTTGATCGTAGCATAAATCATTACTGACCAGAACGATTATTCTCTTCACATTGATTCCTTGATCTGCTTGAATACTTGCTTCGTATAACGGGGAAAATCGGCATTCATTAGCCAGCCATAATAGCCTGGTTCTTGGTTAAAAACCTGCGTAACCAATGTTCCTTTGTGTTTCCCAAAATTAAACACTGGTAAATCATCATCGTTGTATACTACATGTCCAACCAAATCCGCCTTACGGCGTCGTTCACTCAACTTATGGAGCAATTCCATATCATTTTGAACAGGAAAAACAGTGGGATCACCACCCGGAACTGGAACATGGTTGTACTTCTCAATCATGGCATTTAACACATCCGCTGTGGCCACTACATCAGGCATGGCTTCATGTGCATCCTCCAATGATCTATTGCAATAGAAACGCAAAGCAGCCGAAAGGTTGCGCGGTTCCATGAGGTGAAAAAGTACTTGAACATCAACCAGATTCCTACCCTCCACGCTAAACTCCACCCCGGCTCTTAAAAACTCCTCTGCCAACAATGGTAAATCAAACTTATTGGAATTAAATCCTGCCAAATCACAATCCATTAAAAATTGAAACAACTTCGAAGCATACTCCGCAAAAGTTGGTGCATCAGCTACATCAACGTCATAGATACCATGGATGATGGATGCCTCCACAGGAATAGGCATTTCAGGATTAAACAACAACCTACCCTTCCCTTCTGCAGGTAAATAATGAACCTGACCATTTGGCATTACTTTGACGACCGCTATTTCAACAATCCGATCTCTTCCAACATCCACGCCTGTGGTTTCAAGGTCAAAAAAAGCCAATGGCTTCTTTAAATTAAATTGATATTTCATCTTAAAAAAAACAACCCCCTACATGGGGGTTGCCATATTGTTTTAACCATTCATTATCCTTCTGCAGAAAGCTCCACATATTGATAGCGTTCATATATGTCCTTATTCTCTTTCGCATCGTTCTCGTACTCCTTACCATTCACACCTGAATCAACCTTTCTAAACTTGTAGTGAAGACCTTCCTCATATCCCATTCGTTGAAGCTCTTTACGAATGACAATCATCGCATCATCGGCGCGCTGTTTGGACAATTCGTCATTGGATTTCTTATTGGATCTGGGCACCTTTGAAGAGCTCGCATAAACGTCTATTTCAGTAATTCCCCTTTTCTCAATTAGCACAGCAACTTCTTCGACGAACAAGCCCATGTCTTCCAATTTCACCCTGAACACTCCGTAAGTGAAATAGTATTTGGTGGGACTAATTTTCTCTGTTTCACCAGCCGGCTTCTCCTTGACAGGTTTGGCTTTTTTGGGATTGAATTTCATGTTGGCCAACTCCTCTTTTTCTTTGGCTGCTAATTCATCTGCCTTAGCTTTTTCCTTTTCAGCCTTTTCCTTTTCTTTCTCCGCTTTCTTCTCTGCTTTGATATCCTTTTTTGACTTCTCAGCCGTTAAGTCAACCTTTGGAGGGGGAGGTCTTTTGGTGATGGGGAGAATGTAAGTCTCATGTTCAATCATCATTACAGACTCATCGCAAACAGCTTCCACCTCGTACTCATTGAGCACTATTTTCTCTAACATCACCTGTACTTTGTATTGAGCACATGGAGGCAATTTCAACTCATAATTACCTGAAGTAGCGTCCACAGCAGCTTCAACCTTTAGTTCTTCTTCTTTGGCTTTTGCCATCAATTTGATACCTGCCGGTATGGATTTAGACAAGGAAACCAAATTGCCTTTTAAAACAACGGGGGCTTCATTGGGATCACGAGCCAAAGTAACCTCATAAATATCTTGCAAACCAGATCCACCAATTTTTGAAGAGGTGATAAACCCTTTTCTAGAAATAGGCACAGCTTGAAAATAATAATCATCATCGGTTGTAGACAATGGGTAACCTACATTGACCGTATTCCCAATATTGCCTTTTGCATCAATCTTGGCTGAGAAAACATCAAATCCACCCATAGTGTTATGACCTTCAGATGAGAAATACAAGATCTTTCCATTTCCCCCAATTGAAGGAGACACCTCACTGTATTTTGTATTGATTAACTCGCCCAAATTCTCTGCCTCACCCCATTCACCATTCTTTTCCAGCTTGGCTCTATAGATATCAAATCCGCCCAAACCATTGGGTCTATTACTGGTGAAGTAAATGGTTTTACCATCAGGAGAAATGGCCATATCCATTTCTTGAAATTGTGAATTTACTGAAGCGCCTAGCGGAACTGGATCTGTCCAACGCTCTCCAATGAGCTTACACATATAGAACTCCGCATCATCTCTAGGACCTTTGCTAATGAACAATGTGTGGCCATCAGCCGTAATTCCTGTAACGCGATCACCCTTATCCGAGTTGATACTTAATAACTCGGCAGGTCCCCATTTACCAGAAGCTCCTCTAAAACTCATGTACAAATCATCCTCAAACTCCATCGTCTCTGGGTCAACCAACTGCGCATTGCTGCCATCTGCTCGTTCTCTGTTTGAACTAAAATACAAAATACTCATATCCCTGGGCGTCACACCATTGAAGTCTTTGAATTCAGAATTAACCGCCGTGCCCAAATTATTGATCTTATGATTCTTGGGGGATTTCATTTGCAATTTGGCTTCTTCACATTGCTCCAATTGTCTGGGCATATCTTGCAGCAATAAATGACCAGGGTTTTTAATCTTGGTTTTCAGTAATTCATAAGACTCAATAGCATCATCAGGCTTTCCATTAAGATGTTGCGCCTTTGCCAAGTAAGAAAGCGCTTCAATGGGTGCCAATTCTTCATCAGCATCGTATGGGTCATAATTTTTAGAAAACTTACCACTTCCCGTGGCTGTTTCGAGGTGTTCCAAAGCATCCTTTTTGTCCTTGGTTTCCAAAAGGCACATTCCCAACTTGTAATGATAATTGGCATTGAGCGGTTTCTTGACCAACAATTTCCTCCACTCAATGACCGCTTGGTCCCAAAGTTTTTCTTCAATGAGCGTATTGGCTTCATCAAAATTTGCAGGTGTTTCGGGTTGAGCAAATACAGGAATAGCAAAACTCAACAACAAAAACGCACCAACCAAAACTTTCTTGAAAAAATCCATAGAACTGAATTTAAGTTATTTACAATCAAATATCGCGATTAACATCCCAATTTTCCAAATAATCAGCTACTCGTCTTACAAACATTCCTCCCAAGGCTCCGTCTACAATGCGATGATCATAGCTATGAGAAAGAAACATCATGTGTCTGATTCCAATAAAATCTCCAGCGGGAGTCTCGATTACAGCTGGTTTTTTACGGATGGCTCCTACCGCTAGAATAGCCACCTGAGGCTGATTGATAATGGGGGTTCCCATCACATTTCCAAATGAACCAACGTTGGTAAGGGTGTAAGTTCCTCCCTGAATTTCGTCTGGAGTTAACTTGTTATTTCTGGCACGATCGGCCAGATCATTTACCTTCTTGGCAATGCCCACCAAGTTCAATTGATCGGCATTTTTAATCACGGGGACAATCAAATTGCCCGTTGGTAAGGCGGTTGCCATTCCAATGTTAATATCGCCCCGAAGAATGATTTTATCTCCATCTACTGATGCATTGACACCTGGAAAATCTTTAATGGCCTTGGCAACAGCCTCAATGAAAATGGGTGTAAAAGTCAACTTTGTCTTTTCCTTTTGCTCAAAGCTCTTTTTGACCCGATCTCTCCAAACTACAACATTGGTCAAATCGGCCTCCACGTAACTTGTCACGTGTGGAGATGTTTGCTTGCTCATCACCATGTGGTCCGCAATCAACTTGCGCATGCGGTCCATCTGCACAATCTCGTCATTGCCATTGACAGAAATAGCCGCCTTTGCTTTGGGTGCTTCTTTGGCGGCAGGAGCAGTTGCTGCAGCTGTTACCGATGATGATGACTCAGCTACCGCTGGTGCGGCAATAGTTGCTTGCGCTTTGCCACGATTGGCAATATAATTTTTTAAATCTTCTTTTGTTACTCTTCCACCCTGACCGGAACCTGGAACAGTATCCAACTCGGCTTGTCCGATGCCCTCTGCCTTGGCCATGTTCTTGACCAATGGGGAATAAAAACGATCACCTGAGACAATTGGTGCAGAAGTGGATGCTGATGATGATGGGACCAATGGAATATCCGCCATTTTCTCTTCAACAGCGATTGGAGCCGCCGCTGCAGGGGCGGGGGCAATAACCACGTCTCCTGCACCGGTTTGAATAATGGCAATGGGCTGACCTACTTGAACGACATCACCCTCTTTGACCAAACATTTGATCAGCGTACCATCCTCTGGGGCGGGGACTTCACTGTCTACTTTATCTGTTGCAATTTCAATGATAGGCTCGTCGGCCTTAACGACCTCACCTTCATTCTTAACCCACTTGATGATGGTTGCTTCCGCAACACTCTCTCCCATTTTGGGAAGCAATAATTCTATCTGTGCCATAAGTTGACAGCAAAAATAAGCAAAATCAGGGCCTTTTATGTGAATAAATACAAGCGCAACACTTACCCAAAAGGGAATAAACTCCAGCGTTGAAAATCCATCAAAAAACGTTTATACTTTCTTGTCTCCCAGACCGACTTGGAACCCGAAAAAGGCAGCACAGAGTGCCAAATTCAAAATGAGAATTGACTTTTGCCAAAACGGGCGTTCTTTCCAAGGTTGATTAGGGTCAAATGGATCAAAGGCCAAGGCGATTCCCATATGTATGCCTGCCTGACTGTAATCGCCGCGCAGGGCGGTGAAAATTCCCAATGAGATAAATCCTACATACAAGAATCTCATGATTTTTTGATTGCTTTTCATATTCAATTTTTATGTAAATTTTTGGTTCAATTTCAGAATCGAATTACTCCATTGCACAGCGGCACTTCCCACTTCAGGGTTGTACTCATCAAAAAGCTGTTGAATTTTGCCACTTGCAAATTTGTCATAGGCCTCTTGCATGGTGCCCGATTTAGCGAAGTAGTGGTCTGTTGAAGGGTAGGTTATGAGTGTAGCATTTCCGGGGTGGAAATGGTTTACGGTATTCACGATTTGCTGGTGATCAGCTTTCGAAAAGGCCTGAAAATCGGATTCTCCGAATTGAACCAACACTTTTGCTCTGGTATTTTTCCAATTTTCCAAATGTGGATAATCTTGAATCTGCCTCCAATATTCGGCATTGCGTCCATAGATCTTTCCCTGTCCATCATATCCCCAGACGTTTCTCAAGACAGAATCTGCTTTGGCATCTATGGCCAACTCTTGAAGACTTTCCTTCTGAATAAAATACCGATAGTTCAAATCATATTGCTCCACAACAGATTGCTCTACCTCAATGGGATTCATACCAGCCAACGCGTTTTGAACGCGGTACATTTCCAATTGATATTCAAACCAAGATTTAGCAGTGGTGCCATAAACAATGACTCCTGCTATATTGTGTTTGGCGGTCAACGCTGGAACGATTATTCCCCCCATGGAATGACCAAAGATGATGATCTGGTTGGTATCCACGTATGATAGAGATTTCAGTTTTTTCAATCCTACTTCGAAATTTTCAATCTCATCCATTAAATCACACGACTCACAAGGCGGCGTGTTTTGACTGTCGCCCAAGCCACTTTTCTCAATACGCAGTGTCACGTACCCTGCATCCACATAGGCATCCACAATGCGTTTGTATGGATGATCGCTAGTCAGTTCATCGATGCTACTGCAAGTATATCCTGGAATAAATAACATCGCGGGCATTTTATTCTCCTTGAACGGTTTGTTGATGATCACCCGAAGCTGACCGCCTTTGTAATTCGCTTCGTCGTAAATGACTGTGGCGTTATCATCTGTTTCATATGGACGAGCCACTGCTTTGGCTTTAAGTGTAATTTCTTTTTTGTCTCGCAGCACTGAAAGTTGAATTTCTTCTC
Organism: uncultured Chryseobacterium sp.; assembly: GCA_964420985.1. Taxonomy (GTDB): domain Bacteria; phylum Bacteroidota; class Bacteroidia; order Flavobacteriales_D; family Sanyastnellaceae; genus CAMCTV01. The sequence continues at coordinate 22,593 of CAYQUT010000014.1, forward strand.
CAGGTGAATAGTCTAAAAATGACTTCATGAATTCTTCCAAAGACTTGAAATCTTTGTCTCTGATTTTAAAGATGATATCATTTTCTTGAAGCTTCAGTTCAACACTTGTTCCGCGAATAACTTGAAGGACCTTACAACCAGAGGCTCCATTTTCATTAACGTATTCTATACGTGCACCAAGCAGCGGTTTGCGGGGAAGTTGGGCCGATGTTGGGAATAATGCAAGGCCAGACAGCAAAAACAAAATCAAGCGGATCATGAACGAATTTTCTTCAAAGAAATGCATCGTTCAAAAAACTCAATTGTCAAATATTGCTATTTCTGATTGCACCAGGTGTTTGACCAAATTGTTGCTTACAAGCTTTTGAAAAAGAAGCTGCATCGGAAAAACCATACTTCAGAGCAACACTCAGTATCTCCCCCCCACTAATCAAATCCAATCTTGCATACTCCAATCTTTTTCTCTTCTGATATTGATAAGGAGAAACGCCAAAAGTGGATTTAAACAATCGTATAAAATGATATTTGGATATTCCTGATTGACTTGAAAGTCTATCCAAAGGAAAATTCTCTTCAATGTGTTCATCAATAAATAACCTTGCGTTGAAGACTGCACGAAACACTTCTTCATTGGTCACCAGTCTTTTAAAGTCCAATTTATTCAAATGATCAAAAACAAACCTTTGATCCGTAATGATTGATTCTGCAAGGCTGTAAAACAGTTCATTCTCCTGAAAATTACTGCCAAAATTGCCAGATTTGATTCTTTGATTGATTTCAAAAAGAGAATACCCCAGTGTTGTATTTTTAATGTTGTATCGATTGACAAAAAATTGATCTGAAAGTAAAAATTCTTTTAATGCTGTACCATTGAGATCATGATATTCTGCCACTTCGGAAATAACTTCTGGTGAAATATCAATGCACAATCCCTCAACCGAATTTTCCTGATTAATCTGAACAATAGACTGAGTAAAATCATTGCCAATAATGTATTCCCCTTCACGCACCATGAACTTTTTTCCATTGGCATAATAAGTCTCCTCACCCGAGGCCACATATTTTATTCCCAAACCTTTGAACGCTATTTCACTTTCGATTTTCTTAATTTCAGAAATCCGAATTTCATTGTGATTGTCGTCCGAGTAAAGGGTTCGGTTCATTGAATACAAATTAGGGCTTCACTTTATTTCCATTCACATCAATAAAAAACCAAGGGCCATCTGCTTTCTCTTGCACCTCCGCCATACCACCAGAAAAAGCCTTTACATTATAATAAATACACGGAATAACCTCATTCCCATTCTCATCCACAAAGCCTTTTTTTCTGCCTTCTGGAAAGTTGATACTGACTATCATTCTTCCATCATTGAACACGCCATTTATACCGTCATATTTGCAAGGCAAAACCAATTTTCCCGTAGTATTAATCCTTCCTGATTTTCCTCCCTTCTTTACATTGGCAATGCCACGATTGAAATCTCCTGTTTGCTCATATTCAAAAGGTGTTGTTACCTGTCCTAGCTTATTCAGATGTCCCCACAAGTTGTCTTTTTTAGCAATAACATATCCTTCTTGAAAATTCCCTGCCCAATCGTATTCAAAAGGAATAATAGTTTCTCCTTTCTCATTGATGAATCCATGCTTGCCATTGAGAATGGCGTGTGCTAATCCTTCGCGGTAGTAGGCTATGCTTTCATATTGAAAGGGAATAAGAATGGTTCCGTCATTGCTTATCATTCCGAATTTACCATTCCATTTGGTAATTGCACCTTGACCGCTAAATCGAATTTCAGCTTCATATTGAATGGGGAGAATCTCTTTCCCCATTTTGTCTATCATGCCCCACTTGCCCTCTTTTTGCACAATAGATGTTTCCAGGCCAAAGTCGCTCACTCGATCATAGATAACAGGAATGACAATCTTTCCCTCTTTATTGATGCAACCCATTTTTCCATCTTTGTAAATGGTCGCTAATCCGTTACTGTAGTTTCCTATGCTTCCGTATTCCATGGGCAGCACGTTTTTTCCTTTCTTGTCAAAGCATCCATATTTCTGATCTATTCCAACAACAATCAAATCCGAAAAACGCATACTGCGGTAGTACCAATCATCTGCATCCGTGTATATGACAGGAAGCACCTCGTTTCCTTGTTTATCAATGAATCCGTAATGAGTAGGATAGTCTCCGAAAATTTCCACGCGCGCAACACCATCGAGGAACGGTTCTATCTCGTCATACTTCATGGGTACAATAACATTGCCTAGCGTATCCATCACACCCTTTTTATCATTGGTTCTAAAACTGGCCAACCCATCCCGAAAATCATAAATGCGGTACACCTCATCTTTGGGAATAAATTTCCTTTTGGCTGAATCATAGCTTCCCTCGATTTTGGTTTGGGCCAGAACATTCATTGTCAAAAACAGACATACCAACGAAAGAAAAAACAAACCAATCGGTTTTATCATCGTCATCCTCAATTTTAAAATTTCACAACACACCATAGACTCATCAATTCAAACAATTACTTCTCAACTCGCCTCATCTTCCAATGCGGAATATCATCTTCCAAATACTCCTCCCCTTCTGCTACAAAACCCAAATCAGTATAAAACTTCAACAAGTAAGATTGCGCTGAAATACAAATTTCTCTTGCATCAAATTGCTTCCTCGTTTGCTCAATGGCTATATCCATCAACTGCTTGCCCCATCCTCTTCCTCTTACCATTGGCGAGGTCACAACCCTTCCGATGGACGCCTCAGGATAACTTACACCCGGAGGCAATAAACGGGCATAAGCCACCAATGCTTCTCCGCTCTCCATCGTCAAGTGATAACTCAAAAAATCTTTACCATCGGGATCTTGATAAGGACAATTTTGTTCCACTACAAAAACCTCTGCCCGCAAAGCCAACACCCGATGCCACTCCAAGGCCGTCATGTCTGACATTTTTTGCATTCGCCAATTTTTCATTGAAGCTAAGGTAAGCACCATCGTACTTTTACCGCATGAACTACTTATCGGTCGAGCATCTTTCCAAGCGCTATGGCATCCGCCAATTATTTGAAAACCTCAATTTTGGTATTGAAAAAGGTCAAAAAGTAGCCCTGCTCGCCAGAAACGGATCCGGAAAAACCACTTTAATGAATATCCTTTTTGGAAAGGAATCTCCCGATGAAGGCAAAGTGATTTACAACAAAGAGGTTCGCGTAGCCTACCTTGAACAAAACCCGCAACTTCATCTCAATAAATCGATTCTGGACAATGTTTTGGCATCCTCCAACGCCATGTCCAAGGCGATTGCAGAATATGAAGTTGCTTTACAAAACAACGGCGATCTAGAAAAAGCCATGAACGCCATGGATGCGACAGGCGCATGGGAATACGAATCCAAAATGAAGCAAGTGCTTGGTGCGCTGGAGCTGCAAGACTGGAACAAACTGGCTGGGCAATTGAGTGGAGGACAACAACGCAGGGTGGCATTGGCCAAAGTATTGGTAGAAGAACCCGATTTTCTTTTACTGGATGAGCCCACCAATCACTTGGATTTGGATATGATTGAATGGTTGGAGAATTTTCTCACCCGTTCGCACATGACTTTGTTCATGATTACGCACGACCGTTACTTTCTAGAAAACATAACAGATGAAATCCTAGAATTGGAAAACGGTCAATTGTACAAATACAAAGGGAACTTTTCCTACTACTTGGAAAAGAAAGCAGAGCGGGAAGCACTGGAACAAGCCACGCACGATAAGCAAATGAACTTATTCCGGAGGGAGCTGGTTTGGGCACGCACCATGCCAAGAGCCAGAACCGTGAAGAGCAAGAGTCGAATGGATCGATTCCAAGAACTCAAAGAAAATGTGAGAAAAAGTCCTGAAGCACAAGAGCTGGCTCCAGAGATCAACATGAGCCGCTTGGGCAGTAAAATCGTCGAATTTCATCGTGTTAAAAAACATTGGGGGGAGAAGAAAGTACTCAACGGTTGGGATTACGTCTTTAAAACGGGTGAAAGGGTTGGATTGGTAGGTCCCAATGGGGCCGGCAAAACCACTCTGCTCAAAATGATGACCTTGAACGAAGAACCTGATGGAGGAAAGGTCATTGTCGGAGATACCGTTGTGATGGGATATTACAGGCAAAACATGGAGGACCTGAAAGATGGCCAACGCTTGATTGAAGTAGTAAGAGACATTGCTGAGTTTATCCCACTGACCAAAGGGCGCACCATCACCGCTGCGCAAATGCTGGAGAAATTCCTGTTCCCCAAGCCCATGCATTTCCAATTTGTGGAATCCTTGAGCGGTGGGGAGAAAAAGAGACTTCAGCTGTTGCTCATCTTGATGAAAAATCCCAACTTCCTCATTTTGGACGAGCCCACCAATGACCTGGATGTATTTACGCTGGCGGCTTTGGAAGAATACCTTCAATCCTATCCAGGTTGTTTGGTCATTGTGTCCCATGACCGCTATTTCTTGGACAAATTGGTGGACCATTTGTTTGTACTTGACGGGCAAGGCAATGTGAAAGATATTTTGGGCTCCTACCAGCAATTTCGAGACGATCAATCCAACCAACCTGCCGCCCCAACCAAATCAGAAAGTACTGAATCCAAAGAAAAACCAAGCTCATCCGCCACAGTCAAAAAGCTCAGCTTCAAAGAAAAATTTGAGTGGGAACAAATTGAAAAACGAATGCCCGAACTGGAGCAAATGAAAAAAAGTTTGGAAATCAAACTCAACACCGTGCTAGACAAACACGATCAACTCATGCAGGTTTCCGATGAATTGGCCAACGTGATTGAAGAGCTCAATGAATTGGAGTTGCGCTGGTTGGAACTTTCTGAAAAAATATAGGCAAGCATCGCCTGCATTTCGGTTTATCTTTACCCGCGAATTTCTAGCATTTGAAAAATGAGTTCAGAGCAATATTTGGGCAATGCCGATATCCAAACGATTGATGCATTATACAACCAATACAAGCAAGACCCCGAGAGTCTTGATATTTCATGGAGAAGATTCTTTGAAGGGTTTGAGTTTCAAAATGAATCATACCCAGTTCTTCCTGACGGAAGCCGCCTCAATGCGGTGACCTCAAAAGAATTTAAAGTGATCAATTTGATCAACGCCTACCGCACAAGAGGTCACTTGTTTACCAAGACCAATCCTGTTCGAGAGAGAAGAAAATATTCCCCCACTTTGTCCATCGAAAACTTTGGACTTACTGCAGCGGACTTGGAAGAAACTTTCCATGCAGGAACCGACATCGGATTGGGTGATGCCAAATTAAAAGACATCATTGCGCACTTAGAGAACTCTTATTGTCAGAGCATCGGGTCTGAGTTCATGTACATCCGTGATCCAGAGCGTGTGGAATGGTTGCGTTCCAAAATAGAAGCCGTCAACAAGCCCAAATACAGCAAAGAGGACAAGAAGAAAATTTTTGAAATGACTTCAAAAGCTTCGCTTTTTGAGCAATACATCCACAAAAAATTTGTGGGTCAAAAGCGCTTCAGTGTGGAAGGTTGTGAAGCTGTAGTGCCTGCAATGGACTATATCGTCAAGAAAGGGGCTGAAATGGGGGTTGAAGAGTTTGTGATTGGCATGGCTCACCGCGGTCGTTTGAATGTTTTGACCAACATTTTAGAAAAACCACAAGAAGAAATTTTCCGCGAGTTCGAAGGTGTTGAGTTTGAAGGCAACATGGACGGTGATGTAAAATACCATTTGGGTTACTCACGTGATATCACTGTCAATGGACACAACGTACACGTTACCCTTTGTCCCAACCCATCACATCTTGAGGCCGTCAATCCTGTTGTTGAAGGATTGACCAGAGCCAAGATTGATCATTATTTAAAAGACGAGAAAAAAATTGTTCCCATTTTGGTTCATGGCGATGCCGCCATAGCTGGTCAAGGAATCGTTTATGAAGTGATACAAATGGCCTTGTTGGACGGATACCGCACCGGTGGAACCATTCACATTGTTACCAACAACCAAGTAGGTTTCACCACCAATTACTTGGATGCGCGTTCATCCATCTATTGCACAGACGTAGCAAAGACTACACTTTGTCCTATTTTCCACGTTAACGCCGATGATGTAGAGGCGGTGATTACCACCATGCAATGGGCGTTGGAATACCGTGAGAAATACAACATGGATGTTTTCATCGATTTGTTGGGTTACCGCAAATATGGTCACAATGAAGGGGATGAGCCCAAGTTCACGCAACCCACTTTGTACAAACACATTGCTGCCCATCCTGATTTGAGAGCGTTGTACTACAAGCAACTTTCTGCTGAAGGTACCATCACTGAAGCTGAGGCGGAAGAGGTTAAAACCAATTTTGAAAAGCACTTGGATGAAAGCCTAGAAAGGGCAAAAACCAAGAACAAAACTTTTGTCAAGCACTTCTTAGAAGAGACATGGAAGGATGTTCGTTTTGCCACTCCTGAGGATTTTGACAATTCACCCGACACGGCAGTTACTCAGAAAAAATTAGTTGACTTAGGAAACAAATTATCCACCCTTCCCTCCGGAGAGAAGTTCTTTAGAAAAACCGAAAAGGTGTTTGAAGATCGACTAAACATGATCAAGAATGATCAATTGGATTGGGCCATGGGTGAGCTTTTGGCCTATGCCACTCTATTGGAAGAAGGACATCCTGTTAGAATTTCTGGCCAAGATGTGGAGCGAGGAACTTTTTCTCATCGCCATGCCGTTGTCAAGACCGATGAGGATGCGGAAAAGGAATTCATCACCCTCAATTTATTGTCCGACAAACAGGCCCAATTGAGCATTTACAATTCTCTTCTAAGTGAATACGGAGTTTTAGGATTTGATTACGGTTATGCATTTGGAACCCCTAATGGACTGACCATTTGGGAAGCCCAATTTGGCGACTTCAACAACGGAGCACAAATCATGATTGACCAATTCATCAGCGCGGCTGAAGACAAATGGGGAAGCATGAATGGCTTGGTCATGTTCTTACCACACGGATATGAAGGTCAAGGCTCTGAACACAGCTCAGGAAGAATGGAACGTTTCTTACAGTTGTGCGCTGAGTACAATATGCAAGTGTGCGATGTAACCACTCCTGCTAACTTCTTCCACTTGTTGCGCAAACAAGTAAAACAACCCTTCCGCAAGCCGTTGATTGTTTTCACTCCCAAAAAACTTTTGCGTCACCCTAAGGCTGTTAGCAGCATCAAGGAAATGTCCAAAGGTTCATTCCAAATGGTCATAGAAGACAACAGCGTGGACAAAAAGAAAGTCAATAAAGTAGTTTTGTGCACCGGAAAGATGTACTATGAAATGTTGGAGGAGCGCGAGAAAAGAGGTGTTGAGGACATGGCGTTGATTCGTTTGGAGCAACTGTATCCCTTCCCACAAAAAGCCTTGGACAATGCGCTCAAAGGTTTTGGAAAAAATGTTCAATTGCTTTGGGCACAAGAAGAACCCGAAAACATGGGCGCATGGAGTTACATCATGCGCATGATGCGCAAGTCCAATATTGATGTGATTGCCTATCCTGCTCAAGCCTCTCCTGCGGCTGGTTCAAGCAAAATGCATGAAGCCCGTATGAGACAGGTCATGGACCAATTGTTTGCCTAAGTCTTTTTAATGATTACTTCAAAAGCCCTGTCCGCGCGATGGGGCTTTTTCTTTTGCTTTGTCAAGGATCTCCTTCTTTATCTTTACAACCTTACAACAAGATTGTGTCGAACGCTCCTTTTTTAAACCGATACATTCAATCGGTTCACACGCAAAACATCTCAGAAATTTTAACTTCTGAGGGTGGCAAATTACGTCTCAAAGGTATAGTCGGATCAGCCAAAGCACTCATTGCCAACGCCACTGCCTTGTCCATGAACACATCCCATGTGTTTGTTTTAGAAGACAAAGAGAAAGCTGCGTATTTCCTCAATGACCTTGAAAACATTGAGAACTATCAAAAAGAAACTCTGGCCCAACGCAACATTCTATTTTTTCCAAGAAGCGCTCGTGTAGCCTATCAAATGGAAACTGTGGACAATGCCAACGTAGCCATGAGAACTGAAGTTTTGAACTTAATCCGAAAAAAACCAAAAGGACAATGGATTGTCACCTACCCTGAAGCACTGGCCGAAAAAGTGATTGGACTGGCTTCATTGGAGCAAAAAACATTTGAAATTGAACTAGGCAATACGCTCAACCACGAAATGGTAGATGAAGTATTGCAAGAGTATGGATTCATTAAAGTTGACTTTGTCTATGAACCCGGACAATATGCCGTGCGCGGGGGAATCATCGATATTTTTTCCTTTTCATATGATCACCCTTACCGCATTGAATTGTTTGGAGATTCCATCGACAGCATCAGGAAATTTGACCCAGTTGACCAGCTGAGTTTGTCTTCTATGACAAAGGCTACCATTGTACCCAACATCCAAGATGAGAAGCAAATAGATTCAACCATCAACTTTCTTGAATTCGTTGATGCAGATGCGGTTGTTTGGTCAATAGAATGTGCCAATGCACCACAGATCTGGGAAAAAGAATTGGAACGAGCAGAGAATCAATTCCAAAAAATCAGTGGTGTCATAAAACACAAATCACCTGAAGAGCTGTATGCACATCCAACGGATTGGATGAGATTGCTAAAAAACAAACGCTTGGTGGAAATGGGACCAACCGCCCTATTTATGGAAGCTCCCGAGATTCAATACAACATGACTCCTCAACCTTCTTTCAGCAAGAATTTTGATATGCTCAGCAAGCATCTGGTGACCAAAGCCAAAGAAGGTTTCGATCAGGTTGTATCTGCAGGACAAGCCAAGCAATTGGAACGTTTGCATCAAATTTTTGAAGACAAACAAATCATTGTACAGTACACCCCACATTTGATAGAATTGAGTGAAGGTTTTGTTGATATTGACCAACAAATAGCCATTTATACCGATCACCAAATCTTTGAACGCTACCACCGTTTCAAATTGAAAGAGGGATTTAAGAAAAGCAAAGAGGCTTTAACGTTAAAGGAAATTCTATCTCTTCAACCGGGAGATTATGTTGTTCACATCGATCACGGTGTGGGGCAGTTTGCCGGACTTCAAAAAATTGATGTCAACGGAAAAGAACAAGAGGCCATCCGTCTAGTATATAAGGGTGGAGATACTTTGTACGTGAGTATTCACAGTTTGCACCGTATCAGCAAATACAGCGGAAAAGAAGGTACTGCGCCGAGCATGGATCGCCTGGGTAGCCCTGCTTGGCAGAACTTGAAACAGAAGACAAAAGCCAAAGTCAAAACCATTGCTTTTGACTTAATTAAGTTGTACGCCAAGAGAAAGTCGACCATTGGTCATGCTTTTCTTCCGGATAGTTATTTGCAAATGGAGTTAGAGGCATCTTTCATGTATGAGGATACTCCTGATCAAGCCAAGGCCATTGCAGCTGTAAAACAAGACATGGAATCACCTGCCCCGATGGACCGACTGGTTTGTGGTGACGTTGGATTTGGAAAAACGGAAGTGGCCATGCGTGCAGCCTTCAAAGCCGCAACGGACGGAAAGCAAGTGGCTGTGCTGGTTCCCACCACCATTCTCGCATTACAACACTACAAAAGTTTTGCCGCACGTTTCCGCGATTTCCCTGTAACGGTTGACCATATCAGTAGATTCAAATCCGCCAAGGAGAAAAAAGTTACCCTAGAAAAATTGGCCAAAGGACAAGTCGATATTCTGATTGGAACACATTCTATCGTGGGCAAAGATGTCAAATTCAAGGACCTTGGATTGATGATCATCGACGAAGAACAAAAATTTGGCGTTGCAGCAAAAGACAAATTGAAAACAATGAAAGCCAACGTGGATGCGTTGACTTTAACAGCAACTCCCATACCCAGAACACTTCAGTTCTCGTTGATGGGCGCTCGGGATTTGAGCATCATTCAAACAGCACCCCCTAACAGACACCCCATACATACACAACTCATCACTTTGGATGAAGAGGCCATAAGAGATGCCATCAGCTATGAGGTGCAAAGAGGAGGGCAAGTATTCTTCATCAACAACAGAATTCAAAACCTGCAAGAAGTTGCGGGAATGATTCAAAGGCTTTGCCCTGATGTGCGCATCGGCATAGGACATGGACAAATGAAAGGAGAGCAACTGGAAGAAGTCATGACCCAATTCATTGAAGGAGCCTTTGATGTTTTGGTTTCAACATCCATTGTAGAAAGTGGGATAGACATCTCCAATGCCAATACCATCATTATCAACAATGCCCATCAATTTGGGATGAGCGATCTTCACCAATTGAGGGGTCGTGTAGGAAGAAACAACAAAAGAGCCTTTTGCTATCTCATCTCCCCTCCTATCCATTTGATGCCCGATGACACCCGGAAAAGATTAACCGCCATCGAACAATTCAGCGACCTGGGCAGTGGTTTGCACATTGCCATGAGAGATCTAGATATCCGAGGAGCTGGAGATTTACTAGGAGGCGATCAAAGCGGTTTCATCAATGAAATGGGCTTGGAAACCTACCAAAAAATTCTTTCAGAGGCATTGGAAGAAATCAAACAAGAACACTTCCAAGATCTTTATCAAGAAGAGCTAAAAAGAGAATCTAAATTTGTCAAAGAAACCAACTTAGAAACAGACATGGAGCTCTTCATACCAGATGATTATGTGGGGGATATCCGTGAGCGAATTTCCTTATACAAAGCGCTGGATGATTTAGAAAACGAAATGCAGATGGAGAAATTCATCAAAGATTTGATCGATAGATTTGGTCCCATACCAGAACCAACATTGGCTTTGATAGACACCATGCGAATCAGATGGACAGCCAACGCATTAGGAATGGAAAAGTTGGTAATGAAATCAGGAAAGATGATTGCTTATTTCATCTCCAAACAAGATTCTCCTTTCTATCAAAGTGACGTATTCACCCGAATTCTGGATTTCCTGAAGAAATACAGCCATGAAGTGAAGATGTATGAGAAGGACAATACACTGCGCATGAGTTTCCAAAACATCAACAATGTTCACATTGCATTGCAATGGCTCAAGCGCATTTGAAGCCCCAATTTGATGTAAATTAGCAAAAAAAAGATGATTGTCATTACGGGAGCTGCTGGCTTTATTGCATCCGCATTGGTGGGACGACTCAACGAACTCAGGTACTTTGATTTGGTGTTGGTAGATGACTTTTCAAGAGAAGAAAGAAAAGTCAATTATCAGGATAAAAAATATCGTAGCTTGATTGAAAGATCTGAATTTCCAAAATGGTTGGATGCCAATGAAAATCAAGTAGATTTTATTTTTCACCTTGGTGCTAGAACCGATACGACTGAATTCAATAAAGCCATTTTTGACGAACTCAATGAACAATACTCGCAAACCATTTGGAACAAATGTGTGGAGTATGCCATTCCCCTGGTTTACGCGTCGTCTGCAGCAACCTATGGAGATGGTCAATTGGGATACAACGACGATCACGGCATCATACCACAACTTAAACCCTTGAATCCTTACGGTGACTCGAAAAACAATTTCGACTTGTGGGTGTTGCAACAAAAGACAACTCCATTTTTCTGGGCGGGTTTAAAATTCTTCAATGTATATGGACCCAATGAGTACCACAAAGGCCGAATGGCTTCTGTCGTTTGGCACAGCTATAATCAAATCATGAACAATGGTGAGATGAAGTTGTTTCGTTCACACAACCCCAATTATTCGGACGGAGGTCAAATGAGAGATTTTGTGTATGTAAAAGACGTGGCCAATGTTTGTGTGTGGTTAATGGAAAGCAGGAAAAAGTCAGGTATCTTCAATCTAGGCAGTGGCCAAGCAAGAACGTTTTTGGATTTGACCAAAAACACATTTAAGGCCATGGGCAAACAAGAAAATATCTCTTTCATTGATACACCAATAGACATAAGGGACAAATACCAATACTTCACTGAAGCCAATATGAGCAAATTGAAAGAAGCCGGTTACCCTCACGCTTTCCACACCCTAGAAGAAGGGGTGACGGATTACGTTCAAAATTATTTATTACAAAACTTGAAAATTTACTAGCATGTCAAAAATCGTTTACGTTACGAGAAGAGAAAGATTCAATGCTGCTCACAAGCTGTGGCATGAAGAGTGGAGCGCAGAGAAAAATCTTGAGGTATTTGGAAAATGTTCCAATCCCAATTGGCACGGTCACAACTATGAATTATTTGTCACCATCAAAGGTGCGCTAAGAGAAGAAACCGGATTTTGCATGGATCTCAAAGTACTCAGCACCATCATCAAGACCAGGGTAACGGATGTTATCGATCACAGAAATCTCAACCTTGACATTCCTTGGTTGGCAGGTATGAAAACTTCTACTGAAAATCTAGCCGTAGTCATTTGGGAAAGAATTGAACAAGAGATCAAAGAGTCGGGTTGTCAGTTGCACTGTGTCAAACTATACGAGACAGAAAACAACTTTGTAGAATACTATGGCGGAGAATAAAATAGAAACGGCGATTAAGACCATTCTCGAGAACATTGGAGAGGATGCCAACCGTGAGGGTTTATTAAAAACTCCCGAGCGCGTTGCCAAATCATACGAATTTCTAACGCAAGGATATCAGCAAGACGCCAAAGAAGTGTTGGAATCTGCTATGTTCTCTGAGTCCTACTCAGAAATGGTATTGGTCAAAGACATTGAGGTGTACTCTTTGTGTGAGCACCACTTGCTTCCCTTTTTTGGCAAAGCACACATTGCCTATATCCCAAACGGGACCATTGTTGGATTAAGTAAACTCCCAAGGGTGGTTGATGTTTTTGCCAGAAGACTCCAAGTACAAGAAAGATTAACCATTGAAATTCGTGACTGTATCCAAGAAACTTTAAATCCACTTGGGGTAGCTGTAGTAATGGAATGTCAGCACCTTTGCATGCAAATGAGGGGCGTGAATAAACAAAATTCGTTAACAACCACCTCAGCGTTCAGCGGAGCCTTCTTGGAAGATGATAAAACAAGAAAAGAATTTATACATTTGATTGCAAATAAATTGAAGTAATATGAACACACCCGATTTTCAGAGAGATTTCTCTATCGATGAAGTAAGCTCATCCAGTGTAAAAGCTTTCATGAACCGCGTATTTGGTTTGATGTCTTTGGCATTGATCATTTCCGGAATCACCGCTTTTCAATTTTCAGAAACCATGCTGTCGATGTTACAAGGTGGAGGAACATTGATGATGTACGCATTGATGTTTGCACCTTTCATTTTCATTTTGGTCATGAACTTTGGTTTCAATAAACTCAGTCCAATGGCGTTAACAGTAACGTTTGCCGCTTTTGCTGTAGTAATGGGTATGAGCTTATCCACCATTTTCTTGGTTTATTCCTTGGGAGCAATTGCCAAAGTTTTCTTCATTACTGCTGGACTATTTGGCACCATGGCCGTATTGGGATACACCACCCAAACAGATTTAACCAAGATGGGAACGTTGTTGATGATGGCCTTATTTGGTATGATCATCGCTTCTTTGGTCAATTGGTTCATGCACAGTGAGCAATTGGATTACATCATCAGTTGTGTGGGCGTTTTGGTTTTCACAGGTCTAACAGCCTACGACGTGCAACGCCTAAAAAGAATTGGAATGGGTATCGAATATGGAACCGCTGCTGCTTCCAAATTAGCCGTTATGGGAGCATTGAGCTTGTACCTTGATTTCATCAATTTATTCTTGTACCTATTGCGCATTTTCGGCAATAGCCGTGACTAAAAAATAAGATCCGAAATATAAAGCCCGCCACTTGGCGGGTTTTTGTTATCATGGAAGATTTCTTCATTCATTTACCCGCATCCATTGAAAGAGGCCAAGGCTGCAAAGCTTGGGGTATTCAATCGCAATTTATCGCTTCGTTCCCTATTGATGATCATGCATGGAATAAAGGGCAACAATGGCTAAACAATGAAAAAGGCAATCCCATTTTTGTAATAATGAGCTATGAAGCCGGATTTTGTCACCTCAATATTGAACAGAAAAAACTTCCAACACAACCTGCGCTGCTATTCATTGTCCCAAAAAACATAGAGTGGTTTTCTGAAAATTCAATAGAGATGAATGAAAGTCAAATTTTGTCTTTTAAACCCATTGAATCTGAAGAAAATTATTACCATAAACTCAACACCATCAAATCTCATCTCCTCAGAGGAGATTATTATGAAACCAATTATTGTACGCAATTAAAAGCTCCGGCTTCTGAGCTAAACCCCTACGCGCATTGGCTCAAATTATACGCTTCCAATCCCGCACCGCACGCGGCCTATGTGCAATTCCATGAGCACCACTTGTTGTGTCTATCACCAGAACGATTTGTTCAGAGAAAGGGTGATGTTTTGCAATCACAACCCATAAAAGGGACCATCAAAAAAGGAGCAACAACAGAAGAAGATCTTCTTCTGCAAACACAATTAAAAAACTCCGTAAAAGACTGCACAGAGAATACCATGATTGTAGACTTGGTGAGAAATGATCTGAGCAGATTAGCCACCAAAGGCAGCGTTCGCGTCACTGAGCTAGCCAAAGTTTATACCTTCCCAAAATTGCATCATCTCATCTCCACGGTAGAATGTCAGATAAACAAGGACACTCCATTCACCCCCATCATGAAAGCACTTTTTCCAATGGGCTCCATGACGGGAGTTCCCAAAAAAAATGCTGTTGCTTCTATGCATCAATTGGAAGAAAATCCGAGAGGTTGGTACAGCGGCACATTGGGTATGATTCAACCCAACGGAGATTTTGATTTGAATGTGATCATTCGCAGCATCTATTACAATCATCAGAACCAAGAAGCCTTCATTGGCATCGGTGGAGCCATCACCCTGCATTCACAATTCAAAGCGGAATACCAGGAATGCTGGCTGAAGGCCCAAAGTCTAATCAATCCATAAAAATGAATTTAACCCAAGAAGTAAAATCCAATTTCAATCATTTCTTCCGAGAAGGAAGCTTGTTCATCTTGGGAGTCAGTGGGGGAAAAGACAGCATGCTTTTGGCTCAACTCATGCTCGAGGCCAAAATTCATTTTCATGTAGCCCACGTCAACTATCAACTAAGAGGCGAGGACAGTAATCAAGACCAAGCGCTAATTGAAAAATGGGGAAATGAAAACAATATCACCGTTCATTGTATCAAAGTACAATACAACGAAAGTGAGAAAAACATTCAGTCTTGGGCAAGAACGAAAAGGAGAGACTACTTTGAAATTTTATTGCACCAAGAAAAAGCGGCTGCCATTGTATTGGCGCACCATGTCAGTGATTTGTGGGAGACCCATTGGCTGAAACTACTCCGTTTTCAAGTTGAAGGAAATTCAGGCATGTTACCCTGGACACCACCCTATTTCAGACCGCTACTGTACATACCCAAAAATGCAATTGACAAAGAAGTCGTCAATAAAAACATTCCCTATCGTGAAGACGAATCAAATCAGTCCACCAAATACAACCGAAATTATTTAAGGCATCAAATCATTCCGGAAATCAATGATCGATTTGGTATCACTGATGAAGCCATCATTCAATACAATCAAAAAAAATCAGATAAAGAAGCATGGAATTATTTCCTTATGCAATCCATGCTGGAGGAAGTAGTAGAAGTCAAAGGCGATATTCAAAGTTTTGATTTCAAGAAACTCCCCTCCTTTCTACCAATCTCCACTCCCCTATTTCATTGGCTTACCCCTCTAGGTTTTAGTCCGGATCAAATTACCTCCATTGCCCAATGGCAAGGAATTGAAAACGGAAAAAAAATAGAGAGTCCAGGCTATGTTCTTTGGAAAGAAAATGGCACTTTCAAAGCAAGTCCCATTCGCCAGGACATTCCTGAAACCTACGAAATCCAAAGCCCATTTTTCTTGGACCTTTGCGGATGGCAAGGAAAGAAAGTTTCTTATCCACATCCTGAATTTTATGGGGATAAAACACACTTGCAAATGGACTTGAGTAAAATTGAATTTCCCTGCACCATAAGGCCTTGGCGCAATGGAGAGAAGTTTCAACCCTTTGGAATGAAAGGACATGTTCTTGTTTCTGATTACCTGAATCAAAAGGGAGTTGCAGCTGCATTGAAATCAAAAATTGTTGTCCTAGAAAGCAACAACAAAATTGCCGCCATCCTTGGAATTGAAGTAGCCAATTGGTGTAGAATAGAACAACACACCCAAGGCGTCTGGATTATTCATCCGTTTCCTGAACAATCACAGGAATAACTTTTTCCAAAACAGACATCCCAAATCCCTTGGAATAAAGGTGCCGCATCAATTTCATTCGTTGCTGATTCTTGACACCCTTGTGACCAATTTGCTTCCATTTGCGTCTTCCTGCTATTAAAGCTTGCTCTGTTTGGTCTTCCTCAGGCAATTCCCTGAGCACAAGGTCAATCAGCTGCTTCGAAACTCCTTTTCTGAGCAATCCTTGCTTCACTTTAGCAGCACCCCATTGCCTGAACGCTACGTGATCATGCACATACGCTCTAGCATAACGTTCTTCATTGAGCAAATTCTCAGCAATCAATTCTGCAATCCAAAACTGTGAAATGAAATATGGGATTTCCCACTTCATCAACTTCTGCTGAACATCTTGATGACAGCGCTCCGCACGATCACAATAGGCCTTTATTTTAAGCCAATAAACCCCTTTTTCCTGGACCTTGTCTGTCATTGTAAAAAAAACAAATTTATAGCGCTACTTTGCTATTTTTGTGCAACTTAGAAAAAAGTGATGAAAGTAGAATTGATTGAACAACTTACAGCTGCGCTTCAGAATGAAGAAATCATGACTGTGCGCGACACTGTAAGCGGCATTCGCAAACAATGGAAGTCAGAAACCATCAAAGAACGCCAATTGCAATTGGAAGCATTCAAAGCTTCCGAACCCGAAGAACATGTTGAATTCATTTACATCCCGCACGAGCTAGAAACCAAGTTTCAAGAACTCTGCAAAGTGTATGAAGACCGCATAGAAGAGGCTGGTAAAAAACTGGCAGCAGAGCGTCAAAAAAACTTTGAATTGAAAAAAGCCGTTTTAGACGACTTTCAAAAACTAATTCAGGAGGAAGAAAACGTAGGAAAAGCTTTTGAATGGCACAAAGGGATAAGAGAAAGATGGGATGCCATTGGAGATGTTCCTGGTGACAAGTATCCTGAGATACAAGAAAAATGGCAAAGTCTCAATCATGCCTTCTTTTACAACATCAACATCTACAAAGAACTTCAAGCCCATGATTTAAAGGTAAATCAGCGCAGAAAAGAAGAATTGATTGAAGATGCCAAAGGACTTGAAGCTGTAGAAAGCATCAAGGATCTTGAAATATTGGTCAAGAAACTACAGAGAGAATTTATTGAAGTGGGCCCTTCTCCAAGAGAGACATTCAAAGAAACAGGTGATACTTTCTTTGGAATACTGAGAGAAGCGCAAAATAGAATTCAAGCCCACTATGACGCCATACAACAAGAAGCCGATGCGCATTTGACCGCTAAAAAAGGACTGATTGAAAAGACCAAAGAAATCTTAGCAATGGATTTCACACAGCCCAATGCATGGAACAAATGGACAGATGAAATCATCAAATTACAAGATGAATGGAAAACCATTGGATGGACGCGCAAAAAGGACAATGAAGACACCTGGCTAGAATTCCGTGGTTTGTGTGATGCCTTTTTTGAAAAAAGAAAAAATTATTTCGAAGAGCGCAAAGCGGTTCAAAGAGAGAACCAAAAGAAAAAAGAAGAAATCATTGCCAAAGCCAAAGCTTTGGTCGATAGTACGGATTGGAAAAAAACCACTGAAACCCTGAAGCAATTGCAGGAGTCTTGGAAGGCTGTTGGAAATGCCGATCCCAAGGAGGAAAATAAGTTATGGCAAAGATTCCGTTCTTCTTGTGATGCCTTCTTTGCAAAAAAGAAAGAGCACTTTGGCGACATGGCTGGTCAACAAGAAGAAAATTTGCGTTTAAAGACAACCCTTCTTGAAGAGATTGAGCAATATCAACTGTCTGGCAACAAAGGCCAAGACTTGGGATTTTTAAAGGAATTTTCAGAAAGATGGAGAGGGGTTGGACACATTCCCAAAAACAACATGGCTGAGGTAAGCAAACGTTACAACGATGCGCTTGACAAATTGTACGGTGGCGTCAATGCCAACCGCCAAGAAAAGGAAATAACCCATTACAAAAGCCGTGTTCAGAATATCAAATCACAGGGAAATCCAAATGGTTTGAAAAGAGAGAAATCCATTCTTCAAGATAAAGTGGATCGTCTCTTGATTCAAAACAAACAATACGAAAACAACATGGGCATTTTCACTGGCAAGGGTGCGGAATCCATGCGAAAAGAGATCGAGAAAAAAATCAAATTAAACCTGGTTGAAATTGATGAAATCAAAGCAAAAATGAAATTGCTCACTGAAGAAAACAACTAGATAAATTGGCGGTGTCCCACCCTCACGATGTTCGGGAGGGTCGGGCTGTCCGCTGTATCTTTTGGTTCAAGAACCAAAAGGATGCCGCTCCCATCCCTCACCGGATCCACCTAGGCAGCTCTCGCTACCTCGGCACCTCATCACTTCGACACACAAACCAATTCAATCTTCTTGGATGGCTTCACTACCAAAGGAACCTTCTCTAGTACTGTGTCTGCCTCTTCTAATCCCCAAGCATCAATATCGCTAAGACCCTGTTCTTTCAACCATTCGTATCCTGAAGTAACAAAGTTTTCTTTCACACTCAAATCATTGTCTGCAGACAAATACTTTTCTAACACAACAAATTTCACATCCAAATTAGAATTGTAATCTTGATAAGGCTCGGGCTTCTTTGAAATATCATAAGTATTGCGCTTTACCATATCATCCAAAATACACTTAAAGAAGTTGTTGACTTTTGCAGGCACTCGGAAACCTAGACGGATATTGACTTTGATGATCAAATCATTTTCCACTTCATCCACTTCATACTCCTTGGTATAAGGTTCATTGGTTCGATCCACGTGAACAAACCAATACACATCTGCCCGCTTAGGCGTTTTAGATAAGATACTATCGATGATTTTATTTTCAATTTGATGACGATGATTGGCCTTGGTCAAGAAAACAAGATGTGTCGCATACTTGGGAATTCTTGTATCAGAAGACAACTGCTTTAACACACCAACATGATCATCCAAATCAACAAACAAAAGGAAAGAGTTGCTCAATTGCCTGTAGGTGTAAGTAATCCACATGACATGCAAAATGATGACATATACAATCAACATCATCCAAGCCTCTTTCAACTTTAAAATATTGGCGACAAAGAATGAAATCTCTACAGCAAAGAAAACCCCCACGGTTACGGCAACCAACCAAACTGGCCAACGACGTTTATAAATCAGATAAAAACTAAGCAGCAACGTAGTCATCAACATGGCCACTGTAATGAAGAAACCATAGGCCGCTTCCATGTGTTTGGATTCACGGAAATACAACATAACACCCATACAACCCGCCCACAATAACCAATTTACACTGGGTATATACAATTGGCCCTTTAATTCAGTTGGGAACTTAACACCCACTCTTGGCCAAAAGTTCAAGTTCATGGCCTCACTCACCAGCGTAAATGAACCTGAAATCAATGCCTGGCTAGCGATAATAGCCGCCATTGTTGCAATGATGATACCTGGCAACAAAAACCAATCGGGCATGATGGCATAGAAGGGATTTACGTCATTGAGACTCTGCTGTTGCATGATCCAAGCGGCTTGACCCATGTAGTTCAGTACCAAGGCCACCTTGACAAATATCCAACTCACACGAATGTTTTCTCTGCCGCAATGGCCCAAATCACTGTACAAAGCTTCAGCACCAGTTGTACAGAGGAAAACGGCACCCAACAACCAAAAACCCTTTGGATATTCTGTCAACAACGCTATGGCAAACTTGGGGTTGATCGCATTCAATACCTCAGGATGGTGCACCACTTGTGACACGCCAAGGATGGCCAACATGCTAAACCAAACCAGCATGATAGGACCAAACGTCGCTCCCACCAACTTGGTTCCATATCGTTGAATAACAAAAATCAACGTTAATATGACCAATACAATCGGTAATACTGGAATGGAATCGTTGTAAACCGAGACCCCTTCAACGGCGGAGGCAACAGAAATCGGTGGCGTGATGATTCCGTCACACAATAATGTGGCGGCACCAATCATTGCGGGCCAAAAGAGCCATTTTCCTTTTCTCTTCACCAATGAAAAGAGCGAAAAAATTCCACCTTCACCGTTGTTGTCGGCACGCAGGGTAAGGAAAATATACTTGAAGGTAGTTTGAATGGTCAGTGTCCAGAAAATACACGAGACACCCCCATACACCAACACTTCCGTGATGGGACGATCTTGAATAATTGAACGAAGTACATACAAAGGTGAGGTACCAATATCTCCGAAAATGATACCGAGTGTGACCAACACGCCAGCTGCGGTTAGTTTGTGATTGTTAGAGGCCATGGTTAAATTGTCAGACAAATGTAGTAGGACTTGTCCATGATTATTCACCTTCCTCTAAAAAAAACAAATCGTACGTTATCAACCATACCCTTTTCAAATAAATCCTCATCAAACCTTTGAATCAAAATGCACGTCTTATATTTGATAGACCTTAAACCGAATTATGTCAAGACGACTCTTATTGCTTCTATTGTCTTTTTTTACAACGTCATCTTTGATGGCGCAAGTATTGGGTAATCCGATATACTCAGAGACTTTTGAAAATGGCCTTCCCGCTGAATGGGTCAACGATGGAGCATCACCTTTGGCCCGCTGGGAATACAGAGGCCCCAACACCACTCCCAGTAATGCTGTATGCTCAAGAGGTTCATGTGGCGCTGGTACAGTTCCATTGGCGTCGCAAACACTCGCCAATGGCTTCATGATTTTTGATTCCAATTATTGGGACGACAACGATACGCAATGCGGTGGACTGGGCACTGGACAAGATCCTGCCCCACACAATGCTTGGCTGACTTCCGCATCCATTAATTTATCAGGAGTTTCCAGTGTATACCTCACCTATCAGCACCAACTCAGATCGTACAATGCCACCGTTAAAATTCTTGTGTCCAACAACGGAGGCAATACTTGGAATGAAATAACCTCATTGACACAAACAGGTACCATTAATACCCCTAATGTGCAATGGAAAACTGCTAACATTTCAACATGGGCAGCCAATCAATCCAATGTAAAAATTAAATTCCAATTTCAAGGCACCTATTACCATTGGTCCATAGACGATATCTACTTGTACATTCCAAGCTTTAACAACCTAGAAATCACCAATGCACAGTACACCAATTATAACGAAAGCAATGCGCCATTCACCAACCTGATGTACGATATCTATCCTACATTCATGTCTCCTACCGTATTGCCCAATGCCACCATTACCAACTTAGGTACCAATGCACAAAACAATGTTCTCCTCAACACGCAAGTGAATAACCTCACTTCCGGCACAAATATTTACAGTCAGTCTTCCAGTGCAACATCCGTTCAAAGCGGCCAATCAATCAATGTATCCACCTCTTCCATTAACATCAATGCCTCTCCCGCAGACTATGAGGTAACTTTCCAAGTGAGCCAAACGGAATTGGATGAAAATCCAAGCAACAATGTGGATACCCTGGATTTTTCAGTGCATCCTTATCGCTTGGCACTGGATGAAGGAGTGACAGACAACATTTACAACGTCAATTCCATCTACCCCAATTCTACCACTTCACAAATTGGCACTCTCTTTCCCATCCCTTTCAACACCACAAAAAGTATTCATTCCATCGAAGTGGCCATTGGTGCGGGTACTTTGCCCGGAACTGTCATTCAGGGATTCCTTTATATCCCCACCATGGACTCGATTCTAGCCACAACGGAAACCTATACTGTCAATCTTGCGGACATCAATCAAGTAGGTGAAAGTAAATTTATCACACTGCCTCTCACCACTCCTCTTCCGATAAATGCTGCAACATTGGATTACCCCAGCATATTACTCGACACCATCACCAACGAAACGATGGCCAATCCTTACAATGGAATCATCGCAGCCATGGTCCGCAATCAAAATGTAGGACAACCCTTATACGTAGGTCGAAGTGGTCGCGCCCCTGAGGGAACGACCTTTTTGCACTATCCACAAGAAAATGATCTTTATTTCTTGTTGCGCATTCCAATGGTGAGGCTCAAGTTGTTCAATACCAACACCACCTCAGGTTGTACAGATCCACTGGCCATGAACTATGATCCTGCGGCTGTACATGACGATGAATCTTGTGATTATCCAGGTTGTACCCAAGAACAATATGACAACTACGATCCAACTGCCAATTGGGACGACGGATCATGCGGTTATGAAGGATGCATGGATCCTATAGCTGACAACTACAATCCCAATGCAACCATTATGGTTCCTTGCGAATACACCGGCTGCACCAATCCAGATGCTGACAACTATGATCCCACAGCCACAACCGATGATGGATCTTGTGCCTTTACTGGGTGTATGGATACCAACGCAGACAACTATGATCCACTAGCCACAGCGGACGACGGCAATTGCATTTATTTCGGTTGCACCAATCCCCTGGCCAATAATTTTGATCCAACGGCAAACCAAGATGATGGAACTTGCATCATTCTAGGATGTACCAATATCAATGCCGACAATTACAACGCCGCCGCCAATACAGATGATGGAACTTGCATCATCAGTGGATGCACCAATCCCAATGCAGACAACTATGACAATGAAGCCAATCTGGACGATGGAAGCTGCTACATCATGGGCTGCATGGATCCTATTGCTTTTAATTACAACGCCAATGCCACCATTGACAACGGAGGATGCCTGTATGAAGGTTGTACGGATTCCCAAGCCAGTAATTATGATCCCAACGCTGACATCAATGACGGATCGTGTATATACCCCGGCTGCACAGATTCCAATGCCGACAACTATGACCCCAATGCCAATCAAAATGATGGATCTTGCTACTATATGGGGTGTATGGACCCTGATGCTGACAACTACGATGCCCAGGCTACCATTGATGATAATTCATGCCTTTATTATGGCTGCACTGATCCTGAAGCGTTGAACTTTGACACAACGGCCAACTTCAATGATGGTTCATGTGTCTTTCTCACCGCCAACATTTTCTCCAGCGATATGAATGGCTGCGCACCTTTCACCATCAACGTCATCAATCAAACTTTGGTCTATCCTGAAAGTGAATGTGTATTTATCATTTCAACCGGTGACACCTTAGAAGGTTGCGTTTCAGATTTTAACTACACTTTTAATGAACCCGGAACATACTCAATTACATACAACTATTACTACGACGGATTTCTCTCCACTTATACAATGGAAAATATTGTGGTTTACGGTTTGCCATCCGCTCCTGTTTTGTCCTACAACACAACTACTGGAATGCTCCATTCCAGCGGTTACAGCGCTGGATTAAGTATTCATTGGTTCATAGATGGAAACCCCATCAATTACAGTACATCCAATCCTAACTTCTACAATCAAAACAGCAACTCCTTCTACAGTGGAAACTTCACAACAACCCTAACCGACAATTCAACTGGTTGTGTATCAGAATCTGAGCCTTTGCTCGTCGTTCAACCCCAATTCGTCATATTAGACAACACCACTTGCATGGATGACTTGGTAAATGTTCAACTATTTCCAATCAATCTGCCCAACACCAGCTGTTCCATCAATTGGGGAGACAATACCTATGAGAGCATTTCTTCCTCAGCGACACATCTGTACAACAGCAGCGGCAACTTTGGTATTGGTATCACTTGCAACTACAATGGAACGGATGGATACTATGCTATACCGGTACAAATCTTACCGACACCTGCAATTCCCATTGTCTCTTACAACAACGGAACTTTGACATTGGATAATTTCACACCAGGAGAAAACCTGATCTGGCAAATTGAAAACATCAATATCCCCAATTCCAACAATCCTAGTTTTCAGACTTTCATTAATGGTAACTATCAAAATGGAACATACAATGTAATAGCCACCAACAGCCTCGGTTGTAACACTACATCCGGCAATTTCTATGTCATACAACCATATTTCAATATCACACAAAGTGAGGGTTGCACCAATGAAGAAATTGTATTTGAAAACAATACCAACATGTATCAAAGCATGTACTGTGAGTGGTCTTGGGGAGACGGAACTTTTGCGAGCGACTTCTACAATAGTCATTCCTACAGTGTGGATCAGGACTATACTGTTACACTCACATGCACTTACGGAAATACCAACATGAGTTTTAGTCAACCCTTAACCATACATCCTACACCCAATACGCCCATCCTGTCCTATTACATCCCAACTGCTCAAGTCACCAATTACGATCCAACCAACAACTACCAATGGACTTACAATGACAACATTCTTTCCAACAGCAATACCCAATATCAAAACATATACAACGGCACCAATTATAATTCTGGATGGTATCAAGTTTTGGCGACAAACACCTTCAACTGTCAATCGCAAAGCAATCCTGTTTACATACTTCAACCTTTGTTTGCTTTTGAAAATGATGAAGCCTGTGGCGGTCAAAATTTAAATCTGATCAATCAATCTGATTTATCAGATATGACCTGTCAAGTATATTGGGGAGATGGATCAACGGATTTGATTGTTCAAGATCTAATGACCCATACCTATAACATCACGGGTAACTATATAGCGGCAATCAATTGCTACAACAGCAATGGCCAAGGCTATTATACTTTACCTTATAGCATTTACCCAACACCTACTCTACCTTCTATCGCATACAATGCGCCCTTGGTTCAATGCCTCAATTGCAATAGTAGTTTATCATTGGACTGGTATCTAGAAAATAATCTGTTAACAGAAACATCTAGTGAACTTAATATTGTCAACAATGAAATTACTACCAACGGTCCCTACTCATTAACAGTCACCAATGGCTTTGGTTGCGAAAATCAATCCGATACACTATGGATCATCGTTCCTCATTTTGTATTAGATAACAATTCAGGTTGTGAAGGCACGACATTAACTGCAACTCCTTTGACAGATGGCATGGACTGGCTGAGCTGCACTATCAACTGGGGAGATGGAACTACTGAAGACATTGATGAATCCATTGTAACACACACCTATAACAATCCATATAGTGGTCCAGTGACTGTCTCATGCGCAGCCAACAACAACATGGGATTTAGCAACCAAACCGTAAACATTCACCCCAACCCCAATCCCATTTTGATCGAAGCCAATAACATCATGATGTGCGACAACTGTGAAAACGGATGGACCATTCATTGGACCATTGATAGCCTGGACTATCCCAACTTTGATAATCTTCCCGTTGTCTCCGCTGATCTGGGTGAGTGGTATTACATCACCGTTGTGGATAACAACGGATGCAGTGGGTTGGACTCCTTGCAAACCGATTACGTTCCTCCCGTCATCGGATTAGAAGAAAACGCAATGAATTTTGAATTGTATCCCACTCCAGCTCATGATTTTGTATTTTGGAATAGTCAATTCAAGGCAGACCACATTGAAATTTTTGATGCTAGCGGAAACAAAATTTGGAAGAAAGAACATCCAAATGTGAATGAAGTCTTAAATGTATCCATGTACAGCTCGGGTTTGTATACATTTGTAATGCGTGTTGGTGGTGAAACAAAAACGGCACGGTTCATGATTACGCACTAACGACAAAAAAATAACAGTATGAAAAAAGCAATTTACCTTTTCGCATTCTTCGCTTTGGCGATGACCTCAAACGAAGCTTTTGCTCAACCCGGCAAAGCAAAAATCACCACTGTTGGTGGTCCAATGTTGACCCCAGACAAAACCGAACACAATTTCGGGACCATTAAAAAAGCCTCTGACGGCAATTGTGTTTTCACCATTTCCAATACCGGCGATCAGCCATTGGAAATTAGCAACTGTCAAGGTTCTTGCGGTTGTACCACTCCACAATGTGACAAGAACGCCATTGCTCCAGGTGGGTTCACTGAAATCAAAGTTCACTATGACACCATGCGCATCGGGCCATTCACCAAAACAGTCACTGTGATGTGGAACGGAACAGATGTAAAATCTACCGTATTGACCATCAAAGGAGAGGTTATTGAGTAGGGATGTTAATGGGGCGTTAAACCTCTCGTGAAGACTCGAAACGCTTTAGATATTTGAAAACAAGATTAAAAAAGATACAATGAAAAAATTATTATTCACCTTAGCAGCAGTAGCCATTTCAGGATGGATGTTTGCGCAAACACCTGTTGTTACAGGACCAGCGATTCAAGTAGACAAGGACGTGCACAATTATGGTAACGTGCCTTACGGGGGAAACGGAACGTGTGAGTTCAAAGTAACCAACACAGGAACGGAGCCATTGATTTTGTCTAAGTGTAAAGGAAGCTGCGGATGCACAGTACCAACTTGTGAGCCTAACCCAATTGCGCCAGGTGCCACTACCAACATCACTGTTAAGTATGACACCAAGCGTCCTGGTCCAATCGACAAATCTGTTTCTATCTATTCCAATGCAGTGAATGAGCCCGTAATGGTGGTTCGCATCAAAGGAACCGTAGAACCAGATCCAAACGCTCCAGCTCCAAACGGAATGCCCGTAAAAGATCAAGGCGGCGCTCCTAAGAACTAAGATTTTACATCTTCATATTGAAAAAGGTCATCCGATGGGTGGCCTTTTTTATTGCACAAAGAGTAAACAATTTTGTTTACTACATCAAATGAATTAAATTTGATGAAACAACTTTAAAGCAACTGAAATGTTTCCCAAAATCGAAAGGATAAAAGGCATGCACCCAGGTGCAGTTCTAAAGTGGGCATTGAATAAATACAATATACAAGCAAGCCAATTGTCTGAGGAGATTTCAGAGCATAAACAAACTCTTTCGGCAATACTCAATGAAAAACGTGGTGTCAATCCGAGTTTGTCCATCAAGTTAGGAGCTTATTTCAAAATCAAACCTGAATACTTCATGTTAATCCAGGCTGAATACGAAGTGCAATGTGCTATGAATGCGCAAAGTGAAAACAACCAATTACCTAAACCCAAAATCCGAAAAGTCATTTTTTGGGATACAGACTTTGACAAATTAGATTGGAGGAAAAATAAAAAGGCCATCATAGAAAGAGTGAAAGAACGAGGAAATCAAAAGGAGATTGAAGAGGTTTTGAAATATTATAAATCGAAAAAAGAAATTCAATGAAAAATTTGCATCTCGAAACAGTTTCTGAACTTCTTTGGATTTCATTAAAAAAACTAATGCAACTGGAACTCCTAAAAGATTTTAGAATTGTAGGAGGCACATCACTTAGTCTTCAAATGGGACATCGTATATCAGTTGATATCGATCTCTTCACAGATCTGCAGTATGACACCTTCAATTTTAATCATCTTGATGATACTATTTCAACGATGTTCAAATATGTAGAAATTGGAAATGGCGGAAACAATTCTATGGGTCAAACTTACTATGTTGGAGATGATCCGAATAACCAATTAAAACTTGATTTTTACTATACCGATAAGTTTTTCTTTCCGATGATTGTTTCGGAAAATATAAGACTCGCCAGCATAGAAGAGATAGCCACAATGAAGTTGGATGTCATTGGAAGAAATGGTAGAAAAAAAGACTTTTGGGATTTACACGAAATCATGAACGTATATACACTTCATGAATTAGTAAAATTCTACGAAAACAAATACCCATACAATCACAGCAGACAAGAGTTAATTCAAGGGTTGACCAACTTTGAAAAAGCCAATAATGACTTTGACCCAATTTGCCTAAAAGGCAAACATTGGGAGCTGATTCAATTTGACATTGAAGAGCAGGTTAGGAATGAGTTTGGTAATGGATGACGGCTAAACTTCACAAGAAAAAGGTCTTCCGATGGGTGGCCTTTTTCAATTTCGCAAGAATTAATCAAGGAACAATATTGAATTCAATAATTGAAATGAAATACTTTGGAGCCGAATTAGTAGAACCATTAACAGTTAAAACATCACCAGCTTTCAACCAGATTGGAAAATGATTCAGCCCCAGTGTTGCCAATGTAGCTATGACATAATTATTTGCCTCTAAAACACCTCCAGATTCCAAACGAGCGTATTCTATTTTCCAAACTTTATTTTCTGGAACAATTGCTAGGGGTGTATTATTAGCCGTCGCAGTTATTCCAAACGTCAAAACCTGACTAAACTGCAAATTCTGCGCATTCATGTTGGACAAAGCCATCATCAGCAAAAAAGTAAAAATGTATTTCATAGTTTAAATTTTCATATTAGAAACCGTCACTCAAATAATGAAAGGTCTGTGAATTGGTAGCGGAATTGCCGTTATCAATGGGAAAGGTTTGCGTGCTTCCATCACTAAAAGTTATGACCCATTGATTATTGTTACTGCTGATAGACTGCACCGCATTGGGACCCTTTGCAGCATACATGGCAAAAGGAACACTCATCAATTGCTGTGTCCCCAGATCAATATATCCTGAACCCAAATCCATTTCAACTTGCAGAAACTTGAGGGTATTTGACCAGTCAATATTTGAAAATGTACTCTGTTGAGATACTCCTTGACCAATCACCAAAGCAATCAAACCTTGCCCATTGCTTGTTACAGTATGCACCTCTTGGTATTCAATATTCCCATCGGCTGTATTTTGATGCAACGTAAATTTTACAGAGACTGCAACATTTGCTGCTACTATTCCTTCTGAATTTCGCACTACTGCTTGATAAGGTATTCCGGGAGGTGACGTTTGCGACAACAAGCTAGAACACATCAGAACTGCAAAACAAAAAATGATTAACTTCAACTTCATACTCCTGATTGACTATATGATTCAACAACTTCGACCAATGAATCACTTTGTCCGAAAATATCATCCAATGATTTGATCTCTATCTTGGTCTCTGATTTACTTGCATCGAACACGCCCATCATTTTCTTGTTTCCATTGAAGTAAAATCTACAAATGGGCTTGCGATTGTTGTCATCCAAAATAACGGAGAAATAGGATTGGGCATCTCTGTAAACTATTCGAGAAGCATCAACAGTTGAACGCAATATGGACTTCACAATAAAATAAGCTTCCATCTCTTCTACCGTTGTTTCAATCTTTCGCTCATCATTATTTTGTGACTGCTCAGCGACAGGTGAATTCTCTTCTAAAACAACTTCGTTCTCTTTGTTCAAAGCAGTTTTCAATCGATCTGTAATCCATTCATTGACGGTTTGGGAGCAAGACTTGCGCACATAGTCTTGAAACTGCTGCATCACCTTCTCTGTAGCTCTTCCAGGATAAACTTGATTCACAAAAAACTTCACAAAAACATCCGAAGGAGTTTTAAACTCTTGAGATAAAATATTCTTAATCTCTTTGATATACTTCAACTCACTGGCGGTATTCAGAATCTCATCTATCTTAAAATAATCACGATGAAACTTTTTTAACTCTTCGATTTGAACATCATTGATCTCTGCTATATCAAACTCAAAAAATGGTTTCTCATCCATTTTATTGGCCTCTACCAAATCGGAATAGAACTTATACTTTACTCCATTTGTCAATACACCAAACTTAGCCTTTGATACATGGAAATAGCGCAACAATTGACCATCATGCAAATCCAAATTCTGCGCCCAATGTTTGCATTCTACAAGAATGACCGGCTGACCATCACGAAAAATGGCATAATCAATCTTTTCTCCCTTCTTGGTTCCTATATCTGATATGAACTCTGGAACAACTTCTAAGGGGTTAAACACATCGTATCCCAAAGCTTGAATAAATGGCATAATAAAGGCGTTTTTGGTGGCCTCTTCTGTTAGAATATTCTCCTTTAATTTGAGAACCCGATCTCCTATCTGTCTCACTACATCTTTAAAATCCATATTTCTTGTTGTATTATAATCCTACTACAAAAGAAATTCAATAAACCCGGAGCTAAGATTCCCAATGTTTGTAATTTATTCTCTACAGGAATAGATTATCCAATGGCTTTTATTAGTTTTGAATGACAATCAGAAAAAGAACATTATGGAATACAGTGCGGTAAATATTGGTCACAAGGTGAAAAAACTAAGAGAATTAAAAAACTTCACCCAAAACCACATGGCCCAAGAATTGGGCATTACACAAAGCGCCTATTCCAAAATGGAGATGGGAGAAACTGAAATCACTTTTCACAAATTGGAACGCATCTCAGAAATTCTTGGCATTTCGCTAGAAGACATTTCCAGCTTTAATGAGCAAATGATCTTTAATGTTATGCACAACCAGACTGGAAATGGTTTTGTCGTCAATAAAGGCGTTTCCGATCAAGAAAGAAAACTATACGAAGATCAAATCAGATTACTCCAAGAACAAAATGACTATCTCAAAAGAATGCTGGAAAAAGTCCTTGAGAAATAAGCCAGCCTTAAAATAGTCCAACAAAAAAAGCCACCTCACGGTGGCTTTTTCAATATTGTGCACTTGTATTATTCTACAACAACACGTTGAGTGATTTTCTTTCCATTGGAAATCATTTCCACAAAGTACAATCCACGGTTCAACTCATTGTTGAAAGTAAATTGTTGAGCGTTAACCGTTGTGTTTTGGAAAACCACTTGACCCATTACGTTGTAAACACGCAAAGCTGAAATGTTCTTGTTGTGCTTTACAACAAACTGACCATTGTTTGGATTAGGATAAACAACAAAAGAATTGTTCTCTGTTTCGTTCACTCCAACTGTGCAAGGAGCACCTGGCAAGTTCAAAGCACACATCAAACGTGGCGCAGTGTACATTTGGATGGTATCGATAAAGGTCTTTGCCTTCAATTCTGACATATCAGGATTAGTAGCCAAACCATTCGCATTGTTTGGATTGGTTGGCGCCCACCATTCCCAAGGTGCTGTATCATAAGGCTGTGTCGCAGGACGAACGAAAGGATACAAACCATACAAACCATTGTTGTGCAAATTGGCACCTGCTGTAATTGCTGGGAAAGGATCATTGGCAGGATCTTCCAAAGAAGCAAATACATCATTGTTACCATACAATCCCGCCATTTGTTGAATGGTCAAGCTTCCACTTACTTCTACTACATTCAAGTTAAAACCAGGAACGATTACCATTCCATTGCCATAAGGAGCAAATGGGTCAGAAGGTGATTGGAAAGAAATCAAAGGACCATCACCCTCGTCAAACCAAGATGAATCGCCCATAGCACCACCCAAATTCACTGTGCAATTAACACCTGAACCATAACCTACGTGGTTGGGGTAGCACAACGTATCTTCAGAACCTGGTGCAACCAGTCCCAAAGAAGTTCCCCATGTTGTACCATCAATGTTACCATTCAAGTTTTCCAAAATCATGGGAACTGGAATTGGACCATTTGGCGTTTGTACCATGCGGGTGAACTTAGGCAACAACATGTCCTCATAAATGTCCAAACCTGCGTTAGCCAATGTTATGTAACCACCTGTTCCTTGACCAAAAGCAACGATGCGGGTTGAGTCAATACCATAAACATTGCTCATTTCAGCAACTGACTTTCTGAAATAACGCACAGCAGTACGGCAATCTTGTACCCCTCTGTAAGCAGCGTTGATCAAACTGTAAACACGACCTTCCTGTGAAGTATCAACTGGATTCCATCCTAGACGGTAATCGCAAGAAGCTACTACATAACCCATTTTAGCAAAACGGGTGCAGATCTCAACTGCTGAAGAATCGCTTTTGGTTCCACCTGTTCCACCATTTTGTGGATGAGGTAGAAAGTTACCTGTGTGGAAATACAACATCAAAGGACGCGCTGTTTCTACGTCGCCTGCAGGTGTATATATGTCCATAGCCAATGGCTGTGGAATAGCTTGTCCCAATTGTGGAAATAATAGTACGGTAGCATTCACACCGTATACCACATCTTGTTGAACGTTAACATCTGTAAATACCTCATTGAGGTATCTCGTCTGAGCTTGAGCCGTTGAAACGACTCCGGCCACCAAAATGGCCATGATTGTGTAGAGTTTTCTCATATTGTTTTTGTTTATCATTTTGATACTTTATTCCATTCGTATCTCAGGCTAAGATACGCCAATCTTCCAATTCTTGGACCACCATAAGTTTGAAACTGATAGTTGTTCAACAAATTAGAAGCACCTAATTTGATGTTTAAATTCGTTTTTTTCCATTGATAATTAACTTGGGCATCAACCAAATCATAAGTGGGTACCATACCCGTAAACTGCGGTGATCCCTCAAATACAAAGCCCTGAACCCACTTGTAATTCACGCTGTAACCCCACTCATTGCCTGCTTTATCCGCAAACAAATGCTCACCATTCACACCCAAATTGTACTTGTTCTTGGGCGTGTTAAAAGCGGGGACGATAGGATCATTTTCATCGGACTTTACCAAAGCATTCCATGAGTAATTGGCAGATAGGCTGTGTTTTTCATGAAAATAATATTGAACACCAACATTGATTCCTTGCGTAGTCACTTTACTCTGGGCATTTGCGGAATATCGGTAAACTACGATATCACTTGGCAGTCCAGATGTCGCATCAAAATTGGCTGTTAAACCAATATTGTATCCGATAAAATCTGTGTACTGACTCAAATAAGTGCTGGCATCAACGTACACTTTTTTCCAACTTCCACGATAACCCACCTCGAAGGTTTTCACACGCTCAGGTTTGATAGGGGCAATATCAAAATATTTCAATTCACTAACATCCAATGCTCCTCGGTATTTTTGAAATGAAGCCAATGTGATAAGATCCTGAGCACCACTCAAATTTCCACTTAACGTGGCTGGACCTACATTCAAGAATAAATATTGATCGGTTAATGTCGGATTACGCAAAGCTGAAGAGAAAGAATACCTGATGAAATGTCCTTGCTTTGGCTTTAATACCAACGAAGCTGCAGGACTCCAAATCATATCGAAATTCTTGTTTTTATCTGCTCTCAATGTCGCCGTAAAAATTACTTTTTCGTTCTGTGACGTTTTTTCTAGACCCTGATAAAATCCGAATTCATACGTTGTAATGCGTTTGCTGGAATCAGAGAATATAGTACCTTGACTATTGGGACGATATAATCTACCGCTTGCACCTGATTTCATCCTCCAACCTTTCAATTCCCATTGATACTCACCTTGTCCATTGTACAATGATGAACGATCAGAGAATCTAGTACCTCGCTCTACTTTGTTATTTTTTCTTGAAACAATATCGTTGAATTTTTCATCAAACAAATCAGTGCCTGGGGTGAAATATCCTTCAATGTTTTCCATGGGAAGATTGGCTGTTCCTGCATTTGTCATGGCTTCAACTTCGTTGTGCCATTGCGTCAATGAATCTTGGTACTGAGTAGTCCATACATTGAGTGCCTGGTAATCATAAGGCAAATAAAATTGAGAATAAGTTGGATCTACAACAGGACCTGGCCAATTGGGATTCAGCTCTAATTCAGGATAGCCACCAACAGCGTTGATTCTTGGATTGATGTATTGGTTCCAATATTTTGAATAAACCTTAGCCCAATTCTCATTGCTTCTTGCATCATCCAATAATTTCAATGCCGTAAAGTAAGGGTCATAACTGTTACCTGCATCTTCTCCCGTCCCATACAACCTAACGAAATATTTGTTGGCTTTGTTTAACTCAACTTTACCTTGATAGAACAGAATATCTTTTAAACTAAAACGATTGTCTCCCTGATAAACAGTGGTTCCTCCACCTACGTTTCCGCCAACAACCAACTCGGGACTTTCACTCAGCAACTCTGGTTTCAATCGAAAATGAGCTGCCACATTGGCTTTGTAATTTTCCGTGTTGTAATCCACCAAATCGGACTCTTTGTATCCAGTTCTGTAGAAAGTTCCAAGGCCTCTGTAGTTCCACGGTGACACGGATGAAAAATCATTGGCTGCAAAATATTCATCTCCATAAATATTCACCGCATCCCATCTCCCCGGGTTACTAGAATTGTTGGGGGAGTTCTCTGTTGGATCGTAATTGGTTGCCTCCCAGTCATAAGCGCGCATTGCGAAGGCATTGACTTTTAAAGCAACATAATCAAATCCTTTTTTATTTTTAAATGCATCAGCCCATCGAACAGAAGCTTCCGTTAAATTCCGCTCTCCCACTCGAAGTTGCGCACTCACTCCTTTAAACATAAAAGGATTTTTTGTTGACATGGCCACCACTCCATTAAATGCACCAGGGCCGTAATATGCACTGCTAGCTCCCTGAATAATCTCTACGGAACGAACATCCAAATCGGGAGCTCCTAAGAAATTACCCAATGAAAAATTCAGACCCGGAGATTGGTTGTCTACTCCGTCGATGAGCTGCAAAGTTCTTACTGGAGATGTAGAGTTGAATCCACGCGTATTGATGATCCTGAAACCAAGAGAGGCTGTAGTTAAATCAACTCCCTTCAATGCACCAAGGCTTTCATAAAAATTGCCTGTTGCACTTTGCTTGATGGCTTTAAGATCCAGCGTCTCAATGGTCAGAGCTCCTTGTTTGATTTTTTGAGAAATGCGGTCATCATAAATTTGAAGAACAGGACCTCGATCATCCGGAACCTCTTCCATCTCAATCACCAAATCACTGGTATTCTTATAGCAATTGACGTATTTTTTTTCAAAGCCTATGGCATTCACCACAAGCACGCAAGGAAACTTGAGCGGAGTCAAACTGAACTTCCCATCTGCATCTGCTATAACACCTGTAGTTGTGCCTTCTATCTGAATGGATGCAAATGGCAATGGTTGTTTATTGCTTTGCTCTTGAACAACACCTTGAACATAGAACTGACCGAACATTACCGGAGCGGCAATAAAAGCAAATACGAAAATTATAACACTTCTCATCAAAGCGAATATCGCCCAAAATGATGTAAGAATAAAAACCTTACTCTTGGATTATCCCTAGTACAGTGTCGATAACCTCTTCTACAGATGGCTTACTAAAATAATCTCCATCTGTGCCATATGCAGGTAAATGAGGCTTTGCAGACAATGTTACCGGAGCTGCATCAAGGTATTGGTAACCTCGTTGACGGTGTAACACATCATTCAACAAATAAGCTGCAGCACCTCCTGGCACATCCTCGTCCACAATCAACAAACGATTGGTCTTTTTCAAAGATTGAACACAAACATTGGTTTCATCGAAAGGCAATAAAGTTCTGGCATCCACGAGTTCAACTGAAATATCCATGGCCTCCAATTCTTTGGCCGCAGCTTGACATATATTGAATGTAGAACCATAAGACAATAAAGTCAGATCTGTTCCTTCTTTTACAATTTCAGCAATACCAATAGGACTCTTGTATTCCCCTAAATTATTTGGCATCTTTTCTTTTGAGCGATAACCATTCAAACATTCCACAACCAATGCGGGTTCATCACTCTCCAAAAGTGTTGCATACATTCCTGCGGCATCAGTCATATTGCGTGGTACACAAACAATCATACCGCGCAAACTATTGATGATGGCTCCCATCGGACTTCCACTGTGCCAAATCCCTTCCAATCGATGCCCTCTTGTACTAATGATGGCTGGTGCTTTCTGACCTCCTGCTGTTCTGTAACGAACAGAAGCTAAATCATCACGCATGATTTGCAAAGCGTAATAGATATAATCCAAATATTGAATTTCCGCCACCGGACGCAAACCTCTCATGGACATTCCTATTGCCTGTCCTAAGATAGATGCTTCGCGAATACCGGTATCACTGACACGAATCTCACCATATTTCTCTTGGAGTCCTTCACAGGTTTGATTAACACCTCCAATTTTTCCGACATCTTCCCCAAAGATTAAAACTTCGGGTCTCTTACTCATTTGATAGTCCCAAAAATCGCGAAGTATCACACGACCATCTACCATTTCTGATTCGTTGTTGTATGATGGGGCAACACTTGACACTTTGGAAACGGACAAGTTGCCCTCACTGTACAAATGGCTACTGTATTGGCTTTGGTACTTGTTCTTCAAATACAATTGCCATTGCTTCAAAGCTTTGGACTGTTCACCTTCGCCGACAATACGCAATACTTTGTGCATGGTACCCATCAATTCCTTTTTCCCAGCATCTTTCATCGCTGTTAAAGTCTGAATCAAAGGTCCGCATTGGGGATGACTTTGAAAAGATGAAAGGTGGTGCAAAGTAGCCTGTACATCTTCATCGATAGAAGCTCTGAAAGCTGACCAAGCCGCCTTTTGCTCTTCACGAACA
Organism: uncultured Chryseobacterium sp.; assembly: GCA_964420985.1. Lineage (GTDB taxonomy): Bacteria > Bacteroidota > Bacteroidia > Flavobacteriales_D > Sanyastnellaceae > CAMCTV01. The sequence continues at coordinate 59,000 of CAYQUT010000014.1, forward strand.
AATTGCTTGGCTTCATTTTGTATCTCATCCAACTCCGTTTCCGAAGCAACGCCCTGAGCCAAAATAAATTTCTTAAACTGCACCAAACAATCCCAGTCCTTGTACCACTCCAATAGTTCAGCAGACTTGTAACGCTCATGAGAACCTGATGTGGAATGACCTTGAGGCTGAGTCAATTCTTCAACATGAACCAAAACGGGTATATGTTGCTCTCGGCAGAGCTTCACGGCTTTGGCATAAGTCAAAATCAATTCGGCATAATTCCATCCTTTGACCTTGAAAATTTTTATTCCGTCACCGTTGTCATTTAAATCAAAACCTGCCATGGCTTCTGAGATGCTTTCCTTGGCTGTTTGAAACTTCTTGGGTACACTGATTCCCCAACCATTGTCCCAAACACTCATGCACAAAGGTACCTTCAGCACCGCTGCTGCATTCATACTTTCCCAGAACAAACCTTCTGATGTAGAGCTATCACCGATTGTACCAAAAGCCACCTCGTTTCCATGATCTGAGAAGTGAGCCCAATCATGCAATTCCTTCACCTCTTTAAAAATCTTGCTGGCTTGTGCCAATCCCAATAAACGAGGCATTTGACCACCTGTTGGTGAAATATCGGAAGAAGAGTTGAACATGTCCATCAAGTTCTTCCAATTTCCTTGATCATCAATAGTACGTGTGGCATAGTGTCCGCCCATCTGGCGACCGCCACTAGCAGGCTCTTGCGCAACGTCGGTATGCGCATACAAGGCAGCGAAATATTGACGAACAGAAAGTTCGCCAACCGCCATCATAAAAGTTTGATCTCTGTAATATCCTGAGCGCCAATCACCCTTTTTAAAAGCACGCGCCATGGCAATTTGAGCCACCTCTTTACCGTCTCCAAAAATTCCGAATTTGGCTTTTCCTGTGAGTACTTCTTTTCGACCCAATAAAGAGGCCTCTCTGCTCACCCAAGCTAAACGGTAGTCGTGCAACAGAATTTGCTGTGCACTCAACCCCGTTTGATGTATTGACAAAACAAAATTTGACATGACGCAAAGATAACTTATCCCCTTGCAATCATGTCAAATTTTAATCGATTCTCATTAATGACCTTTGGCCGCCAAATAACGCTCTGCATCCAAAGCAGCCATGCATCCCGTTCCAGCTGCTGTAATGGCTTGGCGATAAGTTTTATCAGCCGCATCACCTGCTACAAAAACACCTTCAATATTGGTCTTTGAAGAACCTGGTGTATTTAAGATGTAACCCACTTCATCTGTATTGATCCAAGGTTTGAAAACATCGGTGTTTGGCTTATGACCGATGGCTACGAAGAATCCGGTAATGGCTACTTCACGGGTCTCAGAACCGTTGATATTAAATCGAGCTCCAGTTACACCGTCTGTACCTAAAACTTCTTCTGTTGTAGCGTTCCAAATCACTTCGATATTGGGCGTGTTCATCACTCGATGTTGCATAGCCTTACTTGCACGCATCTTATCGCTTCTCACAATCATATACACTTTGTTGCACAACTTGGCTAGATAAGTTGCCTCCTCAGCTGCTGTATCTCCTGCTCCAACAATGGCCACATCTTGACCACGGTAAAAGAATCCATCACACACCGCGCATGCACTTACACCACCTCCGATATCCCGCAACCGCAATTCACTTTCCAAACCCAACCACTTGGCAGAGGCTCCAGTAGAAATAATCACAGCATCAGCACTCACGACATGTTTTCCATTATCAAACTCTACAATGTGCTTTGGCCCTGTGAAATCAACTTTTGTTGCCCAACCTGAACGAACATCGGTTCCAAAACGCAATGCCTGATTCTTTAAATCTTCCATCATTTCTGGACCTTTAATACCACTCGGATAACCTGGGAAATTATCTACTTCAGTGGTGTCCATCAATTGCCCTCCTGGCTGATTCCCCATGTACATCACAGGTTTTAGATCCGCACGTGCAGCATAAATCGCTGCGGTATATCCTGCAGGACCACTTCCGATGATCAAGCAATGTATGTGTTCTTTTGGTTCCATATCTTTTTCAAATTTTCGACAAATATAATCGGGATAAGAAAAGTAATCTTTAAACAGTAGTCAGTAATGAGTAGTCAGTAATGAGTAGTCAGTAATGAGTAGTCAGTAATGAGTAGTCAGTGATGAGTAGTCAGTAATGAGTAGTAAGTAATGAGTAATGAGTAATGAGAAGTGAGTGGAGTTACTCCTTTGCTCTCTGCTCTACTCACTCTTCACTCTTTTCTCCTTTCTCTTCACTCTTCACTCTTCCCTCTTCCCTCTTTTCTCTTCACTCTTTTCTCTTCCCTCTTTTCTCTTCACTCTTCACTCTTTTCTCTTCCCTCTTTTCTCTTCACTCTTCCCTCTTTTCTCTTCCCTCTTTTCTCTTCCCTCTTCCCTCTTTTCTCTTCACTCTTTTCTCTTCCCTCTTCCCTCCTCCCTCTTTTCTCTTCCCTCTTTCCTCTTCCCTCTTTTCTCTTCCCTCTTTTCTCTTCACTCTTCCCTCTTTTCTCTTCCCTCTTTTCTCTTTTCTCTTCCCTCTTCCCTCTTTTCTCTTTTCTCTTTTCTCTTCACTCATAACTCATAACTCATCACTCATCACTCCATACTGCTTCTGCAAAAACGCATTCCACAAAACCTCCTCCGGCAGAGGCGCTATTATCTCCATCCAATGCTTTTGTGTAGGGTGATGAAAACCGATTTTACGCGCATGCAGATGAATACTGGCGTTGTCATTGGTTCTCTTTGACCCATACTTCACATCCCCCTTGATGGGACAGCCCAAGAAGGCCATGGTAGCCCTGATTTGATGGTGCCTTCCTGTCTTTGGATAAACTTCCACAAAAGTATAATGGTCACTTTCTCCCATTACTTGATAAGACAACTCTGACTCCTTTCTATCTTTCCCGTTGTCTTTAAAGGCAAAAGTCTTATTTTGTCTTTCATCTTTCCAGAGGTAATTCACTACCGTACCATTGGGCTTTTCAAATTGTCCTTTGACTACTGCCCAATAAGTCTTCTTCACTTCCCGATCCTTGAATGCCACTGTTAATCTAGATAGGGCTTTAGAGGTTTTGGCATACACCACTGCGCCACTGACTGGACGATCTATGCGATGAACTGTGCCTAAAAAAACTTCTCCCGGTTTATTGTACTTTCTCTTGATGTACTCTTTGACGATGTCAGATAAAACTACATCACCGGTCCTATCTGCTTGGACAATATCGCTGCTCCGTTTGTTCACGACAATTACGTGATTGTCCTCAAACAAAACTTGCAAATTCTCGACATTGGTAGAAATAATAGGCGCTACAGGAACCTGCGACCAATCTTTTTTAGGACTTGCCATAGCCTAATATTGTTCCTTGGCATTCGGGAAATCCTTGGCCTTCACGTCTGCGATGTATTGCTTTACAGCATCGTTCATCATCTCCCCCATTTGCGCATACCTTCTTAAAAAACGCGGACTAAAATTCTGGGTCAACCCCAGCATATCATGCAATACCAAAACCTGTCCATCCACTTCAGAACCAGCACCAATTCCTATGATAGGAATTTCAACAGACTCAGCCACTTGCTTTGCGAGTTTAGCTGGAATTTTCTCTAAAACAATCGCAAATACCCCTGCAGCCTCTAATAATTTTGCATCGTGCTTTAAGCGCTCTGCCTCCATTTCCTCCTTAGCCCTAACTTGATAAGTTCCGAATTTATAAATGCTTTGTGGAGTCAGTCCCAAATGTCCCATAACTGGAATTCCAGCCGTAAGAATGCGTTTAATGCTCTCTTCAACTTCGGCTCCTCCTTCAATCTTCACAGCATGTCCGCCCGTTTCTTTCATGATTTTAATGGCTGAATTCAAAGCCTCTTTTGAGTTGCCTTGATAAGAACCAAAAGGCATATCAACCACTACTAAAGAACGTTGACAAGCCCTTACTACCGAGGCTGCATGATAAATCATTTGATCCAAGGTAATGGGCAAAGTGGTCTCATGACCTGCCATTACATTGGATGCGCTATCTCCTACCAAAATAACATCAATGCCCGCAGCATCGATGATGCTGGCCATGGTGAAATCATAGGCAGTGAGCATACTGATTTTTTCCCCGCGTATTTTCATCTCATGTAAGGTATGAGTGGTAACGCGTCTAACTTCCTTGTTTACTGACATGGGGCAAAGGTCGTAAATACCAACTAAATGCAAAACATTGTTCGCTATTGAATGTCAATAAATCCTTTTTTGTTTCTAAAATCACATTCATTTATTGATTTTCTTGCCGTCAAATTAGAAGCATTATGTCGGCAAAATTCGAAATCGTAGGAGGTCACAAACTACAAGGTGAGGTCATTCCACAAGGGGCAAAAAATGAAGCGTTACAAATTCTTTGCGCCGTATTGTTAACCCCTGAGCGTGTCGAAATCTCCAACATCCCTGAGATTATTGATGTATTAAAATTGATTGATCTTTTGCAAGATGTTGGGGTGAAAGTGGAGAAATTGGGTAAGGGTCATTATGCTTTTGAAGCAGCGGACATTGATTTGAACTATTTAACAACGGCGGAATACAAAACCAAAGCTGCCAAATTACGTGGTTCCATCATGATGGTGGGTCCCATGTTGGGTCGTTATGGCGTTGGATACATTCCCAAGCCAGGTGGAGATAAAATTGGAAGACGCCGATTGGATACCCATTTCCAGGGCTTCATCAACTTGGGTGCAAAATTTAACTACGACGCCAACGATCATTTTTACAGTGTTGAGGCCAAAGAACTCAAAGGCACTTTTATGCTGTTGGATGAAGCGTCTGTTACAGGAACAGCCAATATTGTTATGGCTGCTGCTTTGGCGCAAGGCACAACAACAATCTATAACGCAGCGTGTGAACCTTACCTGCAGCAATTGTGCAAGATGATCAATTCCATGGGCGGAAAAATTGAAGGCATTGGCTCCAATTTATTGATCATTGAGGGAGTAGAAAAATTGAAAGGTTGCAACCACCGTTGCTTGCCGGATATGATTGAGATTGGCTCTTTCATTGGCATGGCAGCCATGACCCAAGGAGACATCACCATTAAAAATGTTGGCTATCCACATTTGGGGATCATCCCAGAAATTTTTAGACGCATGGGCATCCAAATGGAACTGGTCAATGGCGATGACTTGCATATTCCATCGCAAGAACATTATGAAATTGAAAGCTTCATTGACGGATCCATCATGACAATTTCCGATGCGCCTTGGCCGGGGTTCACTCCTGACTTAATCTCAATAGCCTTGGTTACCGCTACCCAAGCCAGAGGTTCGGTCTTGATCCATCAAAAAATGTTTGAAAGCCGATTATTCTTTGTAGATAAATTGATAGATATGGGTGCACAAATTATTTTGTGTGATCCTCACAGAGCAACGGTTATTGGACTGGACAGAAAGTCTACCCTCAAAGGCGTAACCATGTCCTCTCCCGATATCAGAGCAGGTGTAGCTTTGCTCATTGCTGCTTTGGGAGCAAAAGGAAAAAGTGTCATTCAAAACATTGAGCAAATTGATAGAGGCTACCAAGACATCGAAAGTCGCTTAACCGCATTGGGTGCTGAAATTAGAAGAATTGATTAGTTAAAATGATTTTGGCATCGTCTTTGGCATTGCGAAAATCATTACATTTGAAAAGAATCAAAACCATGAAAAAAATCTTTTTTGCCCTAAGTATTGTGATTGTCGGATTAGTAGCCTTGTCCTTCAGATCCAATGTCAACCATTCTGAAACGGTTGTAAAAACCAATAAAATCGGTACAAACATCGGTGACCAAGCTCCTGAAATTGAAATGGCTGGAATGGATGGTAAGAAAATCAAACTTTCTTCTCTTCGTGGCAAAATGGTTTTGATTGATTTTTGGGCATCATGGTGTGGTCCTTGCAGAAGAGAGAATCCCAATGTTGTATCAGCATACAACAAATACAATAAAGCCACTTTCAAATCTGCCAAAGGTTTCGAGGTTTTTTCAGTGAGCTTTGACAAAAGCATGGAGCCATGGAAACAAGCCGTAGAAAAAGATGGTCTTTTATGGAAATACCACGTGAGTGATTTAAAAGGATGGGACAATGCTGCAGGACAATTGTATGGCGTATCTAGCATTCCGATGAGCTTTTTGATTGATGAAAATGGAATCATCGTGGGAAAAAACTTGAGAGGTATGGAATTGCACATGAAACTCGACGAGTTTGTAGCCAAATTCTAAACTGACTAAAATCTATAGATCCCGACAAATCGTCGGGATTTTTTTTGTCCTTACCTTTGCATCCTGTGACACTTTGTCGCCATTTCAGCAATGGTCGCAATTTTGCTAAGCGAGAAAAAAATTGAGCATTATGAATACAGAAAATACAGTTCATCCAGATTCGTTGGAAAATGAAAACATCCCTGCATCTGAAACTGAAGTGAATGCAGAAAACGCTCCTGAATCCAATCAAGAGGAAAACAATGCTGCGGAAGGAAATACTGATCAAGAGCAAGCGGTTCAAGAAGATTGGAAAAACAAGTATTATTATTTGGCGGCAGACTTCGACAACTTCAGGAGGAACCAAGCCAAAGAGAGAAGAGAATTGTTGGCCACTGCAGCGCAGGGAGTAATCAAAGATTTATTGCCCATATTGGACAATTTTGAAAGAGCCATCAAGGCCAATGAGTCTTTAGAAGACATGCAGGCCATCAAAGAAGGATTTGCCTTGATTCATCTTGGTTTAAAAAATGGTTTAGAAAAACATGGTTTAAAGGCCATCGAGAGCAATGGTGAAGTTTTTAATAGTGACATGCATGAAGCCATTGCGCAAATCCCAGCGCCATCAGAAGATTTAAAAGGAAAGATTTTAGATACTGTCGAAAGAGGATACAGTTTAAATGACAAAGTAATACGCTACGCGAAAGTGGCGGTAGGAGCATAAACCATGGCTAAAAGAGATTATTACGAGGTACTGGGCGTTTCCAAGGGAGCTAGTGAAGCTGACATCAAGAAGGCTTACCGTCAATTGGCCATTAAATATCATCCGGATAAAAATCCTGATGATGCCAGTGCGGAAGACAAGTTCAAAGAAGCAGCAGAAGCCTATGAAATATTGAGCGATCCTGAGAAGAAAGCGCGCTACGACCAATTTGGTCACGCTGGAATGGGCGGAGGATTTGGTGGCGGCGGCGGCGGCATGAACATGGACGACATATTCTCCAATTTCGGGGACATCTTCGGTCAAGCCTTCGGTGGAGGAAGAAGCAGTGGAGGCAGCCGAAGAGTCAAAGGAAGCAACCTGCGCATCAAAGTAAAATTAAACCTAGAAGAGATTGCTTTTGGCGTTACCAAGAAAGTGAAAGTCTTTAAAATGGTAAATGCCGAAGGTGTCAGCTACGATACCTGCGGAACGTGCAAAGGAAGTGGACAGATACGCAGGGTGCAGCAAACCATTTTGGGCGCGATGCAAACCGCCACTACTTGTCACGTTTGTAACGGTACTGGAAAATCCATCAAGAGCAAGCCAAAAGATGCAGATGCTAATGGGCAGAAGAGAGAAGAGGAATTGATTGAAATCAACATTCCGGCAGGTGTTGGTGAAGGCATGACATTGAATGTTTCTGGAAAAGGAAATGCAGGACCCTTTGGTGGAGTTCCTGGAGACTTGTTGGTTCAGATTGAAGAAGAAGAACACACATTGCTTAAGAGAGATGGTATCAATTTATACCATGACTTGTACATCAATTTTGCAGATGCTGCATTGGGTGCATCCGTTGAGGTGCCATTGGTAAAAGGAAAAGCGCAAATCAAGATTGACGCAGGAACGCAAAGTGGAAAAATATTAAGATTAAAAGGAAAAGGGTTGCCAGAGGTCAATGGATACGGGCATGGCGATTTGTTGGTAAACATCAATGTATGGACACCACAAAAGTTGAATAATGAGGAGAAGGAAATACTCGAGAAATTGAGAAATGCAGAACATTTTCAACCAGCTCCAGGCAGCAAGGACAAGTCCTTTTTTCATCGAGTAAGGGAGATGTTTTCTTAACTTACTTCCAGTACAATATTGAACAAAAAAGCGCCCATTGGGCGCTTTTGATTTTTATATGATTATGGTTGTGTAATTCTTTTTTTCTATTAATTTTATTATTATATGTATGTATATACATAATATTGCATACAAATAGATAATATGAAGCAAATTCTCACCGCCCTCGTTGTTCTTTTTTTCATGGGAAACATCAAAGCGCAAAGCTTCCATTCTGAATTAACGGAAAATTTATCGAACGATTATGTGACCATAAAAATATGGGACTCCAAAAAAGGATCTAAATACCAAGAGGATCAGGCTCATAAAGATGCTATTTCCATTCTATTGTATTCAGGACTTGCAACTAATAATGAAGCAC